>JAAVHY010000034.1 GCA_014799485.1 Clostridiales bacterium | reverse complement strand
TCCCAAGTATATTATGGGCAAAATCGAAAAAAACAGGCTAATGGCATGACAGTCCCATTTCAAAAAACATGACACCGCCCCTCGGATATACTTCGAGCGACAATTTGTCGCTCGAAGTTATGCGGATATTGGCATCACCCCCTCCCATAGCACCGTCATTCACCACAAACGAGCAAGCCGCTATGTTATATTAGGCGAAATCTCACATTCACCCTTTACAACATACATCTTTACACCCCTGCAATGGACAGCGGAGCTATTCGGTCAATCTTGTAGATGATTTGGTGCGAAACAAACTTCAAGCAGCACTGTTCTATGACACCGTTTTTTCATCGGATGTCAGCGATCATGTGGTCATGCAACAGCAGAGTGAGTTGAAACAGAAAATCGAACAGGAGGAAGCTAACCTAGAGGTGTTAAAAGCGGAAGTGGTCGAAGTGCTCCGGGGAAGTAGCGCATTTGGTTCTGTGCTGCTCAACGACCTAATCCAGATGTCGGAGAATAAATTGCTCTTGCTAAAGGCAGAATTGGTCAAGGTTAAGGAGGCAGCATGTCAACATAAAGCCCGTTGGCATGGTTTGCTCCGTTTGCGTCAGGAAGTCTCATCTAAGCATATCCGAAATTTAGATGCGCTTCCGATTTTCGTTCAGCAAGAGATTGCCTATGCTATGATCTCCCGGGTGGAGCTGGGACGAGGCAGAGCGATCAATATTGAATGGACTTTTGGGGGTATTACTTATTTGGGGTCAGAAGCAGGTACTTGAATGGCATGCACAAAAATGGTCGGATTTTTTGGGAATATACAAATTAATGGGGATATTTTGCAAAATATTTAAAGCATGTGGGGGTATAGCTTCTTTGGGGGCAAATCAGGCCCCAATTATTAAACATCGAAAAAAATAACAAAAAAGCTTTGAAAACGTAAGTTTTCAAAGCTTTTTACTTGGTGGAGATAAGCGGGATCGAACCGCTGACCTCTTGAATGCCATTCAAGCGCTCTCCCAGCTGAGCTATACCCCCATATTTACCGCGCCTCGTTCAGCGCAAGATAGATAATAGCAGATACCAAAAGATTTGTCAACACCTTTTTTCGGGTTTTTCTGAAAAATCGCGTCCCTCCTATAAGAAGGGACGCGATTTGCCTTTACGAGCGTTTCCAGGCGCTGCGGCTGAACAGCACCAGGATGGGATACATCTCCAGCCGCCCCAGGATCATGGCGAAGGACAGCACCAGCTTGCTCAGCACGGAAAAGGCGGAAAAGTTGCCCGCCGGGCCGACGACCTCCAGGCCGGGGCCTACGTTGCTGATGCAGGTGATGACGGCGGTCAGGGTGGTGCCGAAGGAGAAATTGTCCAACCCCACCACGATGGCCAGGCCAAACACCAGGAACAGGTTGACGATGAAGTAGCACTGGGCGGTGCGGATCGCCGCTTCCGACACGGTGGCGCCGTCCAGCCGCACCACAGATACCGCCCTGGGATGGATGATGGAGCGCACCTCCCGCCGGGCGGAGCGGATGAGGATCAGGATGCGCCCGCATTTGATGCCGCCGCCGGTGGAGCCGGCGCACGCCCCGATAAAGGTGAGCACGACGAGCAGCATTTTGGAGAACTCCGGCCACAGATCGTAGTTGGCCGAGGCAAAGCCGGTGGTGGACACGATGGACGCCACCTGGAAGGCGGCGTAGCGCACACACTCCCCCACGCCGTTGTAAATATCCCGCAGGTTCCAGGCGATGGCGGCGGTGGAGGCGGCCACCATGAGGAGGAAAAACCGCAGCTCGTCGCTTTTCAGGGCCTGCCTGGCCTTCCCGGTGAGGATGAGGAAATAGACCGCGAAGTTCACCGAGAACAGCAGCATGAAGATGGTGATGATGATCTCCACGGCGGGGCTGCCGAAGGAGCCCACCGAGGAATTCATGCGGGAAAAGCCGCCGGTGCCGGCGGTGGACATGGCGTGGGTGATGGAATCGTACCAGTCGAGCCCCGCCAGGCGCAGGCACAGCGTCTGGAGCACGGTGAGGGCGAAGTAGATGGCGTACAGGATCTTGGACGACTGGGACGCACGGGGCACCAGCTTGCTCTTCACCGGGCCGGGGCTCTCCGCCCGGATGAGGAAGTTGGAGCTGATTCCCAAAAAGGGCAGCAGGGCCGCGGTGAGGATGAGCACCCCCATTCCACCCAGCCAGTGGGTGAAGGAGCGCCAGAACAGCAGCCCCATGGGCAGGCCCTCGATGGCGGTGAGGATGGTGGCCCCGGTGGTGGTGAAGCCGGAGATGGTCTCAAAAAAACAGTCCACATAGGGGCCGAACTGCCCGGAGAACCAGAAGGGCAGGGCCCCGAACGCCCCGAACAGAACCCAGATCAGACCCACGGTGAAAAAGCCCTCCCGGGCGAAAAAGTCCTCTTTGGGCCGGAACAGGAACACCGGCGCGCAGGCGGCGGCCAGGATGATGAGGATGGAGCACAGAAAGGGGAGGGGGCTCTCGCCGTAGATCAGGGCCACCCCCATGGGGATGAGCATGGCGGCCGCCTCGATCAGCAGGGTGAGGCCGGTGATGCGCAGCACCAGTTTGAAATTCATCCCATCAGCCCCCCGCGCCCCGGCCAGTCTCGGCGTAGATGTCGTTGAGGTCCAGGATGCCGCTGTCCCGGGCCACGACGATGACGTCGTCCCCTTGCTCCAGGCAGGTGGAGCCCTCTGGGATGATGACCTTGTTCCCCCGGACGATGACGGCGATGAGCACCCCCTGGCGGAGCCTGAGCTCCTTCAGGGGCACCTTCAGGTTCCGGGTGGCGGAGGTGACCAGGAACTCCATGGCCTCCGCCTTGCCCCCGGCGATGCGGTACAGCGCGTTCATCACGGTGCCCTTGGAGTTTTTCAGCCCCCGGATGAACCGCAGAATCAGTCCCGCCGTGGCCAGCTTGGGGGACACCACGGACTCCACCCCGGCGGAGTGGGCGATGGCGGTGTAGTTCTGCCGGTTGGACTTGGCCACCACCTTGGGCACCCCCGCCTGATGGGCATAGAGGGAGATGATGAGGTTGTCCTCGTCCCGGTTGGTAAGGGCGATGAAGGCGTCGCTGGCGGCCATGCGCTCCTCGGTGAGCAGCTCGGGATCGGTGCCGTCCCCATGGATGATGAGGGAGCGGGGGAATTCCTCCGCCAGCTCCCGGCAGCGCTCTTCGCTGCGTTCCACCACCTTGCAGTTCATGCCCAGCCGCTCCAGCTGGATCAGCAGATAGAAGGCGATGCGCCCGCCCCCGATGATGAACGCGTTGCGGATGCGGTGGGTCTGGCGGCCCAGCAGCTTGAAGAACTGGTGGATGCCGCTGGGGGTGCCGGCGATGGATACCCGGTCCCCCGCGGCCAGCACGGACGCGCCGTTGGGGATAAAGACTTCCTCCCCCCGCTCTACCGCGCACAGCAGCATGGGAAGGCCCTGAATCTTGGAGGCCAGGGAGGCCAGGGAGCGCCCCGTCAAAAAGTCCCCCTCCTGGACGGTGAAGGACACCAGCTCCACCCGGCCCCGGGCGAAGGAGTCGATGTTGGCGGCGCTGGGGAAGCGCAGCAGCCGGGAGATCTCAGTGGCGGCGGTGAGCTCGGGGTTAATGAGCATGGTGATGCCCAGATCGCTTTTCAGCGTGTCCAGCTCGCTGACGTACTCGGCGCCCCGGACGCGGGCCACGGTGTAAGGCACGCCGATGTTGTGGGCGGTGTGGCAGCACAGCAGGTTGATCTCGTCGGAGCCGGTGGCGGCGATGAGTACGTCGCTGTCCTTTACGCCGGCCTCCAGCAGTACGTCCCGGGACACGCAGTTCCCCTTCACGCACATCACGTCCAGCTGGTTGGACAGCCGCTCCAGCGTGTCGCCGGATATGTCCACGATGATGACGCTGTGGCCCTCGTCGGCCAGATGCTCGGCCAGGGTGGCGCCCACCTTGCCGCCGCCTGCGATAATAATGGTCAAATCAAATCAACTCATTTCCTATTCCTTATATTCTAAGGGGCCCGGGAAAAGCTTGTATAAGTAGGAGCATTATACCACTGTTCCCCCGCAAGCGCAATGGGAGGATTGAAGAATCGGGGCAAAGCTGGTATAATAATCCAATTTAAAAATGGGCGTAATATCGGGCGCGGGATCCTGTCTTACAGGGTGTGAGGGCCTTCACGAGAATGACCGAAAGGGGGGACAGGGATGGAGGACAGCCAGATCGTGGAGCTGTACTGGCGGCGGGACGAGGCGGCCGTCAGGGAGACGGAGCGGAAATACGGCGCGCTGTGCCGGGGCGTGGCCAGGAACATCCTGGGCGTGGACGAGGACGCGGAGGAGTGCGTCAACGACGCCCTCCATCAAGCGTGGAACGCCATCCCGCCCCAGCGCCCCGACAGGCTGGGGGCGTGGCTGGGCAGGGTGACCCGGAACCTGGCCCTGAACCGCTGGAACAAAGACCGCGCCCAGAAGCGGTACGCGGGCGTGAGGCTGCTGCTGGACGAGCTGGCGGACTGCGTCCCCGCGACCGGGGGCGTGGAGCGGGAGCTGGAGGGCCAGGAGCTGTCGGCGGCCATCGACCGCTGGCTGCGGACGCTGAGCCGGGAGGACCGGGCGCTGTTCCTGCGGCGGTACTGGTACGGCATGGAGCTCCAGGCCCTGGCGGCGGAGCGGGGCGTCTCCCCCAACCGGCTGGCGCAGAAGATGTCCCGCCTGCGGCGGAGCTTGAAGCACACATTGGAAAAGGAGGGCTTTGCTCTATGAAGGACGAGGAAAAGGCGGTGCGGCTGTTCCTCGCCATCTCTGATATTGGGGACGACCTTGTGGATGACGCGAAAACACCCCCGGGGAGCGCAAAAGCCCCTGCCTGGCGGCGGTGGGGGGCACTGGCGGCCTGCCTGTACCTCATCGCGCTGGCGGGCGCGGGGGTATGGCGCTGGATGGTACACCTGCCGCCAAGCGCAAACTACCCCGGCCCCGGCTGCGATATGCTGCCCGGAGGGATCACTCCCGTGCTGCGGGTGGGGGACACCCTGTACGAATGGGCCGGAACGTCCGTGGAGCGGTTCCCGGATGGCGGCGGCCCCTACAGCTCCATGGGCTATATGCCGGAGGGTTTCCATGAGTACGGAACCATCAGCGGAGTGACCCTGGAAGAGCCTACGGAGGAGCTGCAGCTCCAGGCCGGCTTTGAGGCCAGTGGCACGGTATTTGTCAGCGGGGAACATCCCGCCGTAGTGTACGTCCTCATGCGCACGGACTGGTTTGCCGAGGAGGGCTCTTATATCCGTTTTGTGTCGGACGCGCTGGGGAACAATGAGCTGGTAAGCTGGCAGGGGCGGGCGTATCACTTCAGCTATTACCACAACGTCTCGCCGGTACTGGAAGCGCTGCCGGAGGGGTGTGAGTTCATCGGGCACCTCCATTATGTGGGAGACGATTCCATCCCGGCAGGGGATCTGGAGACCAACCGCCGGGGGGATGACCATGATAGGCCGCTGGAGGGACGGAAGGTCTACGCCGTCCCCGGCGATGACGGCGTACTGTATGTCTATGAGCCCCAGTATTGGCAGGGGGACGGCGGTTCCGCCTGGCACTCCTTCTGGCGGGTGTGCCGTCTGTGGGAACAATAAAAAAGGGCCCCTGCGCACGGCGCAGGGGCCCTTTTCACAGCCGGAAATCAGAATTCCGCGTTGCCCACGGCTTTCGGGGAAGCTCCACGTCCGAGGCGTGACCATAGCCCCCCCCGCCATCCGGCGGGGGGGGCTATCATTAAAACTCCGCGTTGCCCACGGTGCGGGGGTGGAGCTCCACGTCCCGGATGTTGGACACGCCGGTGAGGTACATGACCATCCGCTCGAAGCCCAGGCCAAACCCGGCGTGGCGGCAGGAGCCGTAACGCCGCAGATCCAGATACCACCAGTAGTCCTCGGGGTTGAGGCCCAGCTGGGCCATGCGGGCCTCCAGCACGTCGATGCGCTCCTCGCGCTGGGAGCCGCCGATGATCTCGCCGATGCCGGGCACCAGGCAGTCGGCGGCGGCCACGGTCTTGCCGTCGTCGTTCAGGCGCATATAGAACGCCTTGATGTCACGGGGGTAGTCGGTGACGAACACCGGCCTTTTGAACACCTGCTCGGTGAGGTAGCGCTCGTGCTCAGTCTGGAGGTCGCAGCCCCACTCCGCCTTGTAGTCAAACTTGTCGTTGTTCTTCTTCAGGATCTCAATGGCGTCGGTGTAGCTCACCCGGGCAAACTCGGAGGAGGCCACGTGCCGCAAGCGCTCCACCAGCCCCTTGTCCACGAAGGAGTTGAAGAAGGCCATCTCGTCGGGGCAGCGCTCCATCACATAGTTGATGATATGCTTGATCATGGCCTCGGCGGTGTCCATATAGTCGGTGAGGTCGGCGAAGGCCATCTCCGGCTCGATCATCCAGAACTCGGCGGCGTGGCGCTGGGTGTTGGAGTTTTCCGCCCGGAAGGTGGGGCCGAAGGTGTACACGCTGCCGAAGGCCATGGCGAAGTTCTCCGCGTTGAGCTGGCCGGACACGGTGAGGTTGGCCCGTTTGCCGAAGAAGTCCTTCGACCAGTCCACGCTGCCGTCCTCCAGCCGGGGCGGGTTTTCCATGTCCAAAGTGGTCACCTGGAACATCTCGCCCGCGCCCTCGCAGTCGGAGGCGGTGATGATGGGGGTGTGGATATAGACGAAGCCCCTGTCCTGGAAGAAGCAGTGGATGGCGTGGGCGGCCACGGAGCGCACCCGGAAGGCGGCGGAGAACAGGTTGGTGCGGGGCCGCAGGTGCTGGATGGTGCGCAGGTACTCCACGCTGTGGCGCTTCTTCTGCAGGGGGTAGTCCGGGGAGGACACGCCCTCCACCGCGATGGAGGCGGCTTTGACCTCCAGGGGCTGCTTGGCCTCCGGGGTGAGCACCACCGTGCCGGTGACGATGAGGGCCGCGCCCACGTTCTGCGACGCGATGTCCTTATAGTTGTCCAGGGCGCCGGCGTCCATGACGATTTGGAGGTTCTTGAAGCAGGAGCCGTCGTTGAGCTCGATGAAGCCGAAGCCCTTCATGTCCCGGATGGTGCGGGCCCAGCCCATGACGGTGACGGTCTGCCCGCCCAGCCGCTCGCTGTCGGCAAAAAGGCCGGCGATGGTGATGCGTTCCATATGCGTTCCCTCGATTCCTGATGTTCTATGTTCCCTGCCCCGGCGGGCAGGGGAAAAGCTTTGCAATAGTATACCATTTTTTCCGGGTTTTGCAAGGGGGAAGGGAAAAAGTCCCGCCCCGGCTTACTTGACCATCTTGGCCACGTCGTCCGGCCGGCCCGCCACCAGGATGTGGGTGTCCGCCTTGAACTTGAACTGGGCGGCGTCCAGGGGCAGGATGGCCCCGTCCTCCTTGCGCCCGATGACGTTCACGTTCCACCGCTTGCGGATGTCCAGCTCCAGCAGGGTCATGCCCGCCCAGCTGTCGGGCACGTCCAGCTCGAAAATGGCGTAGCCGGGGGCCAGCTCGATGTACTCCAGCGCCCCGTTGACGCTGAAGCGCATGGCGGTGCGCATGGCCATATCCCGCTCGGGGAACACCACCTCGTCCGCGCCGATCTTCAGCAGCAGCCGGGCGTGGAGGTCCCGGTCGGCCTTGGCTACCACCATAGGGGCGCCGAGCTCCTTGAGCTGGGAGGTGATCTCCATGGAGGACTGGAAGTTGTCGCTGATGCACACGAAGCAGAAGTCGAAGCTGGCCGGGTCCAGGGAGCGCAGCACCTCCTCGTCCATGCAGTCCCCGATCTTGGCCTGGGTGACGTGGGGGGCGATGTGGTTCACCGCCTCCTCGTCGGTGTCGATGACCATGACCTCATTGCCCGAGTCCATCAGCTTCAGGGCCAGGTTGACGCCGAACCGGCCCAGGCCGATCACCAGAAATGTCGATGCCATTATGCTACACACCTTTCCTGATCAGGGTTTTTATACCCATTACCCAATGGTGATATGCTCCACAGGATCCTTCACCCGGGGGGGCAGCCGCCCCGCCAGCGCCATCATCATGGACAGGCTGCCGATCCGCCCGCAGTACATCATGACGATGAGCAGTCCCCGGTTGAAGGGGGAGAGGGCCCGGGTGATGCCGGTGGACAGGCCCACGGTGCTCATGGCGGAGAACAGCTCGAACAGCGCGTCCTGGAGGGGGAAGGGCTGGGCGGTCAGCATCAGGAAGCCCCCCAGCCCGATGAACGTCATATACAGCGTCACCCCAGCCGCCGAGCGGTGGATCTGCTCCTCGTCCAGCCGGCGGTTGAAGGCCCCCACTTCCCGCCTGCCCCGGACATAACTGGCCAGGGTGAGCAGGCACACCGCCACGGTGGTGATCTTTACGCCGCCGCCGGTGGAGCCGGGGCCCGCGCCGATGAACATCAGCACGATGGTGAGCAGTCCGCCCCCGCTGGTGAGGGCGGCCAGGTCAATGGTGTTGAACCCCGCCGTCCGGGGGGAGACGGCCTGGAACAGCGAGGCCAGGGCCTGCTCCCCGGGGCCCATCCCCGCCAGCAGGCTGCCCCGCTCCGCCCACCAGAACAGGGCCGTGCCGCCTATGACCAAAATGGCGCTGGCGGTGAGCATGATCTTGGTGTGGAGGGAGTAGCGGCGGAAGCGCAGGCCCTTTTCCCACACGTCCCGCCACACCAGGAAGCCCAGACCGCCCAGCAGGATCAGGGCGCACACGGTGAGGTTCACCAGCGGGTCGTCCACATAGTGGGTGAGGGAGCTGTAGGGTTCCCGGAAGCCCATCAGGTCGAAGCCCGCGTTGCAGAAGGCGGACACGCTGTGGAATACGGAATACCACAGCCCCCGGGGAAGGCCCAGCTCCGGGATGAACCGAAAGGCCAGCAGCACCGCGCCGATGCCCTCGATGGCGGCGGTGCCCGCCAGGATATAGCGCAGCAGGGCGAGCGCGTCGTTGAGCCGCTCGGCGCTGACGCTTTCCAGCATTACGGAGCGCTGGCGCAGGCCGATCTTCCGGCCCAGCAGCATGGAGGCCATGAGCACCATGGTCATATAGCCCAGCCCGCCCACCTGGATGAGCGTTAGCAAAATGACCTGGCCCAGCAGATTGAACTGGGTCCAGGTGTCCGCCACCACCAGCCCCGTGACGCAGGTGGCGGAGGTGGCGGTGAACAGGCTGTCCAGGAAGGACAGGGGGCGTCCGCCCCGGTTGGCGATGGGCAGCATGAGCAGCAGGGCCCCCGCCAGGATAATGGCCAGGAAGCCCAGGGCGATGGTCCGATTGGGGGAGAGCTTTGGAAGCTTGTTTTTCACGTCGGAGCCCCTTTTCCTCGTCCGTCCCGGCGGCGCGCTTGGAGTTTTCGCCGGCGCTGTAAAAAACTTCTATGCGATATTGTATTTGTTTTGAGGGTCGGTGTCAACCCCGTGCGGGGCGGAGCCGGCCCTGGGCACCAAAAAGAAAGACACGCTGTCAGCGTGCCTTTCTTTTCGGCTTCAAATTTACAGCATCCGAATGAGCTTGCGATATTTTTCATAATAGACCTGATTTTTTTCGTGCCCGCCGTCTACATTGCCGCTGATAAAAACTTCAGGTACGGCGCCGTCCTCCTGCAATCTTTCAACAACACCGCAAACGATCGCCTGAAGGATCGCCGCACCGGCAACGGTGGAGGTCGGCCCGCATGTCAAACCGCCTATTTTGACCGATGTGTCTCCGATGACGCCACAGTTATCAATTACAATATCACACAATTCATACAGCTTTTTACCGCTGGAGTGACGTGATGTAACCGAACTCGAATGCGCAAGATTGGTAATGCAGATGACACAGAGGCCCCTGCTTTTTGCTTGCATTGCCATTTCGATGGGAACAGCATTCCGGCCTGAATTGGAAAAAATGAAAATGACATCGCCAGCTTTCATTTCCGGTCCATTCTCTACCAGAGTAGCGGCATAACCGGGCAAACATTCTACCTGGCTGGAGCGGGTGGCGTTGGCGTGCAGCATCAACGATTCATCAAAAATAGGATAAACTTTGACCAGACCGCCGGCACGATAAAAGAGCTCTTCTGCCAGCATATGAGAATGCCCAGTGCCGAAAGCAAAGATCATGCCATCTCGTTTTAAAGTATCAGATACCGCATCGACCGCTTGGCGGATGGACTCGCTTTGCGTGTCGGAAACTTTTTTCAGCAGGTCGATTGCATTCGAAAAATACTGCTTGCTTTTACTCATTGATACTTCATCGTCTTTCTTTAAAAATTGAAAGGGATTCCGGGCCACTTGCCAAATGATGCCGAACCCGCTGAGGTCAAAAAAATCCCGAAACTGTTGATATAACAGTTCCGGGATTGGTGCGCGAGGCGGGAGTCGAACCCGCACGCCCTTGCGAGCACTGGCACCTGAAGCCAGCGAGTCTACCAATTCCACCACTCGCGCGTCGTTGTGTGCCATCGTTCGGCACGAGAATGATATTACCACAACGAAGGCTGGTTGTCAACAGTTTTTTCGCTTAGTTTTGCAAGAGTTTTCAGCGCGGCCCGGCAGCGGAACAGGCACAGCCCCCGCGGCCGCGGGGCTGTGCCTGTTCCGCTTTTTTCCTATTTCCGCAGGGCGATCTCATGGCGCTTGGGCCCGGTGGACACGATGGTGATGGGCACGCCGATGTGCTTTTCCAAAAACTCGACATAGCCCCGGGCGGCGGCGGGCAGGGCGTCGTAGTCGGTGATGCCCCGCACGTCGCTCTTCCAGCCGGGGAGCGTCTCGAACACCGGCTTGGCCCGCATCAGCTTCGGGGTGGTGGGGAACATATCGGTGACCTCGCCGTCGATCTCGTAGCCCACGCAGACACGGATCTCGTCCAGGTAGCCCAGCACGTCCAGGCAGGTCAGCGCCGCCTGGGTGGCCCCCTGCACCATGCAGCCGTACTTGGTGGCCACCGCGTCGAACCAGCCTACCCGGCGGGGACGGCCGGTGGTGGCCCCGAATTCGCCCCTGTCGCCCCCCCGGCGGCGCAGCTCGTCCCCCTCGGGGCCCAGCAGCTCGCTGACGAAAGGCTCGGTGCTGGAGCCCACGCTGGAGGAGTACGCCTTGGTGACGCAGATCACGTCCTCGATGGCGGTGGGGGGCACGGGGGCCCCCACGCAGCCGTAGCCCGCCAGGGTGTGGGAGGAGGTGGTCATGGGGAAGATGCCCAGATCCGGGTCCTTCATGGAGCCCAGTTGGCCTTCCAGAAGGATGGTCCTGCCCTCCTTGATTGCCCGGTGGAGGAAGCCCACCGCGTCGCCCACGTAGGGGCGCAGCAGCTCCCGGTAACCCAGAAGCTGGTCGTACAGCGCCTTCACGTCCAGGGCGGGCTTGTGGTACAGGTGCTGGAAGAGGATATTCTTGACCTCGACGGCGCGGCTCAGCCGCTCCCAGAGGCGGTCTTCATCGAACAGGTCGCACACCTGGATGCCCGTCTTGGCGTATTTGTCCGAGTAGAAGGGGGCGATGCCGCTCTTGGTGGAGCCGAAGGCCTTCCCGCCCAGGCGCTCCTCCTCGTACCCGTCCTGGAGGACGTGGTAGGGCATGAGCAGCTGGGCCCGCTCAGACACGATGAGGTTGGGCGCCGGCACCCCCTGGGCCATAATGCCCTTGAGCTCGTCCACCAGCTTGGCCGCGTCCAGCGCCACCCCGTTGCCGACGACATTGGTGATGTGGGGGTAGAAGATGCCGGAGGGCAGGATGTGCAGGGCGAAGCGGCCATAGTCGTTGATGATGGTGTGGCCGGCGTTGGCCCCGCCCTGGAAGCGCACCACCACGTCCGACGTCTCGGCCAGCAGATCGGTGATCTTGCCCTTGCCCTCGTCGCCCCAGTTGGCCCCTACGATCGCTTTTACCATTTTAAATACCTCCGCGCCCCGGGATTCGCAGCCGGCGGGGGCCGGTCTGCCTTTTCCGGCGCGCGCGGGCCGCGAGGCGCGGCCCAACAGCCCTATTATAATGAAGGGCGGCCCGGTCCGCAAGACCTTTTTGACGTTTTTCTCTTTTCCTCTTTACTTCCATAAAGCGGCGTGATAAAATAGGTCAAACTTATCCCATGTTTGACAGGAGGGGCCGTCGTGCAAAAAGAGACGCCTGATCGAAGCGAGCTGCTGTTCGAAGCTATTCTGGCCCTGAGGTCCCGGGAGGAATGCCGGGCCTTTTTTCAGGACCTGTGTACCGTGGCGGAGCTGCGGGCCATGGCCCAGCGGCTGGAGGTGGCCCAGCTTCTGGACGAGGGGCTGATCTACAATGACATCCTCCAGCGCACCGGGGCGTCCAGCGCCACCATCAGCCGGGTGAACCGGGCGCTGCAATACGGCGCGGACGGGTACAAGACCGTGCTGCCGAGGCTTTCCAAATGATGGACGCCTACACGGTGCTGGCCCGAAGCTACGACCGGCTCACCGCCGATGTGGACTACGAAAAGTGGGCAGACTACATAGAGCGGCACTTCCGGCGCTCCAAGCGGCCTGTCCGCTCGGTGGTGGAGCTGGGCTGCGGCACGGGGAGCCTGACGAAATTGCTGGCGGAACGGGGCTACGCCATGACCGCCGTGGACCTGTCCCCGGATATGCTGGCCGTGGCCGACCAGAAGTGCCGGGGGCTGGACGTGCGGCTCGTGTGCCAGGATATGTCCCGGCTCGCCCTGCTGGAGCCGGCGGACGCCGTCATCTCCTGCCTGGACAGCGTGAACTACGTCACCCGCCCCGCCGCCCTGCGCCGGACGTTCCGGCGGGTGTACCGGGCGCTGGCCCCGGGCGGACTGTTCCTCTTTGACGCGAAGACCCCCGCCGCCCTGGAGGGGGCGGACGGCCAGACCTATCTGGACGAGGACGACGGCCTGTTCTGCGTCTGGCGGGGGGAGTACAGCCCCCGCCGCCGTGTGTGCGGCTACGGTCTGGACCTGTTCGTCCGGGAGGAGGACGGCGGCTGGAGCCGGGGGGGCGAATACCACGAGGAGTACGCCTATACCGTGGAAGAGCTGGACGGCTTTTTGCGGGAGGCGGGCTTCCGACACATCAAGTTATACGGCGACAAGACCATGCGCGGGCCGAAAGAGGGGGCGCAGCGGATCTTTTTCGCCGCGGGAAAGGAACTGTGACAATGGATCAGATCGTCCGCGTCATTGCCAAGGACGCGCCAGTGAAGGCCATAGCGATTTCCGCGCGGGACACGGTGGAGCGCGCCCGGGCCATCCACGACTGCTGGCCGGTGGCGGCCGCCGCCCTGGGCCGCCTGCTCATGGCCGCGTCCATGATGGGCGCCGCCATGAAGAAGGAGGATGCCTCCGTCACCCTGCGCTTGAAGGGGGGCGGGCCGCTGGGGGGCCTCACCGCCGTGTCCGACAGCCAGGGAAATGTCCGGGGCTATGTGCAGAACCCTGCCGTAGACGTGCCCCGGAAGGCCAAGGGCAAGCTGGACGTGGGGGCCGCCGTGGGGGCGGACGGGGAGCTGACCGTCATCCGGGACCTTGGGCTGAAGGAGCCCTATGTGGGCTCGGTTCAGCTGGTGGGGGGCGAGATCGCCGAGGACGTGGCCGCCTACTTTGTGGAGAGCGAGCAGATACCCACCGCCTGCGCCCTGGGGGTGCTCATCGCCCCGGACCAGACGGTGCAGGCCGCGGGGGGCTATCTCATCCAGCTGCTGCCCGGGGCGGACGACGCCGTCATCTCCAGCCTGGAGCGGGGGGTGGCGCGCCTGGGGGCCGTCAGCGCCCGGCTGGACGGGGGGATGGACCCCCTGGACCTGCTGCGGGAGGTGCTGGGCGAATTCGAGCTGGAGGTGCTGGAGACCGCCCCCATCGAATACCGCTGTTACTGCTCGGAGGAGCGGGTGAGCCGGGCCCTCATCAGCCTGGGGAAAGACGAGCTGGCTTCGCTGATGGAGGAGCAGGGGGGCGCGGAGCTCACCTGCCAGTTCTGCGACAAGGTGTACCGTTTCTCCAAGGACGATCTGCAAGCCCTTCTGGACGAGGCAGTGAGCAAGTGAAACGACAACAAGGGAGCGCCGGCTCAGCCGGCGCTCCCTTCGTTTTCCATCAGCTCCACCACCGTCCGGGCGTACAGCCGCGCGGCGGTGATGGCTTCCTGGAGGGTGTTCCCGTGGGTGCCCACCTCCACCAAAATGGTGCCTGTGGACAGGTGCTGGTTGAACCGGCTGGGCCGCAGCACCAGGGGCCGGGCCAGGGTGGCCCACTTGTTGGCCAGCGCCGACTGGATCCTCAGCGCCAGCGCCAGGTTCACCCGCCAGTTGGGATGGACCTGGCCGTTGGCGTCGCTGCCGATCAGCATCAGCACCTGGGCGCAGTTGTCCACCGTTCCGGCCACCACCTTATAAATGGTGCCGTCGCTGGCCGCCAGGGCGTCCCGGTGGACGTCCAGCACCAGCACCAGGGAGGGGTACTTCTTCAGGTTTTCCGCCACCCCCTGCACCGAGCGGTTATAGGCGTCGTTGTAGCTGGGGTAGTCGTACAAAGTGGTGTCGTGGACGACGCCGATGCCCGCCGCCTCGAACACCGCCTTCATCTCCTCCCCCACCCGCACCATGTTCTTGTCCGTGTCCAGGGTGCGGTGGTCGCCGCTGGGCTCGTACAGGTCGGTGCCGTCCATGGTGTAGGCCTCGGTGGCGTGGGAGTGGTAAATGAGCACCTTGGGGCCGTCCCCCTCTGCGGACAGCTGTGGGGCGTTTTCCAGCAGGGAGGGGATGTCGATGGAGTAGTCCGTGTGGTTGTAGACGGATATGTTCCCCGACGTGACGTATTTGGCCGACGACCCCGGCACCATAGTTTTGGGGATGATGTCCTCGGGCGCGGTGGTGGAGGGGGCGGGCGGGTCGGTCTGCTCATCCTCCCCGGCGGGGTCCAGCTCCGCCAGATCCTGGTCCTCCCCAGGCAGGGGATCGGAGGGGACTGGCTCCTGCTGGGGCGGCGGGCCGCCCAGGAGGGAGGACTGGGCCAGCACCAGCCTGTCCCAGCCGGACAGGCCGCCCTCCTCCTCCAGCCCCAGCTCCGCCGACAGCAGGGCCAGGGAGACCTGGGCGCTGCCCGCCAGCTCCCTGAGCTGTTCCAGCGCGGCGGCGGGGTCGCCCACCAGCCACAGCAGCCATCCGCCCAGCACCGCCACCAGCGCCGCCGCCCCCAGCCGCAGGCCCCGGGCCAGCGGCCGACTTGTCCTTTTCTTTCGCATGACGCTCACCTCCCTGCAATGTATGCGCCGCTTGGCCAAATCAGAACCGGCGGCGATTTCCTCTTGACAGGGGAGGTATGCCGAGTTATACTAAGTAGGAAAAGTTATACTAATAGGAGGAGTTTCAATGAAGATGAAAATACCCCAGGACAAGTTCCTGAGCACCGTGCGGGTGGGAGACAAGGGCCAGATCGTCATTCCCAAGGAGGTGCGTGAGATGTTCGAGATCGAGCCGGGGGACAGCCTGCTGCTAATGGCGGACAAGGAGCGGGGCATCGCCATCGTGGGCTTCGACGGCATGATGGACTTTATGAATGAGGCCACCCGCCAGGCTATGGGCGGGAAGGAGAAAGGGCAATGAACGCGATTCAGATCATGGGCCTGACCAAAGAGTACGGGGGCCGCAGGGTGGTGGATGAGCTGGAGCTGTCCATCCCGGCGGGGGAGCTGTTCGCCCTGCTGGGGGTCAACGGGGCGGGCAAGTCCACCACCATCAAAATGCTGTCCTGCCTGGTGGTCCCCACCTGGGGGGACGCCCAGCTGATGGGGCACAGCGTTCGCACACAGTCCCACGCCGCAAAGGAGGTCCTGGCGGTCTCCCCCCAGGAGACGGCGGTGGCCCCGGGGCTCACCGTGGCGGAAAATTTAGAGCTGATGGCGGGCGTCTACGGCCGTCCCAAGGGGCGTACCGCCGAGGTGATGGCCCAGCTGGGCCTGACCCCGTGGGCGAAACAGCGGGCCAAGACCCTGTCCGGCGGCTGGCAGCGGCGGCTGTCCATCGCTATGGCCCTGGTGTCCCAGCCGGAGGCGCTGTTTTTGGACGAGCCCACCCTGGGGCTGGACGTGCTGGCCCGGCGGGAGCTGTGGGGGGTCATCCGGGGCCTCAAGGGGCACACCGCCATCATTCTGACCACCCACTATCTGGAGGAGGCGGAAGCCCTGGCCGACCGCATCGGCATCATGAACGCGGGCCGTCTCCGGGCGGTGGGCACGGCGGACGAGCTGAAGGCCCTGGCGGGCTGTGAAACCTTTGAGGACGCCTTTGTGACGTTGGCGGAAAGGGGGGCGGCGTCATGAGAACGCTGGCATTCGCGAAACGCAATACGAAGGAGCTGCTCCGGGACCCATTGACCCTGTTTTTTGGGCTGGGCTTCCCCCTGGTGCTTCTGCTGATGATGAACCTCATCCAGCGCAGCGTCCCGGTGCATATCTTTGAACTGGACACTCTGGCCCCCGGCATCGCTTTCTTCGGGCTGACCTTTATGGCGCTCTTTGCCGGGATGCTTCTGGCGAAGGACCGCTCCTCCGCCTTTCTGGCCCGGCTGGCGGCTTCCCCCATGACGGCGGCGGACTTCCTGCTGGGCTACCTGCTGCCCATGCTGCCCATGGCGGCGGGGCAGACGGTCATTTGTCTGGCGGCGGCGGTGGCGCTGGGCCTGCCCCTGAGCTGGAACCTGTTAGCGGCGGCGGCATCCCTGCTCCCGTCGGCACTGCTGTTTATCGCCCTGGGTCTGCTGTGCGGCACCCTGTTCAACGACAAGCAGGTGGGCGGTATGTGCGGGGCGCTGCTGACCAACGTGACGGCGTTTTTGGCGGGGATCTGGTTTGACCTGTCCCTCATTGGCGGGGCGTTCCAGGCGGCGGCCTACTGCCTCCCCTTCGCCCACGGGGCGGACGGGGCCAGGGCCGCACTGGCGGGGGACTGGGCGGCACTGCCCGGGCATCTGCTGTGGGTGTGTGCCTGGGCCGCCGTGGTGTCCGCCGCGGCTGTCGTCCTGTTCCGAAGGCGGCTGGTGGAGCGGTGATCCGGCGCGCGGCAGGATTTGACAGAAACAGACATACATTCAGGGTTGAAATTTCCGGCCTTCTGTGATAAAGTATGGTGAACACAAGAGAAGAGCTGGGCCGGTTTTACATAGGGCTTTCGGCTTTTCCCAAAGGAAAGGTGAGATCGTTATGGGTTTCTTTGGAATGCAGAAGGCGGTTCCCACGGCGGAGGCCGTTCCCATGCCCAAGGAGGAGGAGCTGGACAATACCCCGGCCCTGCCCCGGGCGGGCAGCACCGTCATCGCCCAGGGCATCACGGTCACCGGCACCATCCGGGGTGAGGGTGTGGTCCAGGTAGAGGGCGTAGTGGACGGAGAGTTCGATATGACCGGCGCGGTGATCGTGGCGGAGACCGGACTGGTGCGCGGCCCCGTCACGGCGGACGTGGTCCGGGTGGCCGGCCGGATCGAGGGCAGTGTCCGCGCCCGGGAGCATATGCGCCTGGAGCCCACCGGCAGCCTGGAGGGCGACGTGACCACCGCCTCCCTGGTGGTGGAGGACGGCGGCAGCCTCAACGGGCGGTGCGCCATGGTCAAGGCTCCCGTGCTGGAGCCGGAGCTGCAGGGGGTCAGGGAGCCCGCCGCTCTGGAATTCGGGCCGGAGTTCGAGTTGGAAGAGAGCAAGTAAGATAAGAAACCCCCCGCCGGAAACTCCGGCGGGGGGTTTTTGTGTTGTCTGTTCTGCGGCATTGTCACGCTCGCTTTGGGCGCGCTGTTCGCCCCGGCTTCCCTACGACTCGGGACACAAACAGAATCGCTGCGCGATTCTTGGTTTGTATCCCTCACTCCAGTCCATCCGGGGCGGCGCGCCTAAGCTCGCGCTTCTCAGATACCCTGCCACAGCATAGCATCCGCGACCTTCAGGAACCCGGCGATGTTGGCGCCGGCCTGGATGTTGCCCTTCATGCCGTACTTCTCGGCGGCGGCGGCACAGGCGGCGTAGATGCCCTCCATGATGCCCTTCAGCTTGGCGTCGACCTCCTCGAAGGTCCAGCTCAGCCGCTCGCTGTTCTGGCTCATCTCCAGGCCGGAGGTGGCCACGCCGCCGGCGTTGGACGCCTTGGCGGGGGCGAACAGGATGCCCGCGGCCTGGTAGGCGGCGATGGCGCCGGGGGTGGAGGGCATATTGGCGCCCTCAAATACGCCGATGCAGCCGTTGGCGATCAGGGTCTTGGCGGAGTTCTCGCCGATCTCGTTCTGGGTGGCGCAGGGCAGGGCGATGTCGCAGGGCACCGTCCAGATGCCGGAGCAGCCCTCCACGTACTTGGCGGTGGGCACGTAGTCCAGATAGGTCTTGATGCGGTCGCGCTTGACCTCCTTGATCTGCTGGATCACCTTGTAGTCGATGCCGTTCTCGTCCACGATATAGCCGTTGGAGTCGGACATGGCGATGACCTTGCCGCCCAGCTGGGTGGCCTTCTGGTTGGCGTAGATGGCCACGTTGCCGGAGCCGGAGATGACGACTTTCTTGCCCTGGAAGGACTTGCCGTTGTCCCGGAGCTGGGCGTCGGCAAAGTAGCACAGGCCGAAGCCGGTGGCCTCGGTGCGGGCCAGGGAGCCGCCGTAGCTCAGGCCCTTGCCGGTGAGCACGCCGGTGAACTCGTCCCGGATCTTCTTGTACTGGCCGAACATGAAGCCGATCTCACGGGCGCCCACGCCGATGTCGCCGGCGGGCACGTCGGTGTCCGGGCCGATGTGGCGCTGGAGCTCGGTCATGAAGGACTGGCAGAAACGCATGACCTCGCCGTCGCTCTTGCCCTTGGGGTCGAAGTCGGAGCCGCCCTTGCCGCCGCCCATGGGCAGGGTGGTGAGGGAGTTCTTGAAGATCTGCTCGAAGCCCAGGAACTTGATGACGGACAGGTTGACGGTGGGATGGAACCGCAGGCCGCCCTTGTAGGGGCCGATGGCGGAGTTGAACTGGACGCGGTAGCCCCGGTTCACCTGCACCTTGCCGTTGTCGTCCACCCAGGGCACCCGGAACATGACGACGCGCTCGGGCTCCACGATGCGGCCGATGATGTTCTGCTGCTCATAGCGGGGGTCGGCCTTCACCACGGGCTCCAGGGACTCCAGCACCTCTTCCACGGCCTGGAGGAACTCGGGCTCGTGGGCGCTCTTGACCTTCAGGTCCTCCAGCACGGACAGCAGATAAGCATTTTTGATAGACATTGTTGTCAACATCCTTTCCTCATTGAAGGTGGTTACTTTAACGCGGTACAGCAATTCTACACCACCGGGGGCAATTTTGCAAGTCCGAGATCAAAAAATTGCAAAAACGAATTTCACAAAATATTATGGAAAAGCGGGGCCCTTTTTGTGCGCGGGGTGGTTTACGCCCGTTGCCACGCTGCGCGCCCTCCGCGACGGCGTCTAAGCCACTGCGACTGCGCGCGCCGTTTGCCGGCCCTGTGGGCCGTCAAGCCGTCCACTCCGCTCCGTGTCTTAGCCGCCTGCTTCCGGGCGCTCCGCACTTATATCCTTGCCGCGCCGCTGTCCCGGGCCGCCTGGGCCACCGCCGCCGCCACGGCGGGGCACACCCGCTCGTCAAAGGCGGCGGGGATGATGTAGTCCGGGGACAGCTCGTCCTCCCCCACCAGCCCCGCCAGGGCGCGGACGGCGGCGTGCTTCATCTCCTCGTTGATGTCGGAGGCCCGCACGTCGAAGGCCCCCCGGAACACCCCGGGGAAGGCCAGCACGTTGTTGATCTGGTTGGGGAAGTCGCTGCGGCCGGTGCCCACCACCGCCGCCCCCGCCTCCCGGGCCAGGTCGGGCATGATCTCCGGTGTGGGGTTGGCCATGGGGAACAGGATGGGCCTGTCCGCCATGGAGCGCACCATGTCCTGGGTCACCAGCCCCGGCGCGGACACGCCGATGAACACGTCCGCCCCACGGATGGCCGCCGACAGCCCGCCCTCGGTGAGCTCCGGCTTTGTCATATCCGCCAGCTCGGCCAGGGCGGGGTCGTCTGCCAGGTCGGGCCGCCCGGGGTAGACGATGCCCCTGATGTCGCACAGAACGGCGCGGCGCAGGCCCATGGACCACAGCAGCTTGAAGATGGCCGTCCCGGCGGCCCCCGCCCCGGACATGACCAGCTTCACCTGGGACAGCTCCTTGCCCACGATCTTCAGCGCGTTGGTCAGCGCCGCCGCCACGATGATGGCGGTGCCGTGCTGGTCGTCATGGAAGATGGGGATGTCGCACCGCTCCTTCAGCTTCCGCTCGACCTCGAAGCACCGGGGGGCGGAGATGTCCTCTAAATTCACCCCGCCGAAGGAGCCCGCCAGCAGGGCCACCGTGCTGACGATCTCATCCACGTCCTTGGAGCGCACGCACAGCGGCACGGCGTTCACCCCGCCGAAGGCCTTGAACAGCACGCACTTGCCCTCCATGACGGGCATACCCGCCTCGGGGCCGATGTCCCCCAGGCCCAGCACGGCGGTGCCGTCGGTGACCACCGCCACCGTGTTCCACCGGCCGGTGAGCTCGTAGCTCTTGCTGATGTCCTTCTTGATCTCCAGGCAGGGCTGGGCCACCCCCGGGGTGTAGGCCAGGGACAGGGACTGCCGGTCCTTGACCTCCATTTTGGGCACCGTGTCCAGCTTGCCCCGCCACTGGTAGTGCAGTTTCAACGATTCAGCCGCGTAATCCATAACTCGCCGCTCCTTTTCTTTCAAGTCGGCAAGAGTATATCACACCCGGCGCGAAAAGGGAAGGGCGTGGGGCCAAACCGCTCGCGCCAACCGTTCCCCTTGCATTTCCACGGCATTGTGATATAATTTCAAAGATATTTCCCGAGATTGGAGAATTTTCCATGGATTACTTTCACCTGTCCGCCGGACAGGACACCATCGAACGCATCAGCGCTCTGGGGCTGGCCCATCTGGGCGACGGCGTGTACGAGCTGATGGTGCGTTCCTGGCTGTGCCTCCACGGCAAGGCCACCAACGCCGGATTGCATAAGGCCACCGTCAAATACGTGGCCGCCCCCGCCCAGGCCAAATTGGTCCACGCCATCCTGCCCCTGCTCACCGAGGAGGAGCAGGCCGTCTACCGGCGGGGCCGCAACAGCCACACCGCCGCCGTGCCCAAGGGGGCCAGCGTGGGGGAGTACCACGCCGCCACGGCGCTGGAGTCCCTGTTCGGCTGGCTGTACCTGCAAGGGAAAACCGACCGGCTGGGCGAGCTGTTTGACGTGATGATGGAGGAAGCAAGCCATGCCTTTTGACTCGTCGGCGCAAAGTCCGCTCTACACGGAACGGCTTTGCGGCCATTCCGTGTGCCGCTCCCTTGCGCCTCCTCTCCCCACAAAGCCAAAGGACGGCTTTGCGGGGACCCAGAAATTTGGTTGGGAGGGACAGCCTCATGCCTTTTGACGCTATTTTTATGACAGCATTGGCTGGAGAACTGCGGGACAAGCTCACCGGCGGCAAGGTGGATAAGCTCTACCAGCCCGCCCGGGAGGAGGCGGTGCTCCATATGCGGGCCGGCCGGGACAACGTGCGGCTGCTGCTGTCCGCCAGCCCCGCCCACCCCCGGGCCCAGCTCACAAAGGTGCCCCGGGAGAACCCGGAGACGCCCCCCATGTTCTGTATGCTGCTGCGCAAGCACTTCACCGGGGCGCGGCTCTTAGAACTCACCCAGCCCCCCATGGAGCGGCTGCTGGACTTCCGCTTCGAGACGCTGGACGAGCTGGGCGACCGGGTGGAGCGGCGGCTGGTGCTGGAGTGCATCGGCCGGAAATCCAACCTCATCATGCTGGACGGGGCGGGCCGGGTCACCGACTGTATGCGCCGGGCGGACGGGGATTTGTCCGTCAAGCGGCCCGTCATGCCCGGGCTGTACTATCAGCCCCCCGAGCCCACCGGGCGGCTGGACCCCTCCGCCATGCCCCCCGACGAACTGCGGACCTTTGTGCTGGACAACGCCCCCGAGGGGGACGGCCAGGACAAATGGCTGCTGGACAGCTTCAACGGCCTGTCCCCCCTCATTGCCCGGGAGCTGGTGTTCCAGGGGGAGGGCGGCAGGGAAGGGCTGGCGGAGCGGTTCTGCCAGTTGATGGACAGGGTGCGGGCCGGGGATTACACCCCCACCGTCCTGCTCAAAGAGGGCAAGCCCATGGACTTCACCTTCATGCCCGTTTTGCAGTACGGCCCCAAGGTGGAGCTGCGCCGCTACCCCACCTTCTCCGAGCTGCTGGACGACTTCTACGAGCAGAAGGAGGCCCAGGAACGGGTGAAGCAGCGGGGCCAGGACTTCATCCGCTCTGTCACCCAGGCCCGCAACCGCACCGCCAAGAAGATCGCCAACCAGGAGGGCGACCTGGCAAAAAGCGCCGACCGGGAAACGATGCGTCAGTACGGCGACATCATTACCACCAACTTCTACCAGATGAGCAAGGGCCAGACCGTCCTCCGGGCGCAGAACTATTACGACCCGGACTGCAAGGACGTGGATATCCCCCTGGACCCCCTGCTCACCCCCCAGCAGAACGCCGCCAAGTATTACAAGGACTACAAAAAGGCCCAGAAGGCGGAGGAAATGCTGACCATCCAGCTGGAGAAGAACCGCCGGGAGCTGGACTACCTGGACAGCGTGCTCCAGATGATCACCCTGTCCGAAGGGGACAGGGATTTGCAGGAGATCCGTCAGGAGTTGATGGACAACGGCTACCTCAAACAGCACAAGCGGAAGATGACCGCCAAGGGCCGGGTGAAGATCGTCCACGCCAAGCCCATGGAGTTCCGCTCCTCCTCCGGCCTCACCATCCTGGTGGGCAAGAACAACAGCCAGAACGACCGCCTGACCACCAAGGACGCGGACAAGCGGGACCTGTGGCTCCACGCCCAGAAGCTCCACGGCTCCCATGTCATCCTGAAAACCGGCGGGGCGGAGCCGGACGAGCAGTCGCTCACCGAGGCGGCCATGCTGGCGGCCTGGTTCTCCCAGGGCCGGGAGTCGGGCCAGGTGCCGGTGGACTACACCCCAGTCAAAGTGGTGAAAAAGCCCGCCGGGGCCAAGCCGGGATATGTCATCTACAACACCTACCGCACCCTGTATGTCACCCCAAGGGAAGACCTCGTGCGAGCGCTCCGGAACGGAAAAAAAGGATAAGAAAATCCCCCCGCGGCCGCGGGGGGATTTTTATACGCGTTTCAGTACAGGCCCGTCCAGGGCGATGACCCGGTCGCACGCGGCCAGCACCCGGGACTGGTGGGTAGCCAGTACGATGGGGACGTCCAGCGCCCGCAGGCGCTCCAAGATCCGCGCCGTCCGCTGGGGGTCCACCCCGGCGAAGGGCTCGTCCAGCAGGAGCAGGTCCCCGCCCAGCGCCGCGCACCGGGCCAGGGCCAGCCGCCTCGCCATGCCGCCGGACAGGGCGGAGGGGTAAGCATCCCCCTCCCCGGCAAGCTCGGCAAAGGCCAGCCAGCGGTCCCGCTCCCCCCTGCGGTCACGGGGCAGTACGTCGGTGATGTGCTGTCCCACCGTGCGCCAGGGCAGCAAGCGGTCCTCTTGAAAAAGGAAGGCCGCCCGGGCAGGGTCCACGCCGGACACCGTGCCGCCCGACTGCTTGGCCAGCCCCGCCATCACCCGCAGCAGGGTGGTCTTGCCGCAGCCCGAGGGGCCGGACAGGGCGGTGAGGCCCCGGTCCGGGATTTCCAGGGAAAAGCGGTCCAGCACCGGCTTGTCCCCATAACTCAGGGTTAAATCCTGGAGTTTGATCACACTTTGCGCCCCCTCTCCAGCGCCCGGCGGAACAGGCCCTCCAGCGCCAGGGACAGCGCCACGATGGTCAGCGTCCAGGCGAACAGGTCGGGGGTCTCCAGCCCCAATTTGGCCTGCTGGATGCGGGAGCCGATGGCCCTGGCCGGGGGGCAGATGACCTCCGCTGCCACCCCGGACTTCCAGGCCAGTCCGAAGGCGGTGAGCAGTCCGGCGGAAAAATGGGGCCGCAGGGCGGGCAGATAGATGAGCCCCAGGGTCTTGGCCCGGGAAAAGCGGTAGGCCCGGGCGAATTCCAGCAGCTTGCCGTCCAGGGCGGACAGCCCCGCCGACAGCGAGCCCCACACCACCGGCAGCACCATCAGCCCGGAGATGACCCAGGGGATGGCGGCCCGGGCCACCCACAGGTACACCAGCAGGATGAAGGACACCACCGGCGTGGCCCGCACCACCCGGATGGCCGGGGAAACGAGCCGGTCGGCCCAGGGGGAGAAGTGGGTGAGGAAGGCCAGGGCCGTCCCCGCCGCCGCCCCCCAGGCGAGGCCCAGGAATACCCGCCCCAGAGTGGCCCCCACGGACAGCCAGAAATCAGCCGTCCCGGCCAGGGCCAGCAGGCTGCGCCCCACCGCCGCCGGGCCGGGGAGGAGCAGTTCCCGCCCCACCGCCAGGGCCGCCAGCTGCCACACCCCCAGCCAGAAAACCAGGGGCGCGGCGGTTTTCAGCGTGGTTTTCAATTGGACAGGAAGTAGATGCCGTCGTCAGGCAGGGAGCCGCCCACCGCCGCTGGGTCGATGGACCACAGCACAGAGTAGTAGTCGGAGATAGAGGCCACCATGTCCGGGCCGGAAATAAAGGCCAGGTGGCACTGGGGGATGGCCTGCTTGGCGATGCCCGCGCTGGGGGTGATGCCGTAGCCCGCCACCAGCTCTGCCGCCGCGTCCACGTTGTTGTTCACAAAGTCGATGGACGCCTCATAGTCGGCAAGGAACGCGGCGACCTGATCCGGGTGGGCCTCGGCGAACTCGGTGCGGGCCACCACGGCGGTCATGATGAGCTTGCTGCCGTTTTTCAGGCTGTCCCAGGCCTCGGTCATGTCCACCGCCTGACGCACCTTGCCCTCGCTCTTTATAATGGCGGCGGTGGCGGCGGGGACGGGCAGCATGGCGCACTCGATCTCGCCGGACAGCAGCTTGGCGCTGATCTCAGAGGCGTCGGCGAAGACCACCTCCACGTCCTTGCCGATCTCCAGGCCGTTTTCCTGTAATAAATAGCGCAAAATATACTCCGGGTTAGCGCCCTGGCCGGCGGCGTAGACGGTCTTGCCCGCCAGGTCGGACAGGCTGTTGATGCTGGAGTTCCCGCCGCTCTCCAGGATGTGGAGCACGCCCAGGGTGCCCACGGCGATGATCTCCACCCCGCCGTCCGTCTTGTTGTACAGGTTCACCGCCACGTTGGAGGCCACGGTGGCGATGTCGATCTCGCCGCTGGACAGCCCCGCCACCAGCGCGCTGTTGTCAGTTTCGATGGTGTAGGTGTAGCCGCGTCCCTGGAGGGCGGCGGAGTTGTTGTCGATGTTGTCCAGCAGTTTGGCGGCCCCCACGCCGGTGGGGCCGGACAGCACCGCCAGGCGGATCGCCGGCTGCTCGTCGCCGGGCGCCTCAGACGGTTCTGCGGACGGCTCCTGGGATGGTCCGGCGGGCGCGGAAGCCTCCTCGGAGGGGCTGTCAGAGGGATCCTCCGCCGCGGGTTTGCAGGCGCAAAGGGCGAACAGCAGCGAAAAAACCAGCAGCAGTGCCGGCAGTTTCCGATGTTTCATGGGTAAGCAGTCCTTTCTTGATCGGGGCGGGGAAATCCCCACCCGCGGGGTGTGGAATTGGTACGGCTTTGATTGTAATCGCCCAAGCTCCCGATGTCAATAGTTGGAACCGCCCAATTTATTTACCGTTTCTTAACGAACGCCCCCTTGTTTTTTCCAGCGGACTCCGCTATACTAAGGGGCGCCGCAAAGTTGACATAATGCGAGGGCATTCGACAGGCCCTCTTTTGAAAGGATGCCGTTTCCATGAGCAATTCACCCAAGCGCAAGGTCAAGCGCCAGCCCCCCTTCCTCGAGCGGCTGGCCAAGGGACTGTACATCAC
This sequence comes from Clostridiales bacterium, assembly GCA_014799485.1. The sequence goes on along the minus strand of JAAVHY010000034.1, from coordinate 12,892 downwards.
GCTGTTCGTCCTCTCCCTCGTCGTGGTGGTCGGGTACGCCGCGCTGAAGATATTCGCCCCCAAACCCACTGTGGACAACCAGGTCGTCATCCCCCCCAGGCCGGTGGAGGTCTCCGCCGGGCCGGGGGAAACGGAGGACCCGGACAGCTCCGCCGACCCCGTCCCCACCCCAACCCCCCTGGTGCTCACCCGCCGGGAAGGGGTGTACACCTGCCTGCTGCTGGGGGTGGCCGACCAGGGCGGCAGCGATACCATCATGCTGGGGGTGTTCGACACCGGGGCCAAAACCGCCTCCCTGATCTCCATTCCCCGGGACACGGTGGTCCGTTCCGACGGCAAGTACCGCAAGATCAACGCCCTCTACTCCAGCGGCGGGGCGAAGGCCACCGCCTCCGCCGTGTCCGAGCTGCTGGCGGTGCCCGTGGACTACTACGTGACGGTGAACACCAAGGCCTTCCGGGAGATCGTGAACGAGATCGGCGGGGTATACTTCAACGTCCCGGTGGATATGTTCTACGCCGACCCCTACGGCGACCTGGCCATCGACATCAAGGCGGGCTACCAGCTGCTTGACGGGAGGCAGGCCGAGGGCGTGGTGCGCTGCCGCAACTGCTACGCCAGCGCGGACATCGGCCGGGCCGCCACCCAGCGGGCGTTCCTCACCGCCCTGGTGAAGCAGACCATCACCCCGTCCAACGCCACCAAGGTCACCTCCCTCATCAACACCTTCAGCAAGTATGTGAAGAGCAGTATGCCGCTGAACGATATGGTGTGGTTCGGCACCCAGGCCATCGGCATGGACCTGGACACCGCCCTGGACACCGGCGCGCTGGAGGGCAAGTGGGTGTCCCCCTACTGGCAGCTGGACGACCAGGCGGCGCTGGATCTGGTGAACGGCCTGGGTATCTACCAGGAGGAGGTGCCCGCCGAGGCGCTGCACATCGTACACCCATGAACAAAAAGCCCGTCCGCCAATTTGGCGGACGGGCTTAAAGTTTTATTTACGCCGCGGGGATCACCAGGATCTGGCCGACCCAGATCTTGTTGGGATCCTTGATGGTGCCCTTGTTGGCCTCGTAGATGACGCGCCACTTGGAGCTGTCGCCGTACTGGGCCTTGGCGATCTTGGACAGGTTGTCGCCCCGGACCACGGTGTAAGTGCCCTCGGACTGCGCGGGGGCGGGCTCCACAGGCTCGGGCTCGGGGGCGGGCTCCACGGGACCGGGCTCCACAGGGTCAGGCTCGGGCTCGACCTGGGCCTCCTTGATGGTGATGCGGCCCTGGGACTCGCCGTACTGCTCAGCGGTGACCTTGCCGCCCAGCTCGTCCACGATGTAGTTGATGAGCACGGCGTTGTCGATCATCACGCAGTCCTTGAGCAGCTTGTCGGTCTTGAACATCACGAAGCCGTCGCCGCCGCTCTTGAGCATATAGTTGTGGGAGGCCAGGGTGTAGGTCTTGTTCACATCCAGCGGCTCACCGTTCACTTTCACGTCGCTGACGCGGTACGCGCCGTCCACCTTCACGAACTCCTGCTCATCGTTCGTGACCACGGAGGAGGGGACGCCGGCGTTGATGGTGTAGGTCACGCCGGAGACCTGGAGGAAGCCGCCGTTCTCCTCGGGGTAGTTGCGGGCGCCGAACTCCAGGGCGTCCAGGATCTTCTGGCCGGTGGTCTCCACCAGGCAGGCCTCGTTGCCGAAGGGATGGACGCTGATGATGTCCTCATAGGTGATATCGCCTGCGGCGATATTGGCGCGGACACCGCCGCCGTTGACGAACGCCACGTCGGCGCCCAGCATGGTGCGGTAGGCATCGGCGCACAGGTCGCCCAGGTTGGTCTCGCCGCTGCGGACCAGACGGCTGCCCTCAGCGTCCAGAGTGGTCAGATCCACTTCGGAGGTGGCCACGACCTTTTTCAGCTCCGCCTCAAAGGCGTCGTTCTTCTCCTTCACAAAGGCGGCCACGGCCTCGTCCTGCTTGTCATAGCCGGTGACCAGCTCATGGGCAATCTCGCCGGATTCGGTGTCGATGACGATCTTGCCGATGGCGGCCAGCTTGGTGCCGGTCTGGGCCCACACCACGTCCTTGCCGTCCTTGTTGGCCACGGTCTTCTCGATCTGCTCGTGAGAGTGGCCGTCGATGAACACATCGATGCCGGTGGTGTTGGCGATCACGCTCTGAGCCTTCCACTCCTGGGTGGAACCGTCGTCGCCCAGATGGCCCACGGCCACCACGTAGTCGGCGCCGTCAGCAATGGCGGCATCCACGGCCTTCTGCACGGCGGCATACAGGTCCTTGCCCGCGTTCCCCTGCTGGAAGCTGTAGATATACTCGCCCTTGTCGTTCTGGAAATAGGTGGGGGTGGACTTGGTGAAGGTCTCGGGGGTGTCGATGCCCACGTAGCCCACCTTCACCTCGCCGTAGGAGACGACCTTATAGGCGTCAAACACAGCGTTGCCGTCCAGGTCGGTGAAGTTGGAGCAGATGTAGGTATACTCCGCCGTGTCTTTGGCCAGGGACAGGAAGTTGTCCATGCCGTAGTCGAACTCGTGGTTGCCGGGGATGGCCAGGCCGTAGCCCACCTTGTTCATGATCTCCACGATGGCGGAGCCTTTGGTCAGGGTGCCGATGGGGCCGCCCTGGATGGCGTCGCCCGCGTCGATCAGGGTGACATTGCCCTCGCCGTACTGGGCCTCCATGTCGGCCTTGTAGGCGGCCACACCCGCGTAGCCGATGCCGGTGACGACGTCGTCCTTGACCACATGGTCGATGCCGCAGTGGACATCGTTGGTGTGGAGGATGACGATTTTGCCCTCTTCCGGCTTGTCGCCGGCCGGGGCCGCGAACCCGGGTACGGCCAGGCCAACGGCCATGACCAGTGCCAGCAGCAGCGCCAGCAGCTTGCTCTTTGCTTTCATTGGTTCACCTTTCCCTTCTTTTCTTCATCCAGCCGGCCCTTCTTTCCCCAGGCTGACCGTCTGTACCTGCTATTATACGGGCTTCCCCCCGCTTTTTCAACCACATTTGCTCTGTTTATCCAAATTTCTCTTCCGCCCCCGCGCAAAACGGGCCCCGGTCCTTTGACCGGGGCCCGTTCTCATTATTTGGTTGCCCAGCTGCCGGTGGCGGCGGCGGTGAGGTAGGCGTTGATGAAGCCGTCCAGGTCGCCGTCCATGACCCCGTTGACGTTGGAGGTCTCGAAGGCGGTGCGGTTGTCCTTCACCAGCTGGTAGGGCATGAACACATAGGAGCGGATCTGGCTGCCCCACTCGATCTTGAGCTGTACGCCCTTGATGTCGGAGATCTTGTCCAAATGCTCCTGCTCCTTGATCTGCATCAGCTTGGAGCGCAGCATTTTCATACAGGTCTCCTCGTTCTGGAACTGGGAGCGCTCGGTCTGGCAGGACACCACGATGCCCGTGGGCTTGTGGATCAGCCGGACGGCGGAGGAGGTCTTGTTGATGTGCTGTCCGCCCGCGCCGGAGGAGCGGTACACCTGGCGCTCGATGTCCTCGTCCCGGATGTCCACCTCCACGCTGTCGTCCAGCTCGGGCATGACCTCCACCGCGGCGAAGGAGGTCTGACGGCGGGCGTTGGCGTCGAAGGGGGAGATGCGCACCAGGCGGTGGACGCCGTGCTCGCTCTTCAGGTAGCCGTAGGCGTTGTCCCCCTCGATGCGGATGGCGGCGGACTTGATGCCCGCCTCGTCCCCGTCCTGGTAGTCCAGCACGGAATAGGTGAAGCCGTGACGCTCCGCCCAGCGGGTGTACATGCGGTAGAGCATCTGGGCCCAGTCCTGGGCCTCGGTGCCCCCCGCCCCCGCCTGGAGGGAGACGATGGCGGTGGAGCCGTCGTATTCCCCGGACAGCAGGGTGGACAGCCGGGCCGTCTCCATCTCTTTCACCAAGGCCTCGAAGCCGGCCTCCACCTCGGGGATGAGGGACTCGTCCTCCTCCTCGTTGCCCATCTCGCACAGCACCATCAGATCGTCCCAGGTGGACTCCCGCTTGGCCTGGGCGTTTACCTTGCCCTCCAGGCTGCTGATGCGCTGCTGGACCTTCCGGGCCTTGTCCACATTGTCCCAAAAGCCGTCGGAGGCGGACTGGGCGCGCAGCTCGTCCAGCTCCCGCTCGGCGGCCTCCAGGTCCAGGGCGCGGCCCAGCTTGTCCAGGTCGGGCTTCAGGTTGTTGAGCTTCACCCGGTATTCGTCAAATTGCAGCATTGCGTTTTCATCCTTCCGCGGCCCAGGCCGCCGATTTGATTCAGATATTCTCAAGTTATGTATTATATAGAAATCCCCGCCGGTTGTAAAGGGTGAAAACGGAAAAACCGCCCCGCGGACGCGGGGCGGCGGATCAGCGCTGGCTGACCTGGGGGCCGCTCTGGCCCAGGAAGATCAGGTCGTCCACATCCTGGGGCTGTGGCTGCGTGTTCCATACGATCCCGTCTCTGTCTGTCATGTTTACCGCTCCTTCTGTTCATACACTGGTCTGCGTTTTTACTTATACAGGCCAGTATATGCACGGGGCGGTGCAACGATGCCGGAAATTTTCTGAAAAATTTTTCAATATTGGTTGACCCAATTGGCGATGAGGAGCTGGGGCACCAGCCACGCGGCCATGAAGATGAGGAAGTTCACCGCCGTCAGCGAGGCGAAGGCCCCCACCGAGGTGAGGTAGAAGGTGAGGCACAGCCCGACGGCCGACCCCGCCAGGGCGAAGGCCAGTCCCCAGCGGGCGGCCTGCCGGAGCCTGCGGCCGCCCACCACCGCGTCGCAGTAGGGGCCAAGCCCCTCCCGGCTGAGCAGGGCGACCAGGTCCCCCACCTCCTCCGGGGCGGGCTTGGACAGGTCCAGCCGCCGGTCCACCGGGGGGAACTCCATCTTGTCCACCGGCAGCTTGAACTTCTGCTCCAGCTGGGCGGGGATGAGGTTGGGGTCCCGGGTGGCCAGGATGGGGGCCACTCCCGCTTTCATCAGGGCGGACAGGCTGGGGTTCACAGCGCCGCTCATGGCGTAATTCAGCACGAACAGGCCGGAGAGCTGGCCGTTGATGGCGCAGAACACGGCGTTTTTGATGTTGTGCCCCGGCGGGACGGGCACCTCCATCAAGTGCATATAGGCGGCGGTGCCCACCAGCACCTCCTGCCCCCGGATGACGCCGGACGCCCCGCCCTCATGCCATTCCAGGCCGGATACCTCCCGGTAGAGGGCGCCGTGGGTGCGCAGCAGGTCGTGGAAGGGGCGGGTGAGGCCGCAGTCCATCGCCCGGAGCATGGTGGCTGTGTAGCCCACCACCTTTTCCGTGGCCGCGTCGCCGAACACCTTCACCTGGGTCACCGTCACCGAGCCGGTGGGGAACAGGTCCGGGTCGCTGACGACGACGCCCCCCTGGCCGCACCGGGCGGCCCCGGGCCATCCCGCCAGCGCCGCGCCCACGCGGTGGAGCCGCTGGGCCAGCTTGCGGTAGGGCAGGGCGTAGGCCAGCAGGGCGGACCAGGAGGAGACGGCGGTGAAGCAGGCGGAGCCCGCCCAGGCCAGCCGCCCGGCCTCGCCCTGGCCCGCCGAGGCCATGACGGAGCACAGCATGGCCCCCAGCAGCAGCAGGGGGGCGGCGACGCGGTAGACGGCATGGCCCCCGTCCTCCATCTGGAGCTGGCTGCCGAAGCCCAGGGGGGAGCCGGAGGATTTCGTATAAGTAGGCCTGCCGGACCACAGCCCGTCGGCCAGGGACACCACATAAGGCGAGCGGGCCTGGGACGCGGCTTTGGCGGACAGCCTGTCCCCCCGGCGGCGCTCATGCTCCCCCCGCAGGGCGAAGGCCAGCCCCAGGGCGGTCACCGCCGAGAAGGGCAGGAAGCCTTCCCGTCCCTCCACCCCGGGGGCGGTGAGCCCGTCCAGCAGGGTGAAAAACCAGGCCAGCAGCAGCAGGGTCTCCCCCCGGGGACGGAGGGTGAACAGCTGCTTTGCCCCGGCGGCGACGATCTCAAAGCACAGCGGCCCGGTGAGCAGCAGCAGGGCGGAGAGCACCCAGCAGCGCAGCTGGAACACCGTGATCTCCAGCCCCGCCAGCTCCCCGGCCAGGGAGCCCCAGGGCAGGAAGGGCAGCTCCACCGAGCAGAGGACGGCGGCGATGGCCGTCAGGGCCGCGAACTTGAGCCGGACGCCCTGCCCCTTTAGCCCCTTCTGGTACTGCGCCGCCAGCTTGGCGGGGGGCGTGTCGGGGGGGAGCTGCCGGGGGCGAAGCACCCGCAGCCTCGGGCGGCGGGGAGGCGGGGCGTCCCGTTTGGGCGGCTCCTCCCGGTCCACGCCGGGGGTGTATTTCTCCGCCTTGCGGGTCTCCTTGTCCGGCACGGCGTGGTCGTACATATGGTCGGCGAAGTGATCGGCGCGGCGCAGCAGGGTGTGGAGGCGGGCGCCGATGGTGCGGCCCACGTTTTCCGGCACGATCTCCGGGATGGGCTCGTCCGCCTTTGCCTTCCGGACGGGCTTTTTCACCTCCCGGACGGGGGGCTGGGGGGCGTCCTCTTCCTCTTCCTCCGTGGGCGGTACGGGGAGCTTCTGGGTGGGGAAGTCCACCACCTTGGGCGCTTTGTATTTGCCGGAGCCGTATTCCGCCAAAATTTCGTCCAGGTCATACTCCTGCCCGTTTTTTTTATCCTTGTCGTCGGCCATGGACGGACCTCCTCATCCTCTTTGACGTACTGCCTCGTACAGCACCACCGCCGCGGCGGCGGAGGCGTTCAGCGAGTTGAGCTGCCCCTTCATGGGGATGGACACCAAAAAGTCGCACTGCTCCCGCACCAGACGGCCCATGCCGTCCCCCTCGCTGCCGATGACGATGGCGGCGGGGCCCTTCAGGTCGGCGTCGTACAGGCTCGTCCTGCCGTCGGCGGCGGTGCCGAACACCCAGAGGCCCTCTTCCTTCAGCTCTTTGAGCAGGGCGGTGAGGTTGGGCACCCGGGCCACGGGCAGGTAGCTCACCGCGCCGGCGCTGGTCTTGGCCACGATGGCCGTGAGTCCGGCGGAGCGGCGCTTGGGGATGACCACCCCGTGGGCCCCGGCGCACTCGGCGGTGCGGATGACCGCGCCCAGGTTGTGGGGGTCGCTGAGCTCGTCGCACACCACGATGAGGGGGGCCTCCCCCTTCTCCCGGGCGGCGTTCAGGATGTCGTCCACGCTGGCGTACTCCCGGACGGCGGCGACGGCGATCACCCCCTGGTGGCTTTTGGTGCGGCTCATGCCGTCCAGCTTGCGCCGGTCGGCCTCGGTGACCACGATGCCCTTTCCCCGGGCGGTGGAGGCGATGTGGCCCAGGGTGGCGTCGGTTTCCCCCCGGGCGATGTAGATCTTGTCGATGGCGGCGCCGGAGCGCAGGGCCTCGATGACGGCGTTGCGGCCTTCGATGAGGCCGTCGGCCTCCGCCTCCAGGGGCTTGCGCGGATTATTTTTGTCCCGCATGGGAAAAACTCCTTTATATATCGTCTTTTTTGAACTGCAATATGTCAATGTAGAAGTATACCATAATTTTTCCCGGGGCGAAAGGGGGAGGGGCATCTTTTTCCTCCCCTTTTTTCGTCATAGAAAGTTTACACCCCGGCCAAAGAACATTCCTTGTTTTTAATGGCAAGGTGTGGTATACTGCCACAATAGGATCCGAAAAGGATGGACAGCCCGGGGCGCGGCCCCGGTTGAATGAAGGAGGTCATGACTATGGCCGGCCCGATGAAGCCAAACGACCCCGACCGCCGCGGGGACCAGAGCGGCGGGGACGACAGGAAACGGACCCCGCTGGGCTTTTTCAGCATCGTCTTGTGGGCGGTGATGCTGGTGTTCCTGCTGAACACCTGCCGCAGCACGGTGGAGAACGCCTCTGTGCAGACGGTGGACTACTCCGACTTCTACGAGTGGGTGGAAGCGGGCTATGTAGAGGAGATCAAGCTGGAGTCCAGCGTCTACACCTTCACCTTGAAGGAGGGCTCCCCCCCCTTGAAGGAACTGGTGGACAAGATGTCCGACGCCTACGGCACCGGGGCGCTGCAAAGCATTTTCAGCCAGTTTGACCGCAAGGATCTGGAGAGCGCCGCCAGCAGTTCCATCAAGTTCCAGGTGGGCCCGGTGAGCCACGACGGGTTCGTCCAGTGGCTGGAGGAAAACGGCGTGGTGACCTACGGCACCGACCCGGTGACCCAGGAGCAGTATATGGTCTCCGCCATCGTCAGCTACGTGGTGCCCATGCTGATCATGGTGGTGGCGCTGATCTTCGTATACCGCTATATGTTCAAAAAGATGGGCTCCGGCGGCGGCCTGGGCGGCATCGGCGGCGTGGGCAAGTCCAACGCCAAGGTGTACGTGGAGAAGAAGACCGGCGTCACCTTCCGGGACGTGGCCGGCCAGGACGAGGCCAAGGAGAGCTTGGAGGAAATCATCGACTTTCTCCACAACCCCGGCAAGTACACCGAGATCGGCGCCAAGCTGCCCAAGGGCGCGCTGCTGGTGGGCCCGCCGGGCACCGGCAAGACCCTGCTGGCCAAGGCCGTGGCTGGCGAGGCCAACGTGCCCTTCTTCTCCATCTCCGGCTCCGACTTCGTGGAGATGTTCGTGGGCGTGGGCGCCAGCCGTGTCCGCGACCTGTTCAAAGAGGCCAGCAAGATGGCCCCCTGCATCATCTTCATCGACGAGATCGACACCATCGGCAAATCCCGCGACAACCGCATGGGCGGCAACGACGAGCGGGAGCAGACCCTGAACCAGCTGCTGGCCGAGCTGGACGGCTTCGACCCCGGCAAGGGCGTCATCGTGCTGGGGGCCACCAACCGGCCCGAGGTGCTGGACAAGGCCCTGCTGCGGCCCGGGCGCTTCGACCGGCGCATCACCATCGACCGGCCCAACCTGGCGGGGCGTCTGGCCACTTTGCAGGTGCATACCCGGAAGATCAAGCTGGCCGAGGACGTGGACCTCAATAAGATCGCCCTGGCCACCGCGGGCTGTGTGGGCGCGGATTTGGCGAATCTCGTCAACGAGGCCGCGCTCCGTGCCGTGCGCAAGGGCCGCCGGCTGGTCACCCAGGAGGATCTGCTGGCCTCCTTCGAGTTCGTCATCGCCGGCAGCGAGAAGAAGAACTCCGTCCTCACCGAGTTCGAGCGCAAGCTGGTGGCCTACCACGAGGTGGGCCACGCCATGGTGGCCTACAAGCAGAAGAACGCCGAGCCGGTGCAGAAGATCACCATCGTCCCCCACACCGAGGGGTCCCTGGGCTACACCCTGCTGATGCCCGAGGAGGACAAGACCAACCTGCGCACCAAGGAAGAGCTGATGGCCAAGATCACCGTGTCCATGGGCGGCCGCGCCGCCGAGGAAGTGGTGATGGAGACCATGACCAACGGCGCGTCCCAGGACATCCAGGAGGCCACCAACATCGCCCGGAACATGGTGGCCATGTACGGCATGAGCGAAGAGTTCGGCATGATGGCCCTGGGCTCCGTCCGCAACCAGTATCTGGACGGGGGCTACGGCCTGGACTGCGCCCAGGACACCGCCGCCGTCATGGACAAGGCCGTCAAGGCGGTGCTGGACGTGTGCTACAAGGACGCGGTGGAGGTTATCAAGGCCAACCGCGAGGACATGGACAAGGTGGTCGCCTACCTGCTGGAGAAGGAGACCATCACCGGCGGCGAGATGGTGGCCATCATCGAGGGCCGGGACCCGGCGCTGGTGGAAGGGGCCTACACCTCCACCCACGCAAAGCCCAAGCTGAGCGGGGACATCGAGCCCCCGGCACAGCACATCCACATGGTGGATGAGCCCATCCCCATGCCGCCCCCCAAGGAGGACGGCGAGGAGGAATCCCCGGCAGACGGGGAGAAGCCCGAACCGCCCGAAGGACCGAAAGAATAACGAAAAAGCCCCGCCCGGAGCATCGCTCCGGGCGGGGTCCTTTGCTTATTGGTCCGTTGGCTGTTCTGCCAGCGCCGCCTCCCGGCAGCCGAAGTACCGCTCCCGGTCCATGACGTGGCCGCGCAGGTAGCTGGCCCAGCGGGCATAGGCGGAGTACACAAAATGGCACCCGTCGGCAGCCAGCTCCGCGGGCAGCTGGCCGGCCTCCCCGGCGTATACCTCGGCGACGTTCAGCAGCACCACCTTTTTCTCCGCCGCCACCCGGACGATGGCCTCGTTGAACTTGGCCAGGTTGGCGTTGTTGATGTAGTCCGCCAGCTTGTTTTTCCGGCACATGGCGTCGTTCAGCGGGGGCATGACCTGGAGGTACACCACCGCGTCCGGCTGGAGCTCGGTGATCCTGTCCATCAGCTTCCCCAGGCCCTCCTCGTAGCTCTCGGCGGGGTAGCCCAGCTCGTTCACCCCGAGCATGATGTACACATTGTCGTACTGCTTATGGGTCAGGGTCTCCATCAGGCTGCACTTCTGGCCGTCCACCTCAAAGGGGCGGTACTCCTCGCTGTCCGCTTTGAACACGGTCATGCCCCGGGCCCAGTAGAAGTCCCCGTGCTCCTTCATGCCGCTGAACAGCTCGAAGCCCTCGGTGCGGGAGTCCCCCAGGAACACGGTGTTGTCAAAAAAGCTGTCGTCCTCCACGGGCTCCGTCTCCTCCAGGGGGACGCCGAATTCATAGGGGTCCCAGGGGGGCGGGGTGGGGGTGGGTTCCGGCGTAGGCTCCGGCGTCGGGGTGGGCGTGGGCTCCGGCGTGGCGGTGATCTCGGGAGTGGGCGTCTCCGGGGCCTGGGAGGGGACGTAATGGCCTGTGGTGGCCCGGCAGCCCGCCAGCAGGGCCAGCAGCGCCAGGGCGCAGAGGATCAGCGGCTTCTTGAGGTGCATTTCGACAGGAACTCCTTTAATTCGACTTCCACGCCATGGTAGCACAAGCCGGGGGAACGGGTCAAGAAAAAAAGGGTTACGAAGCGGAAGCAAATTGTAACAGGGCAAGGGCCTCAGCCGGCCCTGCGCCGCCGCCACAGCCCCAGCGCCGACGACACCAGCAGCAGGCCCAGCGCAAGGCACCCGGCGATGCCCACAGTGCGGAAGAAGGTCTCCAAAAACAGCTCCGTGTCCCCCCGCAGGCCGTGGTCCATGGCCTGGTAGATGGTCAGGCCGGGCACCAGCGGGAACATGGCGATGAGCAGGTAGGACGTGGCCGGGCACCGCCGCCTCCGGGCCATCCACTCCGACCAGGCGGCCACCGCCATGGCGGCGACCAGGCTGGCGACGAAAATGTCGGCCCCCAGGCCCATGGCCAGCAGGTACACCGCCCAGCCCAGCGCGCCCCCCAGGGCGCACAGCAGCGCCCCCACGCCCTGGGCGTTGAACGCGGGGCAGAAGCCCAGGCAGGACACAAAGGCGAACACGCAGTAGAGCACCGGCCCGTAAGCGGTGGCCGAGTCCGGCTGCGGGGAGGGGACGTCCCGGAACAGGGCCATGGCCAGCCCGGCCCCCAGGGCGATGGCCCCCGCCGACAGCACCGCCCGGGCGAAGGTGGCAAGGCCGGCCACCATGTCCCCGGTGAGCAGGTCGCTCATGAAGTTGGTGAACACCAGCCCGGGCACCAGCACCATGATGGCCCCGGCGACGGTGATCTCCAGGCTGATGGGCACGCCCAGCGCCGCCATGCCGCAGGCCGCGCCGCTCAGGACGAAGGCCGAGACCAGCGTGGTGAGGAAGCCGTTGGCCTCCAGCCGGTTCAGCGCCGTCAGGCACACGCCGCAGGCCAGCCCCGCCAGCCCCGCCGCCACGGCCTCCGCCAGCCCGCCGGAGAAAAACAGCGCGAAGAAAAACGCCCCCACGAAATACCCCAGCACGCATAGAACGTCCGGGTAGCGCCGCAGATGGTCCGAAGTCTCCCGGCACAGGGCCAGGATCTCCCCCGGGTCCTCGGCTGGGGCGGCGCACAGCCGGCGGGACAGGTCGTTGAAGCGCTCGATGCCCTCGATGTTGGAGGAAATGGCCGGGACGCGGCGCATCACCGTCCTGATGCGTCCGTCAGGGCAGGGGGCGCTCACCCAGACGCAGTTGGGGATGGCGAACACGTCCCCCTCCAGGCCGTAGGCCGCCAAAATGCGGCGCACCGTGTCCTCCGCGCGCTGGATCTCCGCGCCGTGGCGCAGGAGCTGGCGGGCCACCTCGCAGCAGCCGGACAAAAGCAGATCGTAGTCCATAGTGTGCCTCCAAATATGAAATCCCCTTGACAAACCGGGGGAATGGAGTATAATAGGCATATAAAGGCGCTGCCGCAGGCGGCCAGCCCTCACGAATCAAACAAAATCAAAAGTCCTGTATTGACCGCTTGGGTTGCAGCCGAGCGGTCAATACGCTTTTGGGGATATGTAGATCATCAGCAGAAGCGTGATGATGAACCATACCAGGAAACGCAGGGCTTTCGCCCAGCGTCCTTGTCCCATCTGCCTCACCCCCTTTCGCAAGGGAGTGGCCGACCGCCTTTTTGTACGACAGCGCTCAAAATTATCATACCACATTATAACTATAAAAGCAAGCGCTGGGAGGGGTTGGAACCCCTTCCATTTTATTTTGTAAATTTTTTGGGTTAACCCTTGCAAAATTTTGCCGATAGAGTATAATAGTAGCCGTATAACTGTGGCGTCGGAGGCGTCAGCCAATCATTCCGATGGAAGGAGGGCCGTATGCCCGGCCACGTCCCGGACAGGGAGAAAACAAGCCGGAAAACCGGCGAACCAAAGCCATTCAAACCAGAACAAGGAGGAAGAGAAAACATGAAGAAACGACTTTTGTCAGCGTTTTTGGCCCTGGCTATGGTGCTGACATTGATCCCCGCGACCGTCGTTCCTGCGTCTGCGGCGTTCTCAGAGAACTCTGGCGTGTCAAGCGTGACCTACTATACGCAGGGCCAGACTGTCACCGTGG
>JAAVHY010000033.1 GCA_014799485.1 Clostridiales bacterium | reverse complement strand
TTGGCGGAATTCATTTCCGCCAATTTGAGATAAATCACGGGGTCCCCGTGCGGCGCCAGCCGCATGGGGCGCGGGATATCATCCTGGCCGGGTGCCTCATCAACTACTACGCCGAATAATATCCCGCTCCGGGACCCGCCGTAAGGCGGGACGCGCATTGCGCGTACAAGTGTTTTGCGAAGCAAAACCTTGAAATTGGCGGAATTCATTTCCGCCAATTTGAGATAAATCACGGGGTCCCCGTGCGGCGCCAGCCGCATGGGGCGCGGGATATTATCCTGGCCGGGTGCCTCATCAACTACTACGCAAAGTAAGGAACAGCCGCTATGGAACTTGAACTGTATATCCCAAAGCTGGACGAGCTGTGGTTTTACCAGCAGATGATGGCCGACCCCGCCACTATGTCCTACAACATAGGCTATGACCCCTGGCCCGGCTACCACCAGGACACCGGCTGCATCGACTTCCCCCGGGAGGAGTGGGACGAGTGGTACGCCCGCATGGTGGGACAGGAGCCGGAGCGCTTCTACGCCTACATCCGGCGGAAGTCCGACGGTGTGTGGATCGGCGACGTCTGCTTCCACTACACCCCGGACAAGGACTGGTGGGACATGGGCATCGTGATCCACGCCTCATACCGGGGCCAGGGCTATGCCGCGCCCGCCCTGGGGCTGATGCTGGACCACGCCTTCCGGGACTGCGGCGTCAGCCGCATCCACAACTACTTTGAAACCACCAGGGAGGCTGCCTGGAAGGCCCACCTGGCGGCGGGCTTCCGGGACGCGGGCACGGTGGACGGCGTCCGCCACCTGATGCTGACCCGCGAGGAGTACCTGGCCGCCCACGCTGAATAGAACGCGCAGGGACGGAAATTTTAATTTCCGTCCCTGTTTCTTAATCATTCCCCCGGTAGACACGCCGCCCGTTTTGTGCTATGATGTCCACAGGCAAAACTCGACACGATTTACGGAGGTGCGTTCGATGCGGACAAAACGATATATTTCCCTGCTCCTGGCGGCCCTGCTGCTGCTGGCCCTCGCCGCCTGCGGCGCGGACGGGAAAAAAGACAAAAAGGCGGCCATGACCATCGCCCCCGTCCAGCTCACCGAGGAAGAGTCAGACCTGATGGAGCTGCTGGACATCGACCCGGCGGCCTACCGCATCTTTGACTTCGATGTGGATGGGGCGCAGTCCGTCCGGCTGCGGGCCTATGAGCTGGCGGACGGCGATTGGGACTGCGTGGTTCACGGCGCCCATGGGGCGACGGACGGCGAGGGCCGGATCGCCCTGACCTTCGGCAAGATGACCGACGGGGGGCGGATGGCGTGCAAGGACGGCAGCGGCGTCTTTTCCCAGGACTTTGTGATGGAACCGGGCGACACCTCCGGCATGGCGTTCGTCACTTCCACGCTGTCCGGCTCGGCCTCCGTCAAGCTGGACGAGGAGATTCCCCTGGTCCTCCAGATCGCCACGTCCAAAAGCGAATTCAGCACCTACGGCGTGGAGTACTTCGGGATGCCCCGGGAGCTGGTCAAAGGCGGATTTGAGCACGTCTACGCCATCACGGTGACCTTCAGCTCAAAGGCGGCGTCCGAGCCGATCGACGCCCCCTCGGCGGAGCCCTCCCCCGCGAACTGAGATCGGACGCCCCCCGGTGAGGACCGGGGGGCGTTTTTTCGGCCTTTCCCTCCTCTGGAAAAAACAGGGCAAAACCGGGGGTTTTAGTTGACAGGAAGGGGAAAAACTACTATAGTAGATAAGCTGGCATAAATTGCCGGGCAGTTCGGACCAATAAGCTGATTATGGGGAATGTGTGTGGAAAATACGACTCGATATGACAAGGAATTCGACCGCCGGTACGCCTACGACGGGTGCGATCTGGGGTGTACGTGCGCCCCGGCCCGGACGGTATTCAAGCTGTGGAGCCCGGAAGCCTCCTGCGTGGAGCTGTTTTTGTACCGGGACAACACCGGTCCCGCCTATGACCGCCGGACGCTGACCCAGGGGGACCAGGGCGTGTGGGCGCTGACGGTGGAAGGGGATCTCCACGGGGTATATTATGACTACGAGGTGACGGTGAACAGCCGGGTGGCCCGCACCGCCGACCCATACGCCATGGCCTGCGGCTGTAACGGGGCGCGGAGCATGGCCGTCGACCTGTCCCGCACCGACCCGGAGGGGTTTGGGGAGGACTGTCCGCCCCCCATCCCGCCGGAAAACATCATCTATGAGCTGCATGTGAAGGACTTTTCCCATGACCCGGGCAGCGGCGTGCCGGAGCGGTACCGGGGAAAGTTCAAAGCCTTTTCGTGGAAGGACGCGGACGGACGTCCCCCGGTGTGTATGGAGCATTTGAAGGGCCTGGGGGTGACCCACGTCCAGCTGCTGCCCATCTATGACTTCGCCTCGGTGGACGAGGGCGGCGACGGCCAGCAGTTCAACTGGGGCTACGATCCGCTGAACTATAACGTGCCCGAGGGCAGCTATGCCACCGATCCCGACGATGGGGCCGCCCGCGTCCGGGAGTGCAAGGAAATGATCCAGGCCCTCCACGCCAATGGGATGCGGGTGGTGATGGATGTGGTGTACAACCACACCTACCACTCCGACTCCTGGCTGGAGCGCTCCGCCCCGGGATACTATTACCGCCGCTGGGCGGACGGCAGCCTGTCCAATGGCTCCGGCTGCGGCAACGACATCGCGGCGGGCCGGGCCATGGCGGACAACTATATCCTCCACTCGGTGCTCTACTGGGCCAGGGAATACCACATCGACGGCTTCCGTTTCGATCTCATGGGCCTGCTCACGGTGGAACTAATGAACCGCATCCGCTGGGCGCTGGACGCCGCCTTCGGCCCGGGGGAAAAGCTGGTGTACGGCGAGCCCTGGCGGGCGGCGGACTCCCCGATGGAGCCGGACACCGCCCCGGCGCTGAAATCCAACATCCACCGGCTGGACCCGGGGATCGCCGTCTTCTGCGACACCACCCGGGACGCGGTCAAGGGCGACTGCTTCCATGCCGAGCAGCCCGGGTTTGTCAACGGCGGGGCGGGGCTGGGAGAGACCGTCCTGTGCGCCGCCGCCGGCTGGATGGGGGGCGAGGGGGACTTCCGTCCCCGCGCCTGCTCCCAGATCATCAACTATGTATCCGCCCATGACAATTACACCCTGTGGGACAAGCTGGCGCTGTGCGTCTCCGAGGGCGGCGGGACGATGCCCTACGAGGAGGCCAGGGCCGACCTGCTGGCCCAGAACCGGCTGGCGGCGTTCATCTGCTTCACCTGCCAGGGGAACCTCTTCCTCCAGGCGGGGGAGGAGTTCGCCCGCACCAAGCTGGGGGACGGCAACAGCTACAAATCCTCCCCCGCGGTGAACCGGCTGGACTGGCAACGGGCCTGGCGGTTCGGCACGCTCACCGATTACTACCGGCAGCTGATCCGGCTGCGCAAGTCCCTGCCCGGGCTGTGCGACAAGTCCGCCGCGGCCGGGGACCGGGTGGCGGCGCGCACCGTCCACCGGGATGGGGTGGTGTCCTTCCAGATGGAGGGGGGCGGTCCCTGCGGGGAGCGGCTGTTCATCGCCTACAACGCCACCGCCCACGACTATGCCATCCAGCTGCCCTCCGGCCGGTGGACCATCCGGGCGGACGGCACGGACGCCGACCAGCACAGGCCCCTGATCTCCCAGGGCAACTGGCTCACCGTGCAGCCCCGGAGCGGGATGCTGCTGCAAAGCTGAAAACAGAACGTTCCACATACAAAAAGACGCCCGGCAGAAAACCTGCCGGGCGTCTTTTTTGATTTCGATTTCCGAATAAGGCTATTGCAGTGCCTGCTCGAATACCTGAGGAAGCCATCACGATCCTCGCGTCCGGGTTTCAGTGCTGCAGTACAGCATATTTTAAGCAGAAACCCACATCAAACGAATTTAATCCATGGTAACGGTTATCCCCATCGTCTACGCTTGATTTTAGATATGGTAAATGCTAAAATGTTAGAAGGTTAGTCTCTGCTGATTTTCAACGGTTCCCTATATGCAGCGAAGTAAAAGAGTGCATGAATATGCAAATTAAAAACGGCACGGTATTTTTTAAGGACGGCAGCTTTGACAAAACCAACATCTGTATTGAAAACGGCAAAATATCCGATGTGTCCAGCTTCGCGCCGGAGGCGGACGCGATCGATGCCGAAGGTATGTACGTTGTGCCGGGATATATCGACCTTCACATCCATGGCGCAGACGGGAGCGATTGCTGTGACGGGACAGTCGAGGCCCTTGATATTATGGCCGCTCACCTCGCAAAGCAAGGTGTAACCAGCTTTTGCGCCACGACGATGACGCTTGGGGAGGATGTCCTCAGTGAGGTCGCTGAAGCGGTAAAAACCCGCATGGCCGATCCGGCTGAATATAGTGCTAAGATTTGTGGGATCAACATGGAGGGCCCATTCGTTTCAAAGGCGAAACGCGGCGCGCAAAATGAGAAGTTCATCGTCAATCCGGATTACGGTTTTTTCAGCCGTGTCAACGAGAAATCCGGTTATCATGTGAAATTGATCGATGTGGCACCGGAGCTTGACGGCGCAATGGAGTTCATCCAAAAAGCGAGCAAGGACTGCGTTGTGAGTATTGCCCATACCCAGGCTGATTATGATACGGCGGTGGCCGCTTTCAAAAATGGTGCGTCGCACGTTACCCACCTTTATAACGCAATGCCCGCTTTTACGCACCGCGCCCCCGGTGTGATTGGAGCGGCGGCGGAACATACCCGGTACGTCGAGTTGATTTGTGATGGTATCCACGTCCATCCCGCGGTGGTAAAAGCGACGTTCGCCATGTTTGGAGACAGGGTCTGCATCATCAGCGACGCGATGAAAGCCTGCGGCCTGCCGGACGGTGAGTATGAACTTGGCAAGCAGGCGGTCTTTGTACGGAACGGCTGCGCGTATCTTGCAAATGGCTCGATTGCCGCTTCTACGACAAATCTTGCCGAGTGCGTCCGCCGCACGGTGAAATTTGGCGTACCGCTGGAAGCCGCGCTGAAAGCCGCTACGATCAATCCTGCCCGGGCCATTGGCGAGGAGGGCAGGATCGGCAGCATAGAGACCGGCGCGGAAGCTGATATCCTGATTTTGGATAAAGAGCTTCATCCGAAGACGATCATCGTTGGCGGAAAAATTCTCCCCGTGTAACATAAGCACAGTCGGTAAAAAGGAGGCATCCACATGGAAGAAATCAGACTTGGAACCATAGGTTCCGGTGCAATCGTCCACTCTATTTTGGACAATGTGAAAGCAACGGATGGTATTCGGCTGGCCGCCGTATATTCCCGCACTGAAGATAAAGGCAAGGCTTTGGCAGCGGAGTATGGCGCAGAGAAGGTCTATACGGATATGGACGCTTTTCTGGCGGATGATGAGGTCAATTTCGTCTATATTGCAACGCCCAATCTGCTCCACTACGGGCAAATCAAAAAAGCGCTGCTGGCAGGAAAAAACGTTATCTGCGAAAAGCCTTTCTGCACCAAAGCGGAACAGGCGCGGGAGCTGGTCGCTCTTGCGAAGGAAAAGCACCTGTTTCTGGTGGAGGCGGTTCCCACCGCGTTCCTGCCGAATTTTGATGTCCTGAAGCGGGAACTGCCGAAAATCGGAAAGGTCAAGCTGGTGCTGGGGAACTATAGCCAGTATTCCGCCCGTTACGATCAACTGCTGAAGGGTGAGGTGCCGAATGTTTTTAACCCGGAGTGCGGCGCCGGCTGCCTGATGGATCTGAACTTCTACAATGTCTATCTGAACATTGCCCTATTTGGCAAACCAAAGGATGCCGTATATTACCCCAACATCTACCCTGGCATGGCCGATACCTCCGGCATTTTGATGATGTGCTATGATGGCTTTGTCAGCCAGTCCACTGGAGCTAAAGACACATGGGGCGTCAACTCTTTCCAAATCGAGGGAGAGAAAGGCTACATCTATATCAAAGACGGGAGCAATGGCATCGCGGAGGTACGGGTCGTGACAAAGACCAGCGATGAGACTTTCAACGACCAGCCTAACCCGGATCGCTGGTCTTATGAGGTGCAGAACCTGACAAAGCTGGTGCTGGCGGACGATTATGCCGCCATCTATAAGCGGTTGGACGTCACGCTGGATGTCGTGGCGACGCTGGAATCTGCCCGCAAAAAAGCAGGTATTCTTTTCCCCGGGGACTGATAGAAAATCCAGGTGCATTTACGCGATGAGAGCTTCTTGATGGAATTGGGCCAATAAAAATAAAATCGACAGGTTTTCATCGAAACCTGTCGATTTTTGCCGTTGGCTCAATGTTGCAAAAATGCTTTTTCGAAGCCCGACAAAACGGGGCCCCCGCGCGAGCCCAGCGAAGCGGGGCGCGTGGGGAGAGGAGCCGCAGCAGAATGAGCGAGCGGTGACTTTGAAAAAGTCGCCGCAAGCGATATGGCGCTTGCGGCGACGTGGTGCCGGTGGTGGGACTCGAACCCACACGGGGGATTAGCCCAACGGATTTTGAGTCCGTCACGTCTACCAATTCCATCACACCGGCGTGCGCAGGAGGCATTATATCACATCCGCCTCCCAAACGCAAGGGTCATTCCGCAGGAACTTCTGAATTTCCGTCCCCGTCCTCCAGATCCAGGTCGGACACCGTCAGCGCCATCAGGTCCGCCTTTTGGGGCGCCTCCATGGCGGCCACCCGGTTGGCCTGGCGGGCCACCGCCGCTTCAAACACGTTGCGCACGTCCCGGGCGTTGCCGAAGTTTTCGTCCCGGCGGTCGTACATCACCTGGAATGCCTCTGCCGCGGCCTTGTCCGCTTCGTCGTCCAGGACATACCCGTTTTTCTTGCACACGGACCGGAAGATCTCAGCCAGCTGCCCGCCGTCGTAGTCCTCAAAATAGAAGTATTTGTTGAACCGGCTCTCCAGCCCGGGGTTGGCGTGGATAAAGTCCCCCATCAGGTCGGTGTACCCCGCCACGATGACGATGAGGTCGTCCCGGTGGTCCTCCATGCCTTTGAGC
This sequence comes from Clostridiales bacterium, assembly GCA_014799485.1. Next base: position 4,644 of record JAAVHY010000033.1, on the reverse strand, counting down.
AGGACCTCAATGGCCTCCCGGCCGAAGTCGTTGGCGTTGTCCTGGTTGGCCAGGGCGTAGGCCTCGTCGATGAACAGCACCCCGCCAAGGGCCTTGTCCACCACCTCCTGGGTCTTGAGGGCGGTCTGGCCCACGAAGCCCGCCACCAGCCCGGAGCGGTCCACCTCCACCAGCTGCCCCTTGCTCAATACGCCCACGGCGTGGTAGATCTTGGCCAGCAGGCGGGCCACGGTGGTCTTGCCAGTGCCGGGATTGCCCATGAACACCAGGTGCAGCGACATGGGGGGCACGGGCAGTCCCGCCTCCTGACGCAGCTTGCGCACTTTCACCAGGTTGATGAGGCCCTTCACGTCCTCCTTCACCTTGTCCAGCCCGCACAGCCCGTCCAGCTCGGCCAGCAGTTCCTCCAGCGTCGGCTGCTGCTCGGCGGGGGGGTCTTCCTTTTTTTCGGCCCCCGCTTTGGCGGGGGCGGGGGAGACCGCCTCGTCCTCCGGCCTGCCCGTCTTGACGGGGGCGCCGTCGGTGCGGCGGGCCACGAACTCGTTTACATCCAGCCCGGACTTGCCCCCGGCCACCCCGGCGTGGTCACAGAAGGCGGACAGGGAGTCGGCGCAGGTGTTGACAAACCCCGCTTCCGCCTCGCTCACCTTGCCGTCCACGGCGGCAAACAGCAGCAGCATCAGGGTGAAGGTATCCACAAACCGGCGGCTCTGGCTGCTTCCCCGCTCCAGATCGGCCTGGACCAGACGGCGGAAGAGGCTGGGCAGCGCGAAGCCGGGGTAGTCCCCCACGGCGGAGGCAAGCTCCCAGTACATAACGGTGGGCACCGGGTTGCCCTTGGAGTAGATGGCGTTATAGTATTCCACATGACGGGGGCTCATCCCCTCGTCGGCGTGCCATACGCCGCAGGCGCACTGGCGCATAAAGCCGTCGGCCTCCCGGCCGAAGGCCACCCGGGCGGCGGGGTCCGCGATCTGACGGCGGAATGCGGTCATGGCCTCGTCATACTGCTTGTGGACGGCGGCGGGGGTCATGGGCTGGGACATGGCGGGCACGCTCCTTTTTCTCTTGGCGTTGGTTCGGGTCTATTATAATCCTTTTTCCGCAAAGCCGCAAGGGGAAAACAGGTTGACAGGCGGCGGCGGGTATCGTATCATACAGGTGACGCGGAAATGTGAACGCGCGCCTATTTTTTGTGGGATCGAGTGATCAAAATGATAAAACTAAAACGGATTTCAGCCCTTCTATTGGCCCTGGTATGGGCCTTGACGCTTACCGCCTGCGGCGGCCCCGGGGCGGACAGCTCTGTTCTCCCCGCCGGGACGGAGCCCGCCCTCGGCGCGGCCGTGGAGGAAACGCCCGCCCAGCCGCCTGCCGGGACGCGGCTGCCCGAGTCCCAGCCCTCTGAGGCACAACCCGCCGAAACACCACAGCCCACCGAGGCACAGCCCCCGGAGAGCGAGGCCCCCGCTGTCACCGAGGACGGTTGGTACAGCTCCAAGGAGGAGGTGGCGCTGTATCTCCACCTCTATGGCCATCTGCCGGACAACTATGTCACCAAGCGTCAGGCCCAGGACAAGGGTTGGACCGGGGGCAGTGTGGAGCGCTATACCGGGGAGGGGACGGCCATCGGCGGCAGCCGGTTCGGCAATTACGAGGGCCTGCTGCCCGAGGCGGCGGGCCGGAGCTACCAGGAGTGCGACATTGACACCGTCGGCGCCTCCTCCCGGGGGGCCAAGCGGATCGTCTACTCCAACGATGGGCTGATCTATTACACAGGGGACCACTATGAGAGCTTTGAACTGCTTTATGGGGAGCCGTGACGATGGAGACGATCAGATTGGATGGCGCCCGGCTGTGTGTCCGGGAAGAGGCTATGGAGCTGCTGGGGCGGGCGCTGTGCCTGCCGGAGTGGTGGGGGCGGAACCTGGACGCCCTGTATGACTGCCTGACGGACCTGGGCCGGCCGGTGCGGCTGGAGGTGTTCCACCGGGCGGAGATGGAGGGGACGGACTTTGGCTGCCGTCTGCTGCGGGTGCTGGAGGACGCGGCGGCGGAGGCCCCCTGGCTGGAGCTGGAGGCCGGTTGAGCGGCGGGTGCGCATATGCGAAATGAAGTGGACGCAAAAGACGTGGAGATCCGCAAGCTCCAAACCGCGTCTGAGTATTTATCTATGATAGACAGGGAAGACGCCGACGCTGAGTTCTATGGCGCGGTGTCTGAAAACGATGAGGATGTATATGCCGTATGCCGTCAGGACGAGGTCGTGGGGCTGTCCTATATATGTGGAGAGGCAAATGCTTTCTTATACGTTTACATCTTTCCCAGGTACAGGAACCGGGGCTATGGACGGGCGGCGGCCCGGATGTCGGAGCGGCGGCTGGACGCGTCAAAGTTGAGGGACATTACAACGTGCTATGACGTCAACGGCGAAGCGGCGCGGGAATTCGCGAAAGCCTGTGGGTTCACAAAAGAGTTTTCCTCGGCGTATATGGAGTATACGGGAGGGGCTTTTGAAGAGCGGCCATTGCCCATACGTCAATACAGGGATGAGGATTACGAGGAAGCGCAAAAATTGTCCGCCGAAGCGTTTCACCAAATGCGCGTTGGCACAGGATGCTTTCCAAATTCGGCCCCGGAGGAGCCGAGCGCCGAAATGAGGCGGCGCTGGGCGGATACGGCGGGGGAGCGGTATGTATACGTGCTGGGGGATGAGATCGTCGGCTACGCCTGTCTGGACGGCGCGGAATTGTCCTGTGTGGCGATCAAGATATCCCGGCAGGGCAAAGGGCTGGGAAAAGGGTTCGTCCAGTTTTTGGTCAACAGGCTTTTGGAAAAAGGGCACGGCAAGCCCTATCTGTACTGTGTGGTTGGAAATAAAGCCCGCTTTTTGTATGAATCGCTCGGGTTTCGGGAAGCGGCTCGGGGTGAGTACGCGAAGAAGTGCGTAAGGGATTGACAAGCAGGAGCGGCAGGGCCTTTTGGCCCTGCCGCTCCGTTTCGTTGTCACGCTCCGCCGGGGCGCGTCTATCCTCGCGCTTCCTTACAGCTCCGGGGAGTGGAACAGCTCCGGGTCCTGCCACTCGTCCAGGTCGAACCCCGCCCTGGGGGGTGTGGACTGGGGGCCGGCCTGCATCCGTCCCGCCACCAGGCTGGACAGATCCTCGTAGGGGGGCGGACGGTACTGGGGATCCCGGGCCGCCAGCTCCCGCTCATCGGGCTTTTTGCGCTTCATGGCGTTTCCTCCTTACAAAGCAGAAACGGAGGGCGCAGCCGCCCTCCGCTTCCCGCCCAACTCAGTAGCCCCGGCTGTTGTTCCGGTTCTCGGGGTTGTTGGAGTCCTTCTTGTTCTGGCCGTTCTGCTGGTTCTTGTTCTGCTGGCTCTTGTTCTGGCCGTTCTGCTGGTTCTTGTTTTCAGAATTGTTGAAATTGCGGTTATCCATGATTATCACCTCACGCAGGACAGTATGCCACCCTTTTTCCCCGGTTATACAGGCTGGAAAAATTTTTTAAAAAATAGTACCCATTTATGATACCCTATGCTATAATATGGACGAGCCCATGGATCACGATCCGGAAAGGAAGGATGCTGTTGTGAAATGCCCATATTGTGCCCATTTGGAGAGCAAGGTGGTGGACTCCCGCCCCGCCGATGAGGGGAGCAGCATCCGCCGCCGCCGGGAGTGCCTTGCCTGCCGGAAGCGCTTCACTACTTATGAGATCATGGAGAGCCTGCCCCTGATGGTCATCAAGCGGGACGGCAGCCGCCAGGCCTTTGACCGGAACAAGCTTCTGGGCAGTATGCTCAAGGCCTGCGAGAAGCGTTCGGTGCCCACATCCACCTTGGAGCGGCTGGCAAGCGAGATCGAGCAGTCCCTCCAGAACGAGATGGAGCGGGAGGTGCCCAGCACCGAGATCGGCGAGCTGGTGATGGAAAAGCTGAAGGGGGTGGACGAGGTGTCCTATGTCCGTTTCGCCTCGGTTTACCGCCAGTTCAAGGATCTCAATACCTTCATGGCGGAGCTGACCAAGCTGCTGGAGGAAAAATAAAAGCCTGTCCCGCCGGTTCGCGCCGGCGGGACTTTTGCGTGCCGGGGCGCGGCTGCGGCCGCCGGGACGGTCAGAACCTGTCAGAACTTAGCAGTCCGCCACGGCGATTGTGAACGGGGAGTGAATTTTTGGATCGAACCCCAAATTTTTTGAAATGGGGGGTTGATTTTTTCCGGCAAAGAGGGTATTATCATACTCGTGGTTAGCACTCTGACTTTTTGAGTGCTAACCTCACCAAACTGTATATACACAAATCACATATAAGAGGAGGAACCTGTTATGAATCTCAAACCCCTGTCTGACCGCGTGATCCTCAAGGCCATGGAGGCCGAGGAGACCACCAAGGGCGGCATCATCCTCACCTCCAGCGCCAAGGAGAAGCCCGAGATGGCCGAGGTAGTGGCCGTGGGCCCCGGCGGCATGGTGGACGGCAAGGAGGTCGTCATGACCGTGAAGGTGGGCGACAAGGTGCTCACCAGCAAGTATTCCGGCACCGAGGTCAAGGTGGACGGCGAGGAGTACACCATCGTCCGTCAGAACGACATTCTCGCCATCGTGGAGTAATTTTTGTTAACCCATCTCAATATTTTGGAG
>JAAVHY010000032.1 GCA_014799485.1 Clostridiales bacterium | reverse complement strand
GTGAGGTTGATGAAGTCCTGGATGTCCGACAGGCACATCTTGGAGGCCATGGCCTGGAACTGGGCATTCTCATCCGGACAGAAGCTCTCCAGCCGCTTGGCCAGATAGTCCAGTTCGTCCACGTTGACGCTCTGGGTCACCAGCCGCTTGAGGATGGGGTACTTGCTGTCCAGGAGATCCACCCGGCAGTCCTGCCCGGTGGGGGAACCGATGTCCAGTCCCTCCAGCAGTTCAATGGCCTGGTCGTACTGGTCGCCGGGGATGGGGAAGGGAATGGTGGCCTGCCCATACTCCGGGTGGGCCTTGTTGCTGAGGGTTGCTTTGAATATCATGATCTACCTCCATTACTTGTACCCAGTGCCCTCCTTAGCGTAGGGGTAGAAATGCCCCGCTCCAGGGTGAAGCGGGGCACTGCCTATGCCGGATATGGACTGGGGCGCATTCTGCGTGATCGCTGTCTTTTGATTTAGCCGTTGCCGGTCACCGCCGACATATCACCGTCATCCTCATCCAGGCACTCAACCAAGATCCTGGCACCCAGCCGGAAGCCCAAGATGAAGTTCTCCATCGCCGTGACACAGCTGATCTCTTGATGGGCGTCGGCCATCTCGGCGAGAATCGCCAGCCCTTGTTCGTCCAACCGTTCTTTGAGTTGATTCTCACACTGGGTGATCTTGCCTGATACCCTCAGTAAGTTTCTGTTGGCGCTCATCTGGTGTTCGCAGGGGTTGATTCTGCCATAGTAGAGATCTTCCAGAGTTTCTCGCATCGTTTACACCTCCTTTGTAGTGCCACACCATACCACAGCTTGTCGAAAATAGCTATGAGCCTTGTGGCGAATTATCACTTTGTTATCATTTGGCGTGTTGTTCTGGATCAGCTTGTCGCTGGATCGGTTTCCCCTGCGGTTTTTCTGAGAAAACAAAAAAGGCCGGTACCTTTCTTGCGTGAGAGAAAGATACCGGCCAGCGCTGGGACTATTTAGTTGTTCGGATGACTTCCGTATCTGGATGAATGCCTGCCTCTTGCTGGGCGTAGAAAAACGAGGACTTGCGTTTCTGCGGCTACACAAGGCACCAGTCTGATTGCTTCGGAAAGACCATCAAATCAGCCCCCTTAGTTTACATCAATTTGCAGCAGCTAAAAAGTAGTGCCCTTTTAAATTGAAAAAGGGCACTACCTGGAACTTAGCCTGCGAGGGTTCAAACACCCTACGTTGCTAATAAACGCTGGTGGGCATCTATCGTTTTACTTCTGAAAATTCGAGGGGCAAAAAACCCGGAAACGGTTGATGCCGTAGGCGTTCAGCCTACGGCATCTAAACCGTTCGTTCTTTTTGGCGCAGCGGGAGGGATTCGAACCCTCGAGCGGTTTCAGCCGCTACACGATTTCCAATCGTGCTCGTTATGACCTCTTCGATACCGCTGCAAATCGGTGACGAAGTCACAATTCATCTCGCCGCTATGGTGCGGCGCAACGTAGACTATTATACCAATTTTTCATCCGTTGTCAAGTGGATTCTTCCCAATTCCTGTTTTTCTTTTTTTGAGCCCCCAGCCAGACCCGCAGCAGGTGCAGCGCCTCCGGCGAGAGCAGCAGCAGCGCTGGCAGGTTGACCGCTGCCAGCAGGCCGTTGAACACGTCTACCAGCTGCCACACCGCCGTTACGTCCCCCACCGCGCCAAGGATGATGCAGGCGGGGAAGGCCAGCTGGAACAGGCCCCGGGCCCACCGGGCGCCGGTGAGGGCCTCCACCCCCCGCCGCCCGTAATATCCCGAGCCGATGAGGGAAGTGAAGGCGAACAGGATCAGGCTCACCGCCACGATCCACTCTCCCGCCTCGCCGAACAGGGTGGCGAACCCCGCCGCCGTCAGCGGCGCGCCCAGCATCCCCTCGGGCAGTGCGCCCGCTTCGGCCAGGGCCAGCGCCTGGACGGGATCGTATACCCCGGAGGTGAGGATGACCAGGGCGCTGACGGTGCAGATGACCATGGTGGCGAAAAATACCTCGAAAATGCCCCACATCCCCTGCTCCGCCGGCTCGTCCACATCGGCGCAGGCGTGGGCGATGGAGGACATACCCAGTCCGGCCTCGTTGGTGAACACCCCCCGGGCCACGCCGTACCGCAGTGCCGACCCCATGGTGTAGCCCCCGGCGATGGCCCGTGGGGCGAAGGCGTAGGCGACGATCTGCCGGAACGCCCACGGCACCGCCCGCCAGTGGACGGCGACTACCGCAAGGCCGCCCCCCACGAACAGCAGGGCCATGGCGGGCACCAGCAGTTCGCACAGCTTACTGATGCGTTTGATGCCCCCTGCCAGCACGATGGCGGTGACGACGGCCAGCACCACCCCCACCACTTTGGGCTCGGCCCCGGCCGCGGCGGACAGGGAGGTGGCGATGGAGTTGGCTTGGGCCAGGTTGCCCCCCGCCAGCGTCTCAGCGACGCAGAACAGGGCAAAAATTTTTGCCAGCCCCGGCAGGCGCAGGCCGTTTTTCATGTACTCTATGGGCCCGCCCCGCCAGCGGCCGTCGGGCCCCTTCTCCCGGTGACGCACCGCCAGCGTCTTTTCCGCGCAGCTCACCGCCATGCCCAGCAGGGCGGACATCCACATCCAGAACACCGCCCCCGGCCCGCCGTACACGATGGCGGTGGCCACCCCGGCGATGGAGCCGGTGCCGATGGTGGCGGCCAGGGCGGTGGACAGGGCCTGGAGCTGGGTGACCCCCCGGCTTTTCGTTTTGCCTTTGTCCCGCCGGAACAGGGAGCCTGCCGTGGTTTTCCACCACACGGGCAGCCCGAACAGCTGGAAGAATCCGGAGCCGAAGGAGTACCACAGCCCCACCGCCAGAAACGCCGCCAGCAGCGGCCCGCCCCACAGGAAATCGCCCAGCTCCTTGAAAAAAGCCATGTCCGCAGCCCCTCCTTATGGAGAGTTTTTGCAAAGCTGCTTTCGGCGGCTTTGCAAAAACTCTTACCTTTGGAAAAGGTATGCGGACATGGCACAAGTTATGCGGCCGGCGGCCCGGTCACTCCTCCCAGGGCTCCGCCAGCCCTTCCTGCCGGGCCTTCTCCCGCCCGATCCACTCCGGCTTTTTCCACAGCTTCAGCCGTCCGGCCTGGTTGGGCAGGAAACCCATGCGGTGGAGGATGGGCAGCAGGGCGGCGAACAGCGCCGCCAGCATGATGGCCTGCACCGGCAGCATGATGGCGTTTTTGACGGCGCTGCCGGCCACGATGGCCCAATAGCCCTTGCTGGAGTAGAACAGGTAGGTGCCCAGCCCGCCGATGAACACATTCTGGATATTGGTGGCCAGCTTGGCCAGGAACACCCGAAGCACCGTCACCTCCGCCCGGTAGAGAAACAGGGCGTAGGTGAACACCCCCAGCATGGTGGTGAAGATGTAAAAGGGATTCCAACCCCCCTGGGGGTTCATGAAGTAGCCCACCGTGTCCTCCACAAAGCCGAACACCAGGGCGTTCACCGGCCCGCCCACCAGGGCGCACAGCGCCCGGGCCAGGAAGCCCCAGGTGACCCTGATGTTGTTGACCACAGGGATAGACTGCAAGTAGCCCAGGGCCACGCAGGCGGCCACCATCAGGGCGGAGAACACCAGGGTGCGCAGTTTTTTGGCGTCCGCCACGGCGTCTTTCCAGTAAGCGCGGGAAAAGGGCGTTTTGTACAGGGTTTGAGACATGAAAAAACCTCCTTTGCTTTCTCGGCAGCCCCAAAAGGGTATGCCGCACAAAGGAAGCCGTAGGCGCTCCGCCATGCGGCAGCGGGATGCGGGGCGCGCACTGCAAGCCTTGCGGCTTTTCGTCCGGCGGACAACTCCCCGTCCCGCCGGCACTTGTACACACGCGCCCCTACTCTGCCTGTTGGGGATAGTGTACTCCACACCGGGGCAAATTGCAAGTGGCGATATCGCCAAACCCTGGTGGTTCTTAAACTGATTTTAAACATTTTCCCCGTTGCAACTTAATCGGGAGACTGGTAACATTATTGGTACAAGGAGAGAGGGGAGGGATGCGCCATGTACACGGTGCTCATCTGCGACGATGACAAGGACATCGTATCGGCGCTTGAAATTTACCTGACCAGCGAGGGCTACAAAACGGTGTCCGCCTACAACGGGGAACAGGCCGTCCAGGCGGTGAACGGGGGAGACATCGACCTGATCCTCATGGATATCATGATGCCCCAGCTGGACGGCATCCGGGCCACGGCGCGGCTGCGGGAGTCCGGGGGCAATATCCCCATCATCCTGCTCACCGCCAAAAGCGAGGACAGCGACAAGGTGCTGGGGCTGAACATCGGCGCGGACGACTATATCACCAAGCCCTTCAACCCCATCGAGGTGCTGGCCCGGGTGAAGAGCCAGCTGCGGCGGTACACCACCCTGGGGGGCAAGGCTTCCGCCCAGGAGGAGGACGGCACATTGCGCAACGGCAGCATCGTCATGGACGACGAGGCCAAGCTGGTGACGGTGGACGGGGAGCCGGTGAGCCTCACCCCCATCGAGTACAACATCCTGCGCCTGCTGATGAAGAACTTAGGCCGGGTGTACTCCACCGCCCAGATCTACGAGCAGGTGTGGAACGACCCGGCGCTGGGCAGCGAGAACACGGTGGCCGTCCACATCCGGCATTTGAGAGAGAAAATCGAAATCGACCCGGCCAACCCGCGGTATTTAAAGGTAGTGTGGGGCCTGGGCTATAAAATGGAGAAGATGAAATGAAGTGGCGGGAAAATATGGCCATGAAGGCCCTGGCCTTCATGGCGGCTGTGGCGGCGTTCACCGCCACAGCCATCATGGGCTGGTATCAACTGGCCAACTACGACGCGCTGTGGGACGATGCCAGCGAAAGCCTGGGATACACCTCCTACTATTGGCTCAGCCAGGATCAGAGTACGGTGAAGTATCTGGTGCGCCTCTATGAGCGGCGGGACTCGGGGGCGGAGCTGTCTATGTGGGAGAAGGGGGAGATCGAACAGCTGGAGGAGCGGTTCGCCCCCCAAAACTCCAACCTGCGCTGGCAGCTGCTGCGTGGGGACGGGACGGTCGTCTACGGCAACGTTAAAGAGGACGGGGCCGGCGCGCGCAGCAGTCTGTACTGGTATGAATACACTTTAGGCGGGGCCAACAGGCCCAATGTCGATATCAGATGGGAGTACTGGGACGATACCACGCGGGAGGCTGCCCTGAACTGGGAGGAACGGGACGGGGAGTGCTATAACGACCTGTGGCGGGAAAAGCTGCCCGAGCTGGTTGGGATGGCCCGGAACGAGGAGGCCCCGGAGGACGGCTCAACGCAGATGCTCCGCGTGGTGGCGGATTTTGAAAGCATGGCGGTGTCGATAGATACGGCGCTGATGGACGACAGCGGATATACCTGCGTACTGCGGGTGGAGGCTCCGGAGGGGCTGTACATCTACGCGCCCACGGTGGGGGCCTGCCTGGAGCCCAACCAATTCGGCTATATTTTTGACCCGGTGAACCTGGAGTGGGTAAAGGACGCCAGCGCGGAGGCGGCGGAGGCGGCGGAGACCGCTGCCCTGACGCTGTGGGTGGACAAAAAGTTCCCGGCGGACGACCAGTACCGGGCGGCTGCTATGAAGCTGGAGCAGTGGCACAGCAGCCGGACGGAATACCTGGTGCTCACCATCGTGTGCGGCGTGGCGGGCGTGCTGCTGATGGTCTACCTGTGCTGCGGCGCGGGGCACAAGCGCGGGGTGGAGGGCATCTGCCTGAACTGGTTCCACCGGCTGCCCGGGGATGTGCTGCTGGGGCTGATGTTCCTGGGCGGCGTAGGGGCCATGGGCCTTGGGGCCGTGGCGGTACATGACGCTTACATGGACGCGCCCATGTTCATCCAGCTCTTCTGCATCGGCTCGGCGGTGGGCGTCACGGCGGCCCTGGGCATGGGGGCGCTGATCACGGTGTGCGCCCGGTGCAAGGCACACACACTCCTGCGCAACACCTGGATATGGGCCATTTGCGCCTGGTGCTGGCGGGTGTTCCTGCTGTGCCTGGGATGGTTCTGGGAACTGGCCGGGACGGCGGGCCGCGCGGTCCGTGCCGTCCCCCTGGTGTGGAAGGCGGTGATGGGCTGTATGGCGTATACCCTTTTTACCATCGTAACGATGGAGCGCGGCGCGGGGCTGTGGCTGCTGGTGACCTTCCTGGTATCGGTCTACCTGTGCGGGTGGGCCTACCAGTGGAAGAAGATCCGCCGCGGCACCCAGGAGATCATCGGCGGCAATCCCAATTACCACATCGACACCCGGCGTATGCTCCCCGACCTGCGGGGCCACGCCGACGAGCTGAACAACCTGGGCCACGCCATCTCGGCGGCGGTGGACGACCGGCTGAAGAGCGAGCACTTCAAGGCGGAGCTGATCACCAACGTGTCCCACGATTTGAAAACGCCGCTGACCTCCATCATCAACTATGTGGACCTGCTGAAAAAAGAGGACATCCAGAATCCCAAGGCGGCGGAGTATATTGAGGTGCTGGACCGCAAGAGCCAGCGGCTGAAAAAGCTCACCGAGGATCTGGTGGAGGCGTCCAAGGCGTCCACTGGCAACCTGAGCGTGAACTGGGAGCGTCTGGACTGGGCCCAGCTCACCGACCAGGCCCTGGCCGAGACCGGCGAGCGGCTGGAGGCCCAGAAGCTGACGGTGGTGCGCTCCCTGCCCGAAGAGCCCCTGTGGGTGGAGGCGGACGGCCGCCACCTGTGGCGGGTGCTGGATAACCTGCTCACCAACTGCGCCAAGTACGCCCTGCCCGGCACCCGGGTGTATGTGGACCTGCGGCGCGGCGGGGATTGGGCGGTGCTGTCGGTGAAGAACATCTCCCGGGACGCTCTGGATATCCCCGCCGAGCGGCTGATGGAGCGGTTCGTCCGGGGGGACGAGTCCCGCAACCAGGCGGGCAGCGGGCTGGGGCTGTCCATCGCCCAGTCGCTGACGGAGCTCCAGCACGGGAAGTTTGACATCATCATCGACGGGGATTTGTTCAAAGCCGTCGTCACCCTGCCCCTGGCGGGGGACCGGCCCCAGGACCCCATCCAACTGATCCTTTGAGTAAAGCGAAGGCCCCCGGCGTGAGCCGGGGGCCTTCGTTATCACTTAGTTTTGAGAGATGTCGGTGCCGAAGTATTTTATGGACAGCTCGGTGAGGGTGCCGTCCTGGGCCATTTCGGCCAGGGCCTTGTCGATGGCTTCCCGCAGGGAAGCGGTTTCCTCACCCTTGCGCATGGGGATGGCCACCTGGGTGACCTCGGAATCGATGCAGGCGATCTTCACCGGCGCGTCGGGATGCTGGGCCATGTAGTCGTAGTAGCTCACCTCGGCGTTGAGGGTGGCGTCGATGCGGCCGGAGGTGAGCAGCTCGATGGTCTGGATGAAGTCGTCCACGGGGGTGACGGTGGCGCCGTACTTCAGGCCCACGGCTTCATAGGTGCTCTGGAGGGTGTTGGCGGTGGTCTTGCCGTCCAGGTCCTCCATGGCCTGGATGGAACCGTCGTCCGCCCGGGTGATCACCACGGTGCGGTTGTAGGCGTAGGGGGTGGAGAAGTCGTACTTCTCCTTCCGGCTCTCGTCCACGTCCACGCCGTTGACCATGATGTCATAGCGGCCGCCCTCCAGCCCGGCCAGGCAGGCGTCCCACGTGCCCTCTACGAAGTTCACCTTGACCCCCAGCTTATCCGCGATGTTCTGGGCGACCTCCACATCGTAGCCCACCAGGTCGTTGTTTTCGTCATGGTAGCCCCAGGGGGCCCAGGTGCCCTCCATGGCCACGGTGATCTCGCCCTTGTCCTTGATTTGGGACAGCAGGTCGTTTTTGTTCTGGGAGCAGCCCGCCAGGGCGGACAGGCACAGGGCAGCGGCGGCAAAGGCCGCGGCGAAGCGTTTGAAGTTCATTGTCAACAGCTCCTTACGTTACATTTTATTTTGCCGTCCCCCCGTTTGCGGGACAGGGGACAGGATCAGGCTTCTTTTCCTTCGATCTGGAGGAAGGCGCGGGTGCGCTCCTCCCTGGGGTGGGCGAAAAGCTCCCGGGAGGGGCCGGCCTCCACCACGACGCCGTCCTCCATGAATATCGTCTGGCTGGACACCGTGCGGGCGAAGCCGAGCTCGTGGGTGACCACCAGCATGGTCATCCCCTCGTCCGCCAGCTGCCGCATGACGGCCAGCACTTCCCCCGTCAGCTCCGGGTCCAGGGCGGAGGTGGGCTCGTCAAAATAGATGATCTCCGGCTGGACGGCCATGGCCCGGGCGATGGCCACCCGCTGCTGCTGCCCGCCGGACAGCTGGCTGGGATAGTGGCCCATGCGGTCGGCCAGCCCTACTTTTTCCAGGGCGCGGCGGCCGATCTCCTCCGCCTGGGTCCTGGGCATTTTCCGGGCCACGATCAAGCCCTCGGTGACGTTTTGCAGGGCGGTCTTGTTGAGGAACAGGTTGTAGCTCTGGAACACGAAGGCGGTCTTTTGACGGATGCGGGCGATATCCTTTTTGGATACGCGGCCCAGGGAGAACTCCTCGCCGTCAAAGGTGAGCGTTCCCTTGTCCGCCCGCTCCAGAAAGTTCATACACCGCAGCAGGGTGGTCTTGCCCGAGCCGCTGGGGCCGAGTATGGCCACCACGTCGCCTTGGCCGACGGACAGGTCTACCCCTTTGAGCACCTCCAGGGGGCCGAAGGACTTGTGGACATTTTTCACGCTCAGCAGCATATGTCACACCCCCCGGCTTTCATAGGCGCCCAGCCGTTTCTCACCCGCCCGCTGGAGCCAGGTGAGCACGGTGGAGAACAGCAGGTAGATGAGGCCCACCTCGATGTACAGAGCCAGCGGCTCATAGACCCGGGCGTTGATCTGCTGGGTGGCCCGGAACATCTCCACCACCGTGATATTGGCGGCCAGGGACGTGTCCTTCACCATGGCAATCAGCGAATTGGACAGGGGCGGGAACGCCGTGCGCATCGCCTGGGGCAGCACGATGCGGCGCATGGTCTGGAGGTAGCTCAGCCCGGCGCAGTACCCGGCCTCCAGCTGTCCGGCGGGCACCGCCTCCAGCGCCGCGCGGACGGTCTCGGCGCAGTAGGCCCCTTCGTTGAGGGAGAACACGATCACCGCGGCGGGGAAGGGCTCTATGGTGATCCCCGCCTTGGGCATCCCGTAGAACACCACGAACAGCTGCACCAGCAGGGGGGTGCCCCGGAACACCCAGATGTAGAACCGGCACAGCTGGGTGAGCACCGGCACACGGGCGAACTGGGCCAGCGCCGCCGCCACGGCAATGACCATGGCGAAGGAAAACGCGATGACGGTGAGGGGGATGGTCACAGTCAGGCCGGGCAGTAGAATCTTTGGGAACGAATCGACCAGGATCTGCAGCAGGCGTTCATTCATAGACGGTCATTCCCCCACAGGCTTGGCGGCCGCACCCTTCCGGCGTCCGGGAAAGGGCGGTTGTCTTTTGACGCATTTGGTTCACTCCTTTGTTTGCTGTCCTGCCATTATACATCTAACGAAACGAAATAGCAAATACTTATCTTGAATATTTAGCCATGCCTGAAAAGCGGCAGTAAAACTGACGGAAAATGATTTGCGGAAAGCCGGGAGCTTCTTTTCCAGCGCAAGCGGAAATTACCAGCCGGACCGCCGAATATAAAAAATGGGGCGGCTCAAACTATGCTCGGATTCCCGATCCGACAGAGAAACAACAACGACGATTTAAAAAGGAGAACAAGGATATGTCTAACACGAATAATTCCAACCGTCTGGTGGTCCCCGGTGCCCGCGAGGCTATGGACAAGTTCAAGATGGAGGCGGCCAACGAGGTCGGCGTCAACCTGAAGCAGGGCTACAACGGCGACCTGACCAGCCGTCAGGCGGGCTCCGTGGGCGGCCAGATGGTCAAGAACGTGTGCCCCGTACGAAAGATAAGCTTCCACCGGGAAAACCGGACGACCCAGGGACATGAATTCCTGGCGGGGTATCAGACGGTGTTATGCTTGTGATATTGCGATAAAGGGGCTCCCGCAGGTGTGGGAGCCCCTTTGTAGTGCGGTTCAGGTGTGTAATACGCTCAAGGAACGGTGCGGCAGGTAATATATTTGCTGCGCCGTTTCTCCAATGCTATTATACTCCTAAAGGCGTATATGAAATTGCGGAAAGCGGCAAATAGTATGCAAAGAAAATGTTGCGGGATAAGTCTGCCCGCAGAGAATACTTCAGTGTGGAGCGTAATAAACGGCAGCGCGGCGATTTATATATCTACAAATCATGGATGAGGAGATGAAACCCGGTGACTTGCGCTTACGATAAGGTCTATTTGGAGAGGGCACAAACTGTACCTGGCCGGATGCTGGATTTTGCGGTATACGATCTCAAGTATGATGTTGCAGAGTTTTTCGGTTTGTTTTTCTCATCTGGCGTTGCCGCCCGATTTGAGACGGGGGACTACACTGTGATTACGGGGATGTCCGGCGTAGAGCTTGCTATACTATTTTGACGTAGGCCGGAATTCAAATGAATTGTGTCAAGCCCCGATATTCCGTTGACCGCAGTGAAGAATTTTGGATGGGCTGGGCGCTGGCCTACTATCAATGGGAAACTGCGCTGCGATTTGCGGAGATCGTCCGCTGCGTGCCGGTCAAGAAAGTTATCAGCTTGTATTATCCGTACCACGAAATGGACATCCAACAGTATGAGCAGCGGCAGAAAAACATCAATAAGCGCAGGCGGAATACCTGATGATGCTGTCAAGGGCGTTGTGCTGCGGTGTGTGGGATTTGATGGAGAAGGTGGAGTATCCACACCATTTGGATCATCCTCAGTAAAGTTTGGCCCGGTAAAATGCCCTTGCATATATAGCGGAATACGGTTATAATATAATTATAATTAAGCTATGCGGAGGTGCCTGCTATGATTATCAAACCCAGCGCTGCTATCCGACAGAACTATAATGAGATCGCAGAGCTTTGCCGTTCCAGTCGGGAACCTGTCTATCTGACCAAGAACGGTGAGGGTGATCTGGTGGTCATGGATATTGAATCCTTCACCCGCCGGGAGAAGATGCTGGAGCTGCAGGAAAAGCTGCTGGAAATCGAACGGGATCGCATCAATGGTGCAAAATACTATACCCTGGACGAACTGGGAGCGGAACTCGACGAGGTCATTGATGCGGCCGCGAGGGATGGTTATGCGGCGGTATAGGGTGGTTATATCGAGAGAAGCCAAAAAAATGCTGAAAGACCACATCTATTTCCTCGCAAGGGTAAATGTAGAGGCAGCAAAGGAGTTTCGCAATCAAATCATGGCGGAGATCCGCAGCCTGGAAAAAATGCCGGAACGTTTCCCGTATTTGGACGAAGAGAACCGAAGAAGCTGCTATCGGAAGGTGGTAGTTCCAAACTGGTATTTGGTTATATACCTGGTGATTGATGATACGGTATATGTAGAATATATTTTAGACGGACGGCAGGATTATTCGTGGCTTCTCCGTTCATAAGACAGGGAATCAACTAACGACAATGCACATGCCAGAAAATATAGAATTTATCAATGATAAATTTTCTATATTTTATATTTCGGCTGGCGCATTCTGCGAAAAAATTGGATGCTGGGAAATGTATAGTACATCATTTACTCAAAACTTTTTGAAAGAAATGGTCAAGATATTCTGCTCAGTCTCCTTGTTGGTGAAGTCAAAATAGATACTGCATTTCAGTTCACATTCCCCCGAGAAGTGACATCTGTCCCATGGTACTGTCCGTTTCCCAGGGGCCATTTCCATCCACACCCCCACAAGGAGGGCGACAGGGTTTCATCCTCAGTTCCGATGTCTCCAAGGTATTTCAATCCACGTCCCCCGCAAGGGGGGGACGGCCGCACCGTTTCCCTGACCTTCAAGAATCAGCCATTTCAATCCACGCCCCCCCGCGAGGGGGGCGACGGCCGTGGAGTTCCAGGTATCATGGAACATCTTATTTCAATCCACGCCCCCCTGCGAGGGGGGCGACTTACCCAGGCGGAGCGGCATCCCGTAGACCTCGCAATTTCAATCAACGCCCCCCGCGAGGGGGGCGACGGCAAAGACAGACAAAAAATACGACTATTTTTGCAGAAAACGAACAATTGTTACAAATATTATTTCCTATTCTCTCTTATTTGCAACCCCGTTGTATTTTAAAATCTAAATTGCCTGAAAAACTGGTGCGAAGCTGCTATACTTTTCTGTATACTTGCACATCGCGCTTAGAGTATCAGGACATCTTCTGGAGAATAGGCTGGTTTTGCACCAAAATGCTCGATCTTGTTCTCATAGCGGTTCCCTAAGTAGTAAAACCGCAGGATGTCCTTTTCCAAATCTATAATCCTACACAGTTTGGTTTGCAGACTGCGGCACTGTGCTGCGTCCAACAGGCATTCAAAAACGGAGTTTTGGACACGTTGACCATAGTTTACGCACTGCTTTGCAATCTGCCGAAGACGTTTGCGTCCAGCGGCATCTTCAGTGTTCACATCATAGGTGATCAAAACCAACATGATATCACTTCCACAAAAAGGGTGGGTAAGCATCCAAGTCTCCTCGGAGATACTGTGCTAACAGAAGCGCCTGGATATATGGGATCATCCCCCATGGAAGCTTTTCACCCAGATAGGGGTGGGTAAGTGTCTCTTTCTTCTTTTCCTGCCAGCTTTTCAAAAATGTTTTTCTGCCATTGTCGGTCAGCAGCACTGTACTGCCCTCCATAGTGCGACTGATTTGACAACACAGGGCTGGGTCATCCGCAGTACGGTATTGCGTCCGGCGGAGCAGAACATTTCCATTGCCCTCTCCGCATACCCTTGCCAGGAATTTCCCCCGGGGAGCGCAAAAAGCAAACCCAACTTGACGCTCTGCACAGGCCCCCATCAGAGCAGGCGAGGCCCCTGAGCAGGAGAACGTAACAATATTCTGCAGCGTATGAAAGGGGTAGCGAGCAACAGCTTGTTTCTCCCGATTTGCCACAACATTTTCTCCGTCCAGGGACAGATAGAATCCTCCGACAATATGTATAGGGTGTTGAGCAGATGCTTCATTTCAGCTCCTCCCACTGGTCCTCAATGTGGATCAGCGCCCATTGACGGTGGCAGAAGGCAAAGTGCTGCAGGCCAGACAGCTGGAGGTAGTCCTCTTCTTTAAATGCCATCCAGAATCTCCGGTTCCAGCCCATCCAAGGGCTCCAGTGTAATTCGGTAATCCTCCGCACAGATAGGGAGAGTATCAGAAGTAATCAGCTCAGCCCGGATCGAGCGGTGGACTTTGGCGGAGGAATACTGTCCATCCTTGCAGTTGTGGCGGAACCAGTAGAGCTTGACTACCTCCATAGAACCCTCCGGCCGGGCAGAGGAGGCGTCATTGACAAAAAGGGTACGCAGGCACTCTTTCAATACTTCGGCATCTTCTTCGGTAAAACCGGTCTTCTCTGCCAGTTGGACGTTGACAGAGCCCTTGATCTTATAGAATCCAAAGCGGACAAAGTGCTTCATGCCCATCGTATCAGAGGAGCGGGGCTTATCGCTGTTTTCTCCGTTGACGCTCTTGGTAATCTGCATATCCTCCACCTGTACTGGGGAGACACTGATACCCTGATGGATGGAAACCGGGCCCCGGACACCAATGGACACACCCTTGGTGTCCTTGAACGCAAATACCTGCCCAAAGGAACGCACATCCAGCCAAGTCTCACAGGCTTTTTGAGCGTAGGAGTCCGAAGTCTTGAACTCTTTTGCTTTCCCCAAAATGGCGGAAGCACGCTCACTGAGACTGCCGCATCCATCGTCAGAACGATCAGCGGACTGAACAAACACAGCATGGTTCAAGTCCTGCATCCGATTACGCAGTTTGCGTTTGATGCACACATCGCTCATTTCCCCCAGGCCGGTGTAGTCAGTGCGAGGGCTGTTTCCGTTCAGTGGGTCGCCGTTAGGATTGGCCATGGTCACAGCCACAAAGGCCACAAAGTCGATCTTATTCTGTAAAATGCCCATTTGCTTGTCCTCCTTTTTATTCTTTTGTTTCCGGTTTATCTGCTTTTCCAGTACGGTAGGCCCGCTGATGGTAGTAACCCAACAAGTAGACATCATCCAACTTCTGATTTAGATTGCTGTCTGAGGCGGAAAGCTTGTCCGTAATTTCCTGGGTTAGCTTTCGGTAGTAGTGGCGCAGGCCGGGATTCAGCTGCTTGTAATAGGGTTCCAGTTTTTCCTCCAGCAGCCGCCAGGTTGCCATAGGCCGCAGAGAAAAGGCCTTCTGCATCCGAAGCGCGTTGGTCTCCCGCCGGTCCTCGCTGGTGTAGGTGCTGTTTTCCACCGCATCCGCGATGGCCAGCAGACGGCCAAACAGATAGCTTCGGTCGGAACAGTTTTTATCTAATGCCATACCCCATTCCTCCTTCAAATGGTCATAGTGATATTTTCGGATGGCCGCGCAGGCCGTAAACAGCAGCTTCTGCCGGTTTTCTCCCTCATAGAGCAGAAGATGGGAGGCCTTTTCTGCCAGTGCCCGCTCTATATCCAGTGGGAATGACGCTTTGTCTACCCGGCAGGCCAGCAACTGCTGCATCTGCTGGGCCAGGATACGGTCATCGATCTCTGATTTTCCGTTTCTCGGCGTTCCAAAGGCCCAGCTGACAATTTGAAACAGTGACGGTGACTGAATCCCAAAGGGACCGTTCTCCCAGCAGCAGGAAGCTTCCCAATTGTGGAGCCGGTCTAAAAAATCGGAGGCCAACAGTTCGTTATAATAAGTGACAGCCAACCGGCCCGTAGTAGCCGCGTCAAAGGCGGCGATGACCACCCCTGCCGATTGGGGCAGGTATTCTTTCCAGCCGAAGAGGGATTCTCTCAGCTGCTGACGGTATTGGGTGGGGTTGGCAGCCCGTTGAGCGTCCCCGCGCTTGCGGCTCATGGGACCTGTCACCTTGGGAACCTGGATGCCCTGAGGGTTCCAGCATAGAAAGGTCCGTCCGCCAAAGGGGACACTCTGGTTTGCCACCAGCCACCGCAGGGCGCTATGGGCTTTTTGGGAGGCAGCATAGCTCACCGTCGCCGCCTGCCAGCCCTGTTCAAACCGGCCCCGATAGGTAAAACCACTGGAGTCGTTGGCGGAGATCAGCTTGGCATTTCCATTCGTCGGAACGATTCCTTTTGGATGCTGGCTGGCGGGGGCCTCAATCGTCCCGGAGATCATACACAAAGCGGGGGGTGAGCCAGCCCGCTTCTCGGCGCTGTAGTGGACAAAGGCTTCCATCAGCTTTTGATCTTTCCAGCAGGGGCCATTCCACTCCTCGCCAAAGCCGTTGACCACCCAGCAGACCATCAGCTTCTCATCCTTAGGCCTGCCTTCTTCGCTCAGCGCAATCAGTCCCGCTCCTGACAAATCGGACAAAATCGTGCCGCTGCGCACATAGTCCAGAATAGGACGCAATTTTGGATGGGAATGTTCAGAATCGGCCCAGTTTGACAGCCCATCTACATAGAGAGTATGTTTTTGGGCATCGTGGGGGGCCACATATCCCAACTGGTCACACAGCGGGTGAGCACAAGGGGCGCTGGTTCGGCCCGCCGACTCCTCTGTCACCGGGATGATGATTTTGGGCTCCCCCTTGTCTACCGCACGTGCGGAGACAAACCTTCCATCCTGATCCAGAGTGATTTCAATCTGTGCCCGTGCCATGATGTGGGAAATGGGGGCCAGCGGCTCCGCCTCGCCCTCATAAATTTGTCCGGCCCGGTGAGCCATGGCGTCGTAGGTCTCACAGGCCTTTTGCAGCAGCCCCATTACTCCACCTCCCCGAATTCCCGCAGGCTGGAGAAATTCTCAAAGACCTCTCCAAAAGGCTTCATCTCCATTTCACGCAAGGGCTTGGTAAGGGTGCAGTCCTCTGGGCGTGGGAAAGTGATGATCCCCTGCTTCATCGTCGGATACCAGAACCTGACGGTCATTTTCCCCCGGGTTTCGGGGGAATAGGCCTCGTCGGCGTAGGTGATGCCGTGGTACATCAGTCCAAAAACCAACTTCGGCAGGGCGTCGTAGGCCCCCGGTTCCTCCCCGAAGACGCAAGGCTCCACATAGCCCTGGCACTCTCTGGTGCCAAGGAAAATATCCCGGCGGCCGCCTTTCTCGATCATTCGCTTGGCGATGTTGTGGTGCTTGTTTTCGTTACGATCCTGAACTAATTCCGGGCGGTTTTCATTCCATTCAAAGTGGGCCCGCACCTGATAGCGGCAATTTTTTAAGTAGGTGTAATAGGATAGGTCGTTTTTGTTATCTTGATAATGGATGGGGCGGATGCCTTTTACCTCGGTCTGGATCTGGTTCATGACCCGGACCGCATCAATGTACCAGATCAGGGTAGGCTTCCAGTACACGGAGGACAGGATACCTTTTAGCGCTTCATAGGTAGGCACCTGATAGCTGCACTTCTCCCCTCCAACCCGCATAATGGGATCGGAAAAAAGCGCGTAGTCCCCTGTGACCTGAAATTCTACAATGTTTGGATGCTGCATACTCACACCCCCAAAAAATCAAGATTGGGTTCACCCATGGAAAACCCGGTTTCGACCTGATAGTGTCCATTGAGTCCCATTGCTCCGCCCTGGAGCGGGATGAGACTATGCTCCGCATTCAGATAGTCGATTTGGTACTGGTAAAGGGAGACAGCATAGGGCTTTGCTGTTTCCAACAGGGAACGCAGATAGGCAACATCTCGCTCTGCCCGTTCACTGCACAAATCTCGAATTAGTTCTGCCCCCTCTCCATAGGGAACGATCACATCGGTCGTGTTTTCTTCAAAGACCTGAAACAGAGACCCGGCCAATCGGAACGCCTGCCGGAAATAATAGGGCTGCTCTTGTGTACAGTAGTCATTTAACGATAGAAGAGAAAACAGGGACGGGCGGCCCTTTATGCAGTAGTCATGATGTCCGTTTGGTTCCAGGCGGTACAGAGCACGATAGTAGTATCCAATCGCTTCGTCTGAATCCAGCCGGTTGTGATATGGCTCTGGATGAACCGCAAATTCTGTTAAGAGCTCCTGCGTTGCGCCTTGTCCT
This sequence comes from Clostridiales bacterium, assembly GCA_014799485.1. The sequence continues at coordinate 55,930 of JAAVHY010000032.1, read as the reverse complement.
TTCTGAATATCCGGCAGATGTGCAAGTGATTCGTCTTGACACTGTACCAGGTAAACCGGGGCCAAGATGCCCGGACCGGCCTCGCCGCTGCGGTTGCATCGTCCCGCCGCCTGCACTACACGGTCCATCCCGGCAGAAAGGCGGATCACACAGGCAAAGGAGATATCTACTCCTGCTTCAATTACTTGGGTGGAGACACAGACGACTTTTCGAATGTCCTGTGTCAAGGCTCTTCGGAGCTTGTCCAACGTGTCCCGGCGATGGGCCACGCACATGGCGGCAGAGAGGGAGAAAAGATCAAAGCTTCCACCTTTCAGCAGATTGTATAAATGCTCTGCCTGGCTCTTTTTGTTGCAGACAATAAGCAGGCTATTTACTACCCCCAGCTTTTTCAGCGCAAAATCAGCAATTTGCTCTAATGACATCGTCCCGGCGTCCTGTATGTCTGTTCGATGAAAAACTGCCCACAGAGCGGGATTATAGGGGACAATTTCAGGGATCGGACTATGGAGCGGGTGTTCGATCCGTTCTGTGCAGGGTTGGGTGGCGGAGCAGAGTACCACGGTGGTTCCGCAGATTTCCGACAGGAAGTTTATAGCCAGCGAAAACAGGGAGAGTATTTTGCTGGGAACGGTCTGAACCTCATCAATTATGATGATGCTGCCGCACAAGGAGTGAAACCGTCGGATAGCAGTCGTTTTACCGGAAAACAGAGTGTTCAACACCTGAACCAGGGTAGTAATGATGATGGGGGACTCCCAGGTCTCGGTCAGAAGTTCCTGCTCGTCCAATTGCTGGTCGACTTCCGCTGTCTGGATCAGGTTGGAGTGATGTTCCAGGATAAGGCTGTCATCTTGAATATAATCACGAATCACGGCCGCATTTTGCTCCAGGATGCTGAGCAGGGGCGAAGTGAAGATGATACGCTGCTTTCGGTGCCGATGGGCATGAGCTAAAGCAAACCGCAGGCTGGACAGGGTCTTGCCCCCGCCAGTTGGGACATTCAGCCGGAACACACCGCCGGGCTGCTCCGCTGCCTGTCTGCATTGGGCAGAAATAACATGCCGGGCCTGATCAATGAGAGAACTGTTTGGAAGTTGATTCAGTTTCTCTTCCAGTTGTTTCAAATGCGTACTCCACAGGTGTTCCAGAGCCTCGTTGCTGCGTTTTTGGGGGAACTGTGCACCGTTCAAAAACTCCGCCGTGTCTCGTCGGTCTCCCTCGATCACCGCAGAGAGCACCAGCCGGGCAAGCAGACCGGAATAAAAGGCCGTTTCATCATCGAAAAACCTGTTGTCCCCGCTGGTCATCGCACAAATCCGTTCTAAGACCGGCGTCAACTCCTGTTGGGCTGCCTGGAACCGCTGGTCCAGTTCCTCTGGGCTGACGCAAAAGCGAAAAAAGTTTTCGACAGCCTTTTCATAGCCGATGCCTTCCTTGGTCAGCCGGTGTTGAAAGCCGCTTTTTTGATGGTCATCTACACAGTCAAACAGGCCGTGATGGCCGCCAACTGCCAGCGATAGGAGTTCGCTCACCACACTGGAAAAATTTTCGGCATCATCTTTAAAAAAACGTTCCAACAGCAGACGTACACCGGAGAACGTGTGATTTACCGAGCCGTGAGTACCGATGCCGTCTTTGATGTAAGCTTGGAAACACTCGGTATATTTACCCAGATCATGCAGCAACCCCGCTGTCTCTCCGGCAGCGGAAAGATCAATCGGAGCCAACGCCGCAGCGGCATATTTTGCGGTGTTGCGGCAGTGCTCACTGACAGACTGAACCGCGCCTATCTTTTCGGATAGATCTGTTTGGATGTGTGCCGCGTAGCTTTCCATTGGACTCCCCCCAAGCACGTGTTTCCAAGTGACAGAATACAGTATCAGTTGTCCAATATATCGGATGATTGCTTAGATTCAAAAGCAAATTCCGATAAATGGCATTCAATCTGATATTAAAATTTTACTGCAATTTTTTTCAACATGCATATTTATTTTTTGAGATAAATTATATTTATAAAAGAGTGGCATATTGATATACTAAAATAGTCTCTGACAACTACAGTGGTTAGAGTGGATTGAAAAAATAGGAAAGAAAAATATTTCCTGGCAGGGCAGGACGGCGGCAGAGAATACTGCTGCCGTCTTTTTTATACGATGCTATAATGACGTTTCTGTTACAAATCGACAAACATCTCGCCATTTCGGCCGCATTCTGTTATTCTACACTACTATCAGAATGGAAGCGACCATCGTGTTTTCTAATCAGTTCCCCGTCATCGGCCTTCCCGCCACCGGGGCAAACATCCTCCGGCTGCGGCAGACGAAGGACCTATCCGTCCGGGACCTCCAGCAGTTCTTCGGCTCTGAGGAGCCCCAGGCCCATCTACAAGCGGCAGCGGGGCCAGAGCCTGCCTAGTCTGAAGGGGCAGGTTGATATCAGCACCAGTACTGGTAAGCTGCTCTTTACGCTCATGTCGGCCATCGCACAATTCGGGCGGGATATGATCGCTGACGGCACTCGTGAGGGATTGCGCTCCGTCAGGGCCAGAAGGCGGAACAGAGGCAGGCCAAGGGCAAGTGCCAACCCCGGGGACATTCCCCGAGGCCTTCATAGTTATAATATGTATTTCATTTTTCTTGGATTCAGAGGCTGCTATTGTTTGTCATTCAATATCCAAGGTAATCGTTGCTGTTATCTATAAAACGGTGCGGACGTTTTGTCGTTTCCCGCCTGCCTTATCTTTCCTGCCGATACAGCCGATATTTTATAAAAAAGTAATCAACGGCGACGCGGCCGAAGGAGGCGCTTGGAATGGGTGAGCTGACGATCCGCAGAAACAGAGGGGTCCCCGTAGCCCGGTATCAAACAGTGGACAAGACGGAGAAGACCGCCGCCGCACAGACCCAGCGCACCGTCAAAACGGCAGAGCGCGCAATCTCCGAGACGCTCCAGCCGCTCACGGACCGAAGCGATCCGACGGCAGGGCGCGCTTACGAGAGCCGCCAAACCCTCCAGATGGGCGAAGTCGTGCTGACCGAGGTAGAGGAGAGACTGGGCCGCATGATGGAGCTGGTACAGGAGGGGGCCCAGGACGACGCGCCGGACCGCGGCGCGCTCCAGGCCACCCTGGACCAGCTGCGCGCCGAAATCGACCAGATCATCCGCGCCGCTGTCTCCGGCGGCACGCGGCTGTTCCTGGACGGGGACATAGAGGATGAAACCGGCCTCGCTATCTTTTTGAACGCCGCTGTGGACAAAACGTCCGCCGGATCGGGGGCCGCCTTCCCCGACTGGCTGACCTCGGCCCTTGGAACGGGGAGCAAAACCGCGGAGCAGCTGCTGAACGCCCTGGGCCTGGACAGCACCGCCAGCGGCAAGGAGCTGTTGGCCGCCATAACCAGCGGGCCGCTGGATGGCAGCTCCGCAGCGGGCTATGTGGCCGCGATGTATCTGGGCGCGGTCATCGCCGGGGCGGCCTCCGGCGCTATTGATCCGCAGTACGCGCTGGCCGGTATTCAGCAGCTGCTGGACAAGGTGGCCGGCGGCCTCACACCGGATCAGGCGCTGGAGCTTTTGACCGACGGCACATTTTCCGGCTTTGCGGATTTTGAGACCCAGTTCAGCAATGGCGCTGCCCCGGGCATGGAGGATTTCCTGGCGGCGCTGCTGCTGTCCGAAAGCGGTGAAACTGTCTTGGCCGATTTTCAGACGTCTACCCTCCTGGCGTGGATGGAGTCGATGGAGTCGGCGCTTCTCGCCGACTTGATGTCCATTCTGGACGGCGGCGGGGCCCTCCCGGATGTGGGCGCGGCAGACGCTCCGGCGGAGGCGGCAGAGGTGGCAGAGGCTGGCGCCTCCCTCTCCTTTGGGGATGTCCAGGTGGCAGGACAGGATTTGTCCGGCGTCTCCTTCGACGCCGCCACCGGCGAGCTGACCATCGGCGGCACGGCAGATGTGCTGGTCCAAGGTACGGGGCAGGAGGTGCAGGCTATCCTGCTCACCGGCTCCGGGCGGGTGACGATCCAAGATGTGGAGGTCTCCACGCTGGCTGTGGATGCCGGTTTGGGCCGTCTGTTTACGGTGGGCGAGAATATCCTGGGCGAGCTCCGGCTGACGGAGGGCTCCTCCCTCACACTGGACGGCAAAGGACTGCTGCGGCTGGGCGGCCTTACAGCCGACAGCTCCAACACACTGCGCCTGACCGGTGGCGCGGTGATCGCGGCGGGGGAGGACGGCCAGGAGCCAGGCGCCCTGCCCATCTCTGTAATCGTAGACGGCCCCGCCTCTCTGGCCGCCCGGGCAGCCATCGTGACCAATCCCGCCGGGGAACCGCTGGAGCCCTTTGACCTCATTTGGAAGGCATTCCTCCCGGGCTGGAGCTCCATCACTGCTGTGGCGGTGGATGGGCAGCGGGCCCAGATGGCCCTCTGGAACGGGGAGCGCCCCGACCTGGCGCGGCTGTGGCTGGAGCGGGAAGCATTTTCTCACGGTTTTTCCATCCACACCCTGGTCATTCAGGGCAAGGACGCATTTGGGCGGCCCAGGACCCGGTACGCTTATATGCGCTGGAACCACTACACGGGCGCGTTCGAAGAGCTGTCCATGTACCCCAACCCCTTCACTGTCACTGGAGGCAGGCAGATCCGCGACTGGGCCTACGAGGAGGCCACCCACACCCTCTACATCCTGTCCAACCAGGTGACAGCCATCGCCGGCGGCTCCGGGACGGACGCTAACCGGATCCCCTTCAGCGGAAGGATCGTCCTGGCCGACGGTATCGGCGCATTGGAGCTGTCCCTTGGCGGGGTGGTCTGCCAGGTGAGCGCCGGACGGGCCTTTGACCTGGGCCGGGGAAACGATGTTACACTGCTCCTCCAGCGTGGGAGCAGCAACCGTTTTGAGAGCGGTGCGGGGTATGCAGGCATCTCCCTTGGGGGCGGCACCTCCCTGCACATCAACAGCGCCGACCCCGCCGGGGAACGGGACGACCCGGACGGCTCCCTGACCGCCATTGGCGGCGAGGGCGGCGCGGGCATTGGCCGGGACAGCGGCGGGGGCGATGAGGATGACCGGGACCGAACCGGCAGCATCCACATCCACGGCGGCGTCATCACCGCCGCCGGAGCTGGCGGAGGCGCGGGCATCGGCGGCGCGGTGGGCGCGCCGGTGGGGGATATCCGCATCCTGGGCGGCACGGTGAGTGCCGAGGCAGCCTGCCACGCCGCCGCCATCGGCGCGGGCATCCAGGGCGACTGCGGGGACATCCTCATTACCGGCTCCGCCCGTATTATAAAGGCCGTGGGCGGCGACCCCGGCGCGGATATCGGGGCCTGCCGCTTTGGCCGCTGCGGGCAGATCCGGGTCTACGGCGCGGATATTGGCGATGCCAAGCTCTGCGCCCATACAGGCATCCCCCTGCAGATGGGAGAGCGCACTGCCACCCTGCCCCAGTTCCATCTCTCCTCCGAGGCCATGGGGCTGGACGATCTGCTCATCTCAACGAAGGAATATGCCGCGGCCGCAAAGGCCGTCGTTGAGGCCGACCTCCGCCGGATCAGACAGATGCAGGCAGCGTACAGCATACTCTACAGCCGCCTGGAGATGGGAGCCGTCACCGAGCGGCGGGCGGCGGCCATCATGATGGGGTGGAGCCCCCTGCGGGACACCGGCCGAGCAGACAAGCTGCTGGAGGATCTGCGGCAGGAGATCCTCCAGGCCGATCAGACCATGACAGCCCACAGCCAGGGGGATTCCGATGATTTAAAACAACTGCTGCGGGGGTAATAGAAAGGCGCTAAAATGCCTGTTTATGCTTTGCTTTGGGTTGCTTGATTTCTCCTTTCTGTAGACTTATGGTTCGGAGCATCTTTTTTATATGATTTTTGTGCTTTTTCTGCAAACGTAAAATCTCAAAAAACATGGAGCCAATTATGGCCGCTGCCCCTTTCCCTTATCGAAAATCAGACAGCGCCAGAATGGCCTCCAGCACCCCGCCGCAGGAGCCCGGAGCACCCGCTCCCCAGAAAATCCGCCGATCAGACCGGGGATACCGGTATTGGGCTGAGCGGAGCCCTCATGGATGGCCCGGCCCAGGTAATGCCCCCGCATGGTCTCCACCACCGTGTGACAGTCCGCTCCCGCGGTGAAGCCGGGGCCTACCCCCGCCACCACCGGCGCGTTGGTGATGCGTGTGCCCAGGTTCCGCTTGGCCAGGATGGAATCCACCACCGCGTCTGGCTCAATGAGGGCGAATTAAACGTTGGTGAGGATATCATGTACGTCCCGATCGGCGGAGACATCCGCCCCCATGTGGTGGAAGGGCCGGAGTATCTGGTGGGCTGCATCAAAAACGAGTGTGTGGTTGAGAAGGAGCTTGTGCATAAAAAAGGGCCATAATTACAATCAAATGGCCGCGCCGTGGCTGGCACGAGCAAATTGGTATTGTGCTTTTTCATCTTCAGTGGTACACTATCCCAAATAGGCAAGCAAATGATAGGAGGGCAGACCATGGATCATTTTGACGGGATCGATTTACAGGAGTGCCCCTGCTGCGGCAGCGTAGGGAGCATTGAGGAAGAGGGCGGTTGGTGCGTGTATGTCCAGTGTGGGTACTGCGGCGCCCATACCGCGGAACTGTCTTACAAAAATGAGGCCGAGCGCCAGGATGCCGCCCGGAAGGCAGCGATAAACTGGAATCTCAGGAAGGTTATCTACCCCGGCCCCGGGGAGTAGTATAAAGACAGAAGTATTATCCCCAAAATGCAAATTCTCAGGACTGATTATGTTAGGCCCATACAAAAGAAAACAATAGAAGAAACCTCGAAGGGCGGGCAGCCGTAGGGCTTTGGAGCCTTTCCCTATGCCGCCTGGATGAGGATGGGACGCAGTCAAAAGATGGTAGACCTCCTCCGTAAAATAAGCCGCAGTGATTTCTATCACTGCGGCTTTCATTTTGGAAAGGGAAAGGGCCTGATGGTCGGATGACCGCCCACCGGGCTGTCATCCGCTGGTGTCCTGGTATTCCGACGGGGACACCCCCACCAGCTTCTTGAACGTGGCGGAAAAGTAGGTGATGTCCTTGTAGCCCACCTGCTCCGCCACCTCATAGACCTTGGCGCGGCAGTCCCGCAGCAGCTCCATGGCCTTGTGGATGCGGTAGCGGGTGAGGTAGTTGAGCAGGGTGTAGTCGGTCTCCTTTTTGAACAGGTGGCTGAGATGGCCCTCGCTGAGCCCCAGGTGCTGGGCGATAGCGCCTACGGAGATGCCCGGGTCGTTGTAGTGGGCGCCGATGTAGTCCATGGCCCCCAGCACGTACTTGCTCTTGTCCCCCTTCTTCAGCTCCTGGAAGAGGGGAGGGGCGGCGGCGCTCTGCGCCGGGGCCGGGGACTGGACGCGCCGGCGCAGGTTGGACACCGCCTGCTCCAGATCCCCGTCGTGGAAGGGCTTGAGCAGAAAATCCACCGCACCCAGCCGCAGGGCGGACTGGGCGTACTCGAAGCTGTCGTAGGCGGTGAGGATGATGACGTAAGCGGTGCACCCCCGCTCCCGCAGACGGCGGAGCATCTCCAGCCCGTCCATTTTGGGCATTTTCAAATCGGTGATGATGAGGCTGGGGGCGTACCGCTCCACAGCGTCCAGGGCCTCCTCGCCGTTGGACGCCTCCCCGACGATGACGCAGTCCAGGGCGGCCCAGTCCACCGCCAGCACGATGCCCTTCCGGATCAGCTCCTCGTCTTCAACGACTAAGACCTTCAGCATTCCGAGCCCTCCTTCCGGCGGACGGGCAGGGTGGCCGTCACCACAGCCCCTCTGCCGTCTGTCTTGTTCTTTAGGGTCAGGCCGCAGCCCTCGCCATAATACTTTAACAGGATGGTGTCCACGTTGTAAAGCCCCAGATGCCCCTCCGCGTGGCCTGTCTGCCGGAAGGGGCCCAGCATATCCGGGGGGAATCCCCCGCCGTTGTCGGTGACGGTGAGGCAGAGCAGCCCGTCCCGCGTCTGGGCGATATCCACCTTCACCGCGCCGTCCTCCACGCCGTCCACCCCGTGGAGGATGGCGTTCTCCACAATGGGCTGGAGGATCATCTTGGGCACCAGACAGTCTGCCAGGGGGGCGGGCAGGGACAGGGTGAAGGTGAAGGAATTGGACAGGCGCATACGCTGTATTTCGATATAGCGCTCCAAAATCTCCGCCTCCCGCCCCAGGGGGACGAATTCCTCCGGGGAGATGCAAAAGCGCAGGATGTCCGCCAGGTCGGTGGACATCAGCGCCACCTGGGGCACCTTGTTGATCTTGCTGATCCACTTCATGGTGTCCAGGGTATTGCACAGGAAGTGGGGGTTGAGCTGGGCCTGGAGCATCCGGATCTGGGCCTGGTTGAGCTCCCGCTGGTTTTCCACCAGCGTCTCCCGGCTTCGCTTGAGGGCGGCCACCATGTCGTTGAACCGCCGGGCCAGCTCCCCCAGTTCATCGTCCCGGTGCTGGGCCACCTGCACGTCCAGGTTGTCCCGCTCCACCTCCCGGATGGCACCCTGGAGCTGGGCGATGGGCCGGAACATCTGGCGGCTGAGGGACAGGCTCATGAGCACCGAGATGACGACGCAGATCAGGGCGCTGGAGGCGCTGACGGTGTACAGCAGACCCATGGTTTCCCGGTTGAACACCTGGGGCCGCTGGAGAATCAGGTAGAGCCCCATGGGGGTGTGGCGCTCCACGCTGTAGAGGAAGTCGTCGGAAAGGCCCTCCAGCCCCTGGCCGGACAGCAGGCGGCCGCGCAGCTCCGCTGACAGGGAGACGGCCAAAGAGGGCTGGGCGCAGTACACCGGCCGCCAGTAGTCGCTGAGCAGGATCAGCGTGCCCTGGGCGCCGTAAACGCCCTCCAGCAGCTGGCGCAGGTCGGACTGGTACAGGCTGATGACGGCATAGCCCGCCCTGCCCCCGTCCTGATCCGTGAGGACCGCAGCCCCTTGGAGCAGGGGGGAGGCGGTGTCGGTGGGGTCCCCGGCGGCGGTGAAAGCCAGCGTATCCCGCTCCTCTGCCCGGTACAGCACCCCCCAGTTAAGGGGGAGCCGCCGCTCCGCCGGAGCGTTCCGGGTGGAGTAGCGCCAGTTGCCCTCCCCGTCGTACAGATCGAATCGGGCGTAATTCCGGGCGGTCCCGGCGGCGGCGAAAAGCTGGGCGTTCACCCGGGTATCCTCCACGCCGCCGGCCGTCAGCGCGCCCAGCACCAGGGAGTCCCCCCGGAGGGCGTCCACGGCGGCGGAAAAGTCGGCATATCCCCCGTCCAGGGCGCGCAGGGCGCGGTCGAGCTGATCCCGGGCCTGCTCCTCGGCGGCATCGGTCATGCGCAGGCGGAAAATTTGCAGCAGCATGGCCGAGCAGACCAGCAGGGGCACCAGCGCCGCCGCCAGGAACGCCCCGAACAGCCGGGCCCGGAAGGAGACGGTCAACGGTTTTTTCATGGCGCGTCCTCCCCAAAGTAGAAGGCCCAGGTCATGAGGATGGCGTCCCGGTCCCGGACGGCCTGATCCAGATCGTAATCCGCCAGGGACAGCTCGTCCAGGGCGGGCAGGTCGGCCAGGGGCTCCACGTCGTCCCGGATGGACCGGCGGCAGAACTGGTTTACCAGCAGCTCCTGCACCTCCCGGCTGACGGTGAAATCCAGGAAAAGCCTGGCGTTGTCCTGGTGGGGGGCGCCCTTTACGATGGCGCTGCCGTCGGGGACGCAGCTCGACCCGTCCTCGGGGTACACCATGGTGATGTCCATCCCGTCGGCAATGCGCTTCAGCGCAGTCTCCTCCAGGGTGACCCCCGCCAGGGCGGAGCCGTCGGCTACGGCGGTGAGCACCGTGCCGGAGGAATCCGGCTGTACGCCGTCCAGGTTCTCGGCAAAGGCCCGGATGACCTCCTCCCGGTCCCCGCCCAGGGCGTTGAGCATGGTGACCAGGGCGGTGAAGGACGACCCGGACGCCGCCGGGTCGGGGAAGGCGATCCTGCCCTTCAGGCCCGGGTCCAGCAGGTCGGCCCAGCCGCTGACCCGCCCCGGGGACACCAGCTTGGTGTTGTAGACCAGCACCGCCGGCAGGGCGGAAAAGGGCGTCCACAGATCGTCCGGGGAGCAAAAGCGCGCTAAGATATGCTCTGCCTCGGCGCAGGTGTAGGGGGTGAAGCAGTCCCGGTAGGTCTCCAGGCTCTCTACGCCGCCGCCGAACATCACGTCCGCCGCCGGGGCCCTGTCCTCCTGGGCGATGCGCTCCAAAAGCTCGCTGGTGGCCCCGTACACCACGTCCACCCAGATGCCGGTGCGCTCCTCAAACTCCTTGACGATGGGCCGCCACACCTCCTCCTTGTGGGAGGTGTACACCACCAGCCGGTGGGCCTCGTCGGGGGCGTAGTCCGGGGCGGGGGAGCCCGTCCGGGGCGCGCAGCCCCACAGGGAAAGCAGCAGGGCAAAACTCAGCAGGATACACGGCACGCCGCGTCTCATGGCGGCACCTCCTCAAAAATAGGCGCGGGGCCGGCTCCCCGCCTGGGGATGCCCTGTCCGCGCGGAGTAAACGTTTTGCCGACATTATACCACATCTGTCAAAGGATTTTCATCAAAATTTCACAACCTCCGCAGGATTTTTCAAAAAAACGCAGTTTTGTCCACTGTTCATTTTTTGCCGCCTGCCCTATAATGAAAATGACGGTGGAGTTATGGAATAGCGCCATCGAATTTGTCAGGAATGACGAAGGAGGAACGAATATGAAAATGAAGAAGTTGATTTCTCTGCTTTTGGCGGCCGCTATGCTGCTGGCCCTGGCCGCCTGCGGCGGCGCTCCCGCCGCCAATTCCAACCCGCCCGCGGACAATTCCCAGAACCAGCCCGCAGGCCCCGCGGACAACGACCCGGAGCCCGCCAAGCCCGACGACGCCAACCTGAGCGCCGTGCAGAAGATCATCAAGGAAGCCGAAGGCATGACCCTTGAGGAGCTGGCCAAGAAGGCCATCGAGGAGTCCAACGGCAAGACCTTCTTCGGCGTGGGCAACTCCAGCCGCGGCAAGAGCGCCCTGCCTCTGTTCATCGAGTACCTGCAGTCCATCGACTCCAGCTACAACATGGAGTTCGACTGGCAGCAGCCCAAGAACAACAAGATCTTCGACCAGCTCACCGCCGACTCCCTGAAGCCCGAGGGCACCTTCGCCATGACCCTCATCCAGGACGGCAACCAGATCGAGTCCAAGATGGTGCAGACCGGCATCCTGGACACCTTCGTGCCCAAGGAGTGGGCCGAGGCCAACGGCGTCTCCGCCGACAGCTATAACGGCTACCTGGCCCTCCAGACCCTGAACAAGGTCTTTATGTACAACAACACCGGCTCCAAGACCTACGACAACTGCTGGGACTTCGTGGCCGAGGGCGAGCACGGCCTGTATATGGACATCGACTCCGAGATCGTGGGCAAGAACTTCCTGTATATGCTCACCCAGGACACCTACGCCGGCTGGCTGAAGGACGCCTTTAACGCCCTGTCCGCCGACGAGCAGGCTTACTTCCAGCCCACCATCAACGCCATGAAGTCCGAGGCCGAGGATCTGGGCCTGGGCGCCGACGGCGCTTACGCCCTGGCGTGGATCAAGCTGTGGGTGGAGAGCTACAACGCCCAGACCGACGACGGCCCCATCTGCAACACCCTGGTCGACAAGTCCGCTACCGACCAGTTCGGCCTGCTGGTGTACTCCAAGCTGCGCAGCGTGGAGGAGTCCAGCTCCGTCTCCGTGAACAACATCAACGTGGCGGCCTATGACGACGGCTACACCGGCATCGGCGGCTACGGCTACTGCCACTACCTGTTCGTCACCGACAACAGCCCCCTGCCCTGGACCGCCTGCGCCTTCATCGCCTACATGACCGAGACCGTGGACGGCTTCTCCGCCTGGGGCAAGGACATGGGCGGCTACTCCTCCAACCCCACCGTGGCTGAGGGCACCGAGGCCCAGTACGGCCACTCCAAGGGCGGCATGGCTGAGGACGGCACCACCGTGGAGTTCGAGGCCAAGAACGACCGCGGCTACGACTGGTGGACCACCACCGGCAAGCTGGTGCTGGAGGATCCCGAGTACTGCGCCGACGTGTCCTTCACCGTGGGCAGCTGGGTGGAGATGCTGACCAAGTACGCGGGTTAACACTTCGCCGGCAACCGAAATTTGAACGATTAGCGCATCACACGCGCCCCTGGCCGCCTGGATCAACGGGGCCAGGGGCGCGTGTCATCCCGGTCATAAAGGAGTGATCTCATGGGCCAGTCCACAACCCTCCAGGCAAGCCGCTCTACCATCCTGCTCAACAAGGTCAAGACCTATTTCTCCAAGCCCCACAATGTCATCCTCCTGCTGATGGGCATTGTGCTCACCTTCAGCACCGTGGCCCCCATCGTCGCCATTGTGGAGGACACCTTCAAGATCCACCCCGGCACCATCGACGCCCATCTCACCGGCCAGGCGTCCGGCTACACCACGGTGAACTACATCGACCTGTTCACCAGCAAGCTGGCCAAGACCAACCTGTGGACGCCGCTGCTGAACACCGTGTGGCTGGCGGTGGGGACCTGCGTGGTGGCCATTCTCTTCGGCGGCGTGTTCGCCTTTTTGGTCACCCGCACCAACCTGGCGTGGAGGAAGTATCTCAGCTCCATCTTCATCTTCCCCTACATCATGCCCCAGTGGACCCTGGCCGTGGTGTGGCAGAACCTGTTCAACTCCAACGCCGTCACCGGCGGCTCCAACGGCCTGCTGGCCGCCATGTTCGGCATCCAGATGCCCCTGTGGTGGTGTAAGGGGCTGTTCCCCAGCGTGGTGGTGTTGGGCCTGCACTACGCCCCCTTCGCCTACATCCTGATCGGCGGCATCTTCCGCAACATGGACGCCAATCTGGAGGAAGCCGCCACCATCCTGGACACGCCCAAATGGAAGACCATGTGCAAGATCACCCTGCCCATGGTGAAGCCCGCCATTTTGTCCACCATCCTGCTGGTGTTCGGCAGCTCCATGGGCTCCTACCCGGTGCCCCACTATCTGAACCTGACCACCCTTTCCACCAAATACGTGTCCATGAACTCCAAGTTCACCGGCGAGGCCAGCATCCTGGCCATCATCATGATGGTGTTCGGCGTGGCGATCATGTTCCTGAATCAGATCAGCCTCACCAGCCGGAAGAGCTATACCACCGTCACGGGCAAGTCCGGCCAGATCTCCAAGATCAATCTGGGCAGGGTGGGCAAATACGTCATCGCCCTGGTGCTGGTCATCGTCACCTTCTTCACCAGTATCTTCCCCATCGTGTCCTTCGCCTTTGAGACCTTCCTGCCCAACCCCGGCGACTACTCCTTCCTGTACACCGGGGACACCAGCAACCTGACCACCAAATGGTGGGTCACCGACGAGAACGTGTCGGAGAACGGTATGTACGGCCAGAAGGGCATCCTCCACAACGAGACCATCTGGCGGGCCTTCCGGGGCACCATGCTGGTCAGCGTGACCTGCGCCCTGCTGGCGGGCACCATCGGCACCCTCATCGGCTACGCCGTGGCCAAAAACCGACGAAGCAAATGGGCCAATTACGTCAACAGCATGGCGTTCCTGCCCTACCTCATGCCGTCCATCGCCGTTGGCGTGGCCTTCTTCATCCTGTTCTCCAACCAGTACGTCAACCTGTTCAACACCTACACCCTGCTCATCATCGCGGGCACGGTGAAGTACATCCCCTTTGCCAGCCGCAGCTCCCTGAACTCCATGCTCCAGCTGTCCGGCGAGATCGAGGAAGCGGCCATCATCCAGGACATCCCCTGGATCAAGCGCATGACCCGCATCATCATCCCCATCCAGAAGTCGTCCATCATCAGCGGCTACCTGCTGCCCTTCATGACCTGCCTGCGGGAGCTGTCGCTGTTCCTGCTGCTGTGTACCCAGGGCTTCATCCTGTCCACCACTTTGGACTACTTCGATGAGATGGGCCTGTACGCTTTCTCCAGCGGCATCAACCTGATTTTGATCGTCACCATTCTCGTTTGCAACACCCTGGTCAACAAGGTCACCGGAGCCAGCCTGGACAAGGGAATAGGAGGTTAAACCATGCCTGAAATCAGATTAGAGCATATCACCAAGCGGTGGAACAAATTTTACGCCGTAGACGACCTGGACCTGGTCATTGAGGACAACGCCTTTGTCACCCTGCTGGGCCCCTCCGGCTGCGGCAAGACCACCACATTGCGCATGATCGCCGGGTTGGAGACCCCCACCAGCGGCCGCATTACCATCGGCGACAAGGTGGTGTTCGACAGCGCCCTGGGCATCAACGTCCCCGCCAATAAGCGGAAGGTGGGCTTCCTGTTCCAGAACTACGCCCTGTGGCCCAACATGACGGTGTATCAAAACATCGCTTTTGGCCTGTCCAACATCAAGGAGCCCATGCCCAAGACCGACTTCGAGGCCAAAAACGCCGCCCGGTTGGCGGAAATTTTGAAGAACCCCGCCGAGGTGGCCAAAATCGTGGAGGAGTGCCGGGACAAGAAGGGCAAGATCGACGAGAAGAAGGCGTACATCAAGCTGATCGACGCCTTTACCATCTCCCAGTACACCGCCAAGAAGCTGTATGGCTACCACCTGGAGGAAAAGGGCAAGGATATGGCCGGTGAGATCGCCGCCCTCCAGGCCAAGGTGGAGGCCGCCCGCAAGGCCCAGACCCTGAACGACGAGTTCCAGGTGGTGCAGAACGGCCAGGTGGTGATGGAGACCCGGAAGCTGACCAAGGAGGAGATCGACCTGTCGGTGCGCCGGGTGTCCCGCATCGTAAAGATCGGGATGTTCATGGACCGCTACCCCGCCGAGCTGTCCGGCGGCCAGCAGCAGCGCGTGGCCATCGCCCGCACCCTGGCCCCGGAGCCCTCCGTGCTGTTCATGGACGAGCCGCTGTCCAACCTGGACGCCAAGCTCCGCCTGGAGATGCGCTACGAGCTCCAGCGCCTCCACGTGGAGACGGGCTCCACCTTCGTCTACGTCACCCATGACCAGATGGAGGCCATGACCCTGGCCACCCAGATCTGCCTCATCAACAACGGTGTGCTCCAGCAGTACGACGCGCCCCTCACCGTCTACAACCGGCCCAACAACCTGTTTGTGGCCGACTTCGTGGGCAACCCCTCCATCAACTTCATCGAGGGCAAGGGCGGCCAGCGCCCCGACGGCGGAGTGGAGCTGACCATCCTGGGGGACAAAAAAGCCGTGTTCAAGCCCGTCAAGCCGCTGGATCTGCCCGGCTGGTTCAAGGACCGGGACGCCCAGGATGCCCAGGCCGCCGAGGATCACAAGAAGAAGGCGGCGGAAAAGGGCTTCGTGGAGAAGGGCAACAAGGACGAGACCTTCCGCTACCACATCGACAAGGTGGACGAGGAGGACTTCTCCCTCCAGGAAGAGCCGGTGCTCACCAACGAGGATTTGGTGCTGGGCGTGCGGCCCGAGTTCATGGACATCGTAGAGGGCGGCGCCCTGGAGGGCGAGATCTACGGCGCCATGCCCACCGGCATGGAGTCCACCATCAAGGTGCGCGTCGGGGACTTCCTGCTCACCGGCGTGGTATTTGGCAGTACCCTGTTCACCATCGGCTCCAAGGTGCACATCGACGTGTCCGGGGACGGCGTACTGCTCTTTGACCGCAAGAGCGGCAAGTGCATCGCCCAGGGGAGCTTGGAGTTCTGATCTGGGAGAAACGCCATAAAGGGCCGTTACGTCAATATTTGGATGTGTTTTCCCTTTTTAAACAAAGCCCCCCACAGGCCGGATAAACATCCGGGCCTGTGGGGGGCTTTGTTGCGTTTCGGGGCTTTGGAGGGCCCCGGCATCGTTATTTTATTATCTTGTCAGATGTCCAGCACGTAAGCCAAAATCAAATTAGTAGTGTTGACCAGGCCGTCGATGTGGGTCCGCTCCATGCCGTGGCTGCAGTAAACGGCCATGCCGAAAGCCCCGGCTTTCAGGTTGTTGCCGGCCTTTAGGGCGGCGTTCGCATCTGTGCCGTATCGATAGAAAATAT
Source organism: Clostridiales bacterium (assembly GCA_014799485.1). The sequence continues at coordinate 39,857 of JAAVHY010000032.1, read as the reverse complement.
CCACCGCGTAATCCAGCTCCGCCCTTTTCGCCTGCTCGATCAGGCGGCTGGTCAGTTCATAATCATAAGGTGTCGCATTGTCTTTTGCGCAGATGCTGACGGCAAATTCATTCCCGTTGTAATCCGGCCCGATGAGGCCGATATCCACAGCAACAAACTCGGAAACCTCCGGCGGGACATAGGTGCCGCCGAGGCCGATTTCCTCATAGTGCGGGAAAGCCAGGATCGTGCGGTACTTCGGCTTTATCTGATGTTCTGTCAGATATTTCAGCATCGCAAAGGTACAGGCTACCGCCGCCTTGTCATCGATGAAGCGGGACTTCAAGAAGCCGTTCTCCGTATACTGGCACCCCGGATCAATGGAGACCATATCCCCGTGCTGAATGCCGAGGGCCAGGACATCCTCCCGCTTCTTTATCTTTTCATCCAGGATGATCATCATATTAGTCTCATCCCGGCTCAGAGTCCTGGCATCATCGAACACATGGACCGAGTGGGATTGACAGGCCAGAAGCCCCGTGTAGTCTTTCCCGGTTCGGGTGTGCACCGTTACAGTCGCACCCTCGGCGCTACTGAAATTCATGCCGCCAAGCTGACGGACGCGGATCATACCGTCAGCGTCGATCCGGCGGACGATCATACCAATGGTGTCCAGGTGGGCGCCGATCATGACTGTTTTGGAATTATCCTCGCCCTCCAGGGTTATGTAAGCCGTCTGCTTGTTGTCGTAAGTAACTTGATATCCAAACATTCCGGCATAGCGCTCTACCACCGGGTTTATTTTCGCATAATATCCCACCGGGCTTGGCGTGTTCACAAACGCTTCAAAGCAATCTACAAGGAACTGTTTATCGACTTCATACTTCATAAAAATCCCTCCTCTTTTATGGATAGTTTACCACAGAACCTGTCCGAAAACAAGTATAGGTATCATAATATTAAAAACTGCTGCTTAAATCCCCGTATAGCCGTTATTTCATGCTGTGTCATACGTATACACGGCTGTCTGCGTATAGATACCACGGCTGGCACAATTGTTTCAAAAATCGGTTGACAATCGTAGCCCAATCTGCTACAGTAGGCTTACAGGAGTAAACCAATATAGAACGGACGGCTGTGCCGGCCAGGCAGAAAGGACGTGCGGATATGGAAGAAAGACGCGGCCCGCTTTCCCCCAGCGAGTGGCGGGTGATGGAGTGCCTGTGGGTGGGGCCCAAAACCCTGATGGAGCTGGTGCGGGCGTTGAAGGACAGCGCGGGCTGGGCCAAGAGTACCGTCACCACCATGGTGCGGCGGATGGAGGAAAAGGGCCTTATCACCTACGAGGTGTCGGGCCGGGCCAAGGTATTCCGGGCGGTGCTGGCCCGGGAGGACGCCGCCGCCGTAGAAACCGACTCCCTGCTGGAGCGGGCCTTCCACGGCAGCGTGGGTCTGCTGGTCAGCTCCCTGGTGGACCGCAGCTCCCTGTCCAGGGCGGATATCGACGAACTGTACGCCATCCTGGACAAAGCGGAGGAGGAATCAAAATGAAGGCTGTTTTGATCACATCCTCTATCCTCATCCTCCTGATTGCCGCTTTGCGGCCTGTCCTCCGGGGGAGGATCGACCCGCGGGTTCAATACGCGCTGTGGCTCGCCGTTGCCCTGCGGCTGCTGATTCCGGTGAACTTTGCGGATAGCGCCTACAGCGCCCTGGCCCTCCTGGAGAGGGCCGAGGAGCCGCGCCGGGTGGTTGAGTCCATCGGGCAGGCCAGTGTACCTATCACGAACCCGATGTCCTATGAGGATGCCTACCAGCAGGCCCTGCGGGAACGGGAGCGAAACGGCCAGAGCGTCACCGATCTCAGCATAGATGAGGTGCAGAACGTGTATCGACGGGCAGAGGATCTGCTGGAGAGCCCTCCCACCCTGGGACAGCTGACGGAGCGGTATGCCAGGTCCGTGTGGCTGGGCGGGGCGGTCGTGATGGCGCTGTGGTTCCTGCTGGTGAACCTCCGCCTGCGGCGCAAGCTGCGCGGGGTCCTGCCGGTGGAAGCGGATTGCCCCCTGCCGGTGTACGTGACCCCAGAGCTGCCCTCCCCCTGCCTGTGCGGGGTGGTGCGGCCCGCGATTTACATCACCCCCGCCGCTTTGGAGAGCCCTGACCGTCTGCGTCATGTGCTGGCCCACGAGCTCACCCACTACTGCCACCGCGACCACTGGTGGGCGCTGTTGCGGTGCCTTTGCCTGTGCGTGTACTGGTTCGACCCCCTGGTGTGGTGGGCGGCGGCGCTGTCCCGGCAGGACTGTGAGCTGGCCTGCGACGAGGGGGCCATCCGCCGCCTGGGGGAAGACGAGCGCCTGCCCTATGGGCGCACCCTGGTGGACATGATCGCGGCGGGGCATACGCCCCTGCTGCAAACCGCCACCACCATGACGGTTGGCAAGCGCCGGATGCGGGAGCGGATCAAGCTCATCGCTCACAGGCCCAAAACGGCGGCCGCCGTGGCGCTGGCGCTGGTGATCGTCCAGGGGCTGGCCGTGGGATGCACCTTCACCGGCGCGCCGGAGGAATCCCCACCGCCGGAACCCGTCCCAAGCGCTGTCCCAATGGACGGCCTCGCCCCGGCGCAGCAGGTGATCCAGTCCGTGGTGGACCGGCTTATGGCCGAGCTGTCTCTCAAGCTGGCCTTCTATCCCGGCGGGACGGCCTATGCACCTGGCGAGCTGACCTGGGAGTATTCCACCGTCCCCAGCCAGGACTATTTCATCAATTATCTCAGCGATTTGCCCGCTTATTTCCAATGGGAGTACGCCCCATACTCCACGTCGGAGGGGAGCGATGCCTTGCGCGTTTCCTCGGAGGACGGGACCGTCTCCCTGTTTCTCTCCAAAGGTTCCTACCTGATGCTGGTGGAACAGGGCGGGGAAACGAACTGCTATAAAGGCCAGCGCCGCTACGATGACGACCTGCCCTACGGTTATCTGCGGCAATGGTTCGATATGGTGGAGCTGGCCGCCCTGCGGGCCCCCTTCCTCACCGTCGACGATAACGGCCAGAGCCACCACGATATCGCCCATAAATGGGCCTTGGATTATGAGAGCGCCTACCTCAAGTGTTCCCCGGGCAACCCATATGCCTGCACCTATGTGCTTATCCGCGGCCTGAACCTGCCCGACCTGACGGACTATGAATATCTGGAAGGCTTTGCCCAGGCCCACGGCTTTTCCGCGGAGGACTTCGGCAAGACCTGGTTCCAATTCAACTACAGCACCGTGTTCGTCCCGGTGGATGACAGGGCCTTTTGGGCCGGCAACACCGGACCCTACGAGGGGGACGGCGCCCCGGAGGGGGCGCTGACCTACAGCCGGGTGGGGTATATGCAGCTCACCGACGAGGGCTGGACGTGCATGGGCGTGGGCACCGGCGGGTAAACAAAACGAACCCCTCCGGCGTATGCCGGAGGGGTTCGTTTCGGGTCAGCGCGGTTGGGTTTGATCCAGGCCCTGACAGGCGCGGTCAATCTCCATCCCCGGGACATAGCGGACGCCCTTTGCCGCTCTTGCGCAGCAGGGCCTCGTGCATTACCGCCATGACGGCGAGGATGATCATCAGATACGCCGGCAGCAGCGCCGCGCCGATGTGGGCGGCGATGAGGCCGAACAGGGGGGGCATCAAGCAAGTGCCGATGTAAGCGCTGGCCATCTGCATGCCGATGACGGCCTGGGACTTGTCCGCGCCGAAATGCTCCGGGGTGGAGTGGATGACGCAGGGGTAAATGGGGGCGCACCCCAGGCCGATGAGCGCCAGTCCCGCCAGGGTGACGTATTCGTGCAGCGGCAGCGCCATGGCGGCGATGCCCACTGCCGTGACCGCCTGGCCCAGCCGAATCATCTGAGAGTCGCTGAACTTTATGGTGAGGAAGCCGCTGAGGGCCCGGCCAGCCGTGATGCCGATGAAAAACAGCCCCGCATAGCCCGCCGCCGTCTCCGCCGGGATGCCTTTATGCAGGTTCAGGTAACTGCTGGCCCAGAGGATCGTGGTCTGCTCCACCGCGCAGTAGCAGAAAAAGGTGATCATGACCTCCTTCGCGCCGGGGATGCGGAAAATCTGCGGCAGGGTCAGCGGCGGGGCAGAGGAAGCCTCGTCCCCGTCGGCCGGCCCACCCCGGTGAATACGCCAAAGGGGCAGGCTTATCACCAGGATCACAGTGAGCACCACCTGGATCATGCTGATGTACCGATAACCCATATGCCAGCCGGAGCCGCCGGACAGGGCGAAGCCCATGACATAAGGCCCCACAGCGGCGCCCAGTCCCCACATGCAGTGGAGCCAGCTCATGTGGCGGCTGGCGTAGTGAAGGGCCACATAGTTGTTCAGCGCCGCGTCCACGCTGCCAGCGCCCAGGCCGTAGGGGACGGCCCACAGGCACAGCATCCAGAACGAACCGCTGACGGAAAAGCCGAACAGGGCCGCCGCCGTCATCCCCACGCTGATGGCGGTCACCTTTCCCGTGCCCAGCTTCTTGGTGAGCCGGTCGCTTTGCAGGCTGGACACGACGGTCCCGGCGGAGATGATGATGGAGATGGCCCCGGCCCAGGCCATGGGGACGTTCAATTCCGTATGCATCACTGGCCAGGCAGAACCCAGCAGGGAGTCGGGCAGACCCAGACTAATGAAAGAAAGGTAAATAACAGCTAAGAGCAGATGTACCATATTGCGCTCCTCCTTTTTTGTTGGTATGATTATACCAGCAGGTGGATGGAATATCTATCATAAAACAGCGCGATATTATAAATATTCCGTCAGAAACCAGGGGGAGCGGCATGGGCATATGACCAAACCGGCTGGCGCATCCACTCGGCGGTGTTCCACCCCCGGCTGGTGGGCGGCGGCCCAGTCTATGCGGGAAAAGCGGAACGGGCGGGGCGTGAACCTTGGCAATTCCGGGTCATTGTGCTATAATATTGAAAATTGCCCCATAGGGTGCGGCGGCACGCGCCGCGCGCGGCATTCAGCAAGCAAAAAAGCAAACTGCGAAAGGGGTGCGTATCTTGATCGACTCAAGCGCCTTCCGGCTGGACATCCATACCCATACCATTGCCAGCGGCCACGCCTACGGCACCATCCGGGAAATGGCGGCCGCGGCAGGGGAGAGGGGGCTGGATCTCCTGGGCTTTGCCGAGCATGGGCCGGGCGTTCCGGGGACCTGCGATCCCTTCTATTTCATGAACCTCACCGCCATCCCACGCCGCCTGTCCGGGGTGGAGATCGTCCACGGCTGCGAGGCAAACGTGCTCAACGGCCAGGGCGGCTTTGAGCTGCCCCAGCGGTGTGTTGACCGGCTGGACTACATCATCGCCGGGGTCCATCTGCCCTGGTATCAGGACGAGGGGGCGGAGAAAAACACCGACAACGTGATCGCCTGCATGAAGCACGAGAAGGTCTTTTTCATCTCCCACCCGGACAGCGACAACGCTCCGCTCCTGTACGGGCGGCTGGTGGAGGCGGCGAAGGAGTTTCATGTGGCGCTGGAGGTGAACAACAGCTCCCTGGTCCGCCCGGCGCGCCGCCCCGGCTGCGTGAAGAATTACCGGGAGATGCTGGCCCTGTGCCAAAAGGCCGGCGCGCCCGTCATCGTGAACACCGACGCCCACGACCCCAGCGCGGTGGGCCGGTTCGACAAGGCCATCGCCCTGCTCAATGAGGTAGGTTTCGACGAGGGGCTGATCCTCAACACGGATGTGGAGAAATTCAAGCGGTTCATCGGGATGTGACGGCCGTTGCATGAAGAAAAGCGCCGGACAGCAACGCTGTCCGGCGCTTCTTTCATTATGCTTGTTATGTATCGGGATCAGCCCATGAAGAGGTTGGCAAGTACCAGCTCCATGAGGATCAACAGGCTGCGCTTCAAATAAAAAGGAATTATGGAATGATTAGAAATGATAATGTGGTTTTGCACAATTCTATTGCTTTTATTCCCATATTATGATAGTATAAGGCGATAAAACTGTGATAAATCATGCAAATTCACCAACAGCGGCGGGAATGGCCTGGGTTTTTCCCCGGTCCGCGGCCGCCAATTCGGGATAGGAGGGCATTTGCAATGGAACGCTCAGACATACGCTATCAAACTTACGTTCAAATCCTGAAGGAAGAATTGGTCCCCGCCATGGGCTGTACCGAGCCCATCGCCCTGGCCTACTGCGCCGCCAAAGCGCGGGAGGTGCTGGGCGCGCTCCCTGACCGGTGTGAGGTCGCGGTCAGCGGGAACATCGTGAAAAACGTGAAGAGCGTCATCGTCCCCAATACCGGCGGGCTCAAGGGCATCGCCGCCGCGGTGGCCGCGGGCGTGGTGGCCGGGGATGCCGGCCGGGTGCTGGAGGTCATTGCCGGCGTCACGGAGGAACAGAAGCCCCAGATCAAGGAGTACATGGAGCAAAAGGAGATTCGGATCAGCCCCCTGGAGACGGACGAGATCCTGGATATGGTGGTCACCCTGCACAGTGGGGATTCCTGGTCCCGGGTGCGCATCGCCAACTACCACACCAACATCGTGCTCATCGAAAAGGACGGGGAGGTCCTTTACCAGATCGGCGTGAAGGCGGAAAAAGCCGCCGAGATGGCCGACCGCAGCCTGCTCAACGTGAAGGACATCGTTGAGTTTGCCCAGACCGCCGACCTGGACGACATCAGGGAGACCATTGACCGGCAGATCGCCTACAACAGCGCCATCTCCGCCGAGGGCCTGAAAAACAACTGGGGCGCCAACATCGGCAGCGTGCTGCTGGAGAGCTTTGGGGACGACGTGCGCACCCGCGCCCGGGCCGCCGCCGCCGCGGGCTCCGACGCCCGTATGAGCGGCTGTGAGATGCCCGTCATCATCAACTCCGGCAGCGGCAACCAGGGGATGACCGCGTCCCTGCCCGTCATCGAGTACGCCAAGGAGCTGGGCTCCAGCCGGGACGAGCTCCACCGGGCCTTGCTGCTGTCCAACCTCATCACCATCCACCAGAAAACCGGCATCGGCCGCCTGTCCGCCTACTGCGGCGCGGTGAGCGCGGGCTGCGGTGCGGGCTGCGGCATCGCCTTCCTGCTGGGGGGCGACTACAACTGCATCGCCCACACCCTGGTCAACGCCCTGGCCATCGTCTCGGGCATCATCTGCGACGGCGCCAAGCCCTCCTGCGCCGGTAAGATCGCCGCCGCCGTGGACTGCGGCATCCTGGGCTATCAGATGTATGTCAACGGCCAGCAGTTCTCGGGGGGCGACGGGATCATCTCCAAGGGCGTGGAGAACACCATCCTCAACGTGGGCCGTCTCAGCCGGGACGGGATGCGGGAGACCGACAAGGAGATCATCCGCATCATGACCGATATGTGCTGAGAGTTGGCGGAAAGGAGCGGTATACGTTGAATGTACTGCAATTTTTGAGCGTTTCCCACTGGGTCAGCCTTGTGGGAGCGGCCGCGTTCTTTATCCTGCTCTACATCCTGGGCCATCTGCCAAAAAAGAAGTTCAGCTTTGCCACCCGCGTACTGATGGGTTCCGGCGCGGGTACCCTGCTGGGCCTGCTGGTGTGGGCCCTGTCCGGGGGGATCTCCTCCGGCCTGAGCCTGTTCCAGCCGGAGTCGGCCTCCGGCCCCTACGCCAAGGATCTGATTCCCTGGTTCTCCCTGGTGGCCAAGGGCTATGTGGCCCTGCTGGCCTGCCTGATCCTCCCCATGGTCTTTCTGGCCTCCGTCCGGCTGGTGGTCAAGACCCCGGCGGAAAAGACGGTCTCCAAGCTGACCCGGTGGAAAAAATGGGTCAACACCCTGATGCTGGTGGTCAGCGCCGGGGTGGCCCTGGCCCTGGGGCTGGTGTTCCAGGTCGGGATCCTCCCCGATTCGGGGGCCGCGGCCTTCACCACCGGCGGGAACGATTTCCTCAGCCATGTGTCCGGCCTTATCCCCTCCGGCCTGGGCCGGGATCTGGTCCTGATGAACGTGGCGGGCATCTTCGTCTTCGGCATCTATGTGGGTATCGCCGCCCGGCGGATGCAGGCCAAGTCGGACTCGGTGAAGTCCCTGATCGATATCCTGGACGGGGCCTTCTCTGTGGGCGTCAGCGTGTGTAAGACCATCATCGCCTACAAGCCCATGGGGGCCGGGGCCATCATGGCCTGGCTGACAGCCTCCTGCGGGCCGGTGATCCTGCTGATGATCGTCAAAATGCTCCTGGTGCTCATCCTGGGCATGGCGGCGATGCTGGTCATCCAAACCCTGCTGTGCGCCCTGTCCGGGGTAAGCCCCGCCGCCTTTTGGGGCAAGGGAAAGCCGGTGATGGTCAAGGCCCTCAAGACCCGCTCGGGCTCCGGCTGCCTGCCCGACGCCCAGCAGGTGCTGGCGGAAGGGCTGGGCCTGCGCCGTGAGGTCACCGACCCGGTGGCCGCCTACGCCATCGCCTCCGGCGCGCAGGGCTGCGCGGCCCTGTTCCCCACCCTATCCGTCCTCTTCGCCCTGGGGCTGTTCGGCATCTCCATGACCCCCGGGCTCATCGCCGCCCACCTCATCCTGGTGGTGATCGTCTCCTACGGGATCACGGAGCTCCCCGGCACCGCCACCATGTCGGAGCTGGGCCTGGTCATGGGCCTTGGCGCTTCCGAGGCCCTGCCCGGGCTGGGGGCCATGATCGCCATTGACCCCATCGCGGATGTGTTCCGCACGCTCATCAATGTGACCGGCTGCATGACAAACGCTATCATTGTGGAAAGAAGGGTAAAGGAATGAAAGTCATCATCATTGGCGGCGTGGCGGCCGGTATGTCGGCTGCCTCCAAGCTGAAGCGCCGCCTGGGCGACCAGGCGGAGATCATGGTGTATGAAAAGGGGGGCGACGTGTCTTACGGCGCGTGCGGCATCCCGTTCTACATCTCCGACCACATCAAGCAGGGCCAGGAGCTGATCGCCCGCACGGCGGAGGAGTTCGCCCAAAACGGCATCCCCATCAAGACCTACCATGAGGTCACCGCCGTGGACACGGACAGCAAAACCGTGACGGTGAAGGACCTGCGTACCGGCGAGGAGTTCACCGACACCTATGACAAGCTGGTCATCGGCAGCGGTGCCTCCGTGCGGCATTTCCCGCCCTTCGACCAGCCCTACGACAACCTCTTCGAGGTGCGGGACGTGGCCGACGGCACCCGGGTCAAGCAGGCCCTGCTGGACGAGAGCGTCAAGCACGTGGTCATCGTGGGCGCGGGCTTCATCGGCCTGGAGGTCTCCGAGGCCTGCCGCCACTACGGCAAGGAGGTCACCGTGGTAGAGCTGGCCCCCCAGATCCTGGCCGCCTTTGAGCCCGAGGCCAGCCAGGCCCTCCGGGACGAGCTGGAGCGCAACGGCGTCACCGTCCTGACGGACACCGCGGTGAGCCGCCTGGTCGCCGAGGACGGGAAGATCGTCAAGGCGGTGCTGAAGCAAGGGGACAAGGAGACCGAGATCCCCGCGGACATGGTCATCAACAGCGCCGGCATCGCCCCGGCCACCGCCTTCATCCCCAACGTGGAGAAGGCCCGCAACGGCGCCATCTACGTCAACGAGCGCATGGAGACCAGCATCCCCGACGTGTACGCCGCCGGCGACTGCAGCATCATGAAGTCCGCCATCACCGGGCAGTACAGCTACGCCCCCCTGGGCACCAACGCCAACAAGCAGGGGCGCATCATCGGCGACATTCTGGGCGGGGCCACCCCCAACCCCTTCAAGCTCATCGGCAGCTCCGCCCTGCGGCTGTTCGGCCTGGATGCCGCCAAGGTGGGCCTGTCCGAGCGGGACGCCAAGGCCAACGGCCTGGATTACAAGGCCCACACCATCACCGGCAACAGCTACGCCTCCTACTACGGGAAGGAGAAGCTGAACATCAAGCTCATCTACGACGCCAAGACCCGGGTCATCCTGGGGGCCTCCACCTGGGGGCAGGGCATCGTGGTGCCCCGGGCCAACTACTACGCCATCGCCATCTATTCCGGGCTGACGGTGGACGAGATGGGCTTCATGGACCTGTGCTATTCCCCCCCCTTCTCCGGGGTGTGGGACGCCGCCCTCATCGCCTCCAACAGCGCGAAGTAACGCGGGGCCGAGCGGTAAGAAGTCATACGCCGCCCTCTGGCGTTGGCGATAAAAGGTACGCAAAAGAAAGTAAGGAGGAAAAAACATGGCTAAAAATGAAAAAGCCAAAAAACGTTCCGGTTTTCTCCGCTTCCTGGACGGGATCGAAGCGGTAGGAAACAAGCTCCCCGCACCGTTGACCATTTTCTTCTACCTGGCCGTGATCGTGGTGGTCATCTCCGGCATTGGCGCGGCCCTGGGCTGGAGCGCCACCGGCCAGATGTACAACTCCGCCACCGGCGTGGTGGAGGAGACCACTGTCAGCGTGGTCAGCCTGTTCAGCAAGTCCGGCCTGCAGTATATGCTCACCAACGCCGTGAGCAATTTCACCAGCTACGCGCCCCTGGGCTTCACCATCGTCATCATGCTGGGCATCGGCGTGGCTGAGAGCTCCGGCTACCTCAACGGCCTGATCCGCAAGGTGGTCAAGGTCACCCCCGCCTGGCTGGTCACCCCCATGGTGGTGCTCATCGGCGTGCTCACCAACGTGGCCGAGAACGCGGGCTACGTGGTGTTCATCCCCCTGGCGGCCATGATCTTTAAGGCATACGGAAAGCATCCCCTGGCCGGCATCGCGGCGGGCTTTGCCGGCGTGTCCGGCGGCTTCTCCGCCAACCTGGTCATCGGCTCCACCGACGCCATCCTCTCCGGCTTCTCCACCTCCGCGGCCCAGACCCTGGACCCCAACTACAATGTGAGCGCCCTGTCCAACTGGTACTTCATGATCGTGTCCACCTTCCTGATTACCCTTCTGGGCACCCTCATCACCGAGAAGGTCATCCTGCCCCGCCTGGGCGAGTACAAGGAGAACGGCGACGGCACTCTGGCTGAACCCACCGGCGAGATGACCGCCCAGGAGGAGAAGGCCCTGCGGATCGCCAACCTGGTGTTCCTGGGCATCATCGTCGTCTACGTGGTCTGCTGCATCCCCCAGAACTCCTTTATGCGCAACAACGAGACCGGCAGTCTGATCGAGGGCTCCACCCTGATCAACGCCATCATCCCGCTGTTCACCCTGCTGTTCTTCATCCCCTCTTTTGTCTACGGCAAGCTGTGCGGCACTTTCAAGACCGACAAGGACGTGGTGGCCTCCTTCAACAAGTCCATCGCCTCCGTGTCCGGCTTCATCGCCATGGCCTTTGTCGCCGCCCAGTTCACCAACTACTTCTCCAGAACCAACATCGGCCGCATCCTGTCCTTCAAGGGCGCTGAGCTGCTCCAGGGCATGAACGCCAACCCGGTCATCCTGATGATCTGCTTCGTGCTGGTGTCCGGCTTCGTCAACCTGTTCATGGCCTCCGCCTCCGCCAAGTACGCCATCTTCGCCCCCGTGTTCGTCCCCATGTTCATGGGTCTGGGCCTGTCCCCCGAGCTGACCCAGGTGGCCTACCGCATCGGCGACAGCTCCACCAATATCATCGCCCCCGTCATCGCCTGGATCCCCTACATCCTCACCATCATGAAGAAGTACGACAAGGACTCCGGCTGGGGCACCCTGGCCTCCTGTATGCTGCCCTTCTCCATGGCCTTCGTGGCAGGCTGGTGCGTCCTGCTGGCCGCGTGGATGCTCATTGGCTGGCCCTTGGGCCCCGGCGCCCCCATCACCTACGTCATGGGCTGATTTTCACACAAAAGCCGCCGCGGCCCCAGGTTACGGCGGCTTTTGCCGTTTATCCAGATCAAAGGAGGAACCTACTATGTATGACCAGAGAGTGGCCGCTGTGCTGGCCCAAATGGAGGAGCGGGGGCTGGAACAGCTGCTCATCAGCGATCCCCCGTCCATCTTTTACCTCACCGGCCGGTGGATCCTGCCCAATGAGCGGCTGCTGGCCCTGTACCTGAACAAAAACGGCGGGCACAAGCTGTTTGTCAACAAGCTCTTCACCGTGGACGGCGACATCGGCATCGAGAAGGTGTGGTTTTCCGACACCGACCCCGGCTGCCAGATCATCGCCGGATACACCGACCACTCCAAGCCCCTGGGCATCGACAAGAAGATGGCCGCCCGCTTCCTGCTGGAGCTGATGGAGCTGGGGGCCGGCAGCGCCTACCGCAACGGCTCCGAGTGCGTGGACGCCGCCCGCCGGGTGAAGGACGAGGAGGAAAAGCAGCGGATGATCGTGGCCTCCCAGCTCAACGACCAGGCCATGGAGCGCTTCCGCGGCCTGATCCGGGAAGGGGTGTCCGAGCTGGAGGTGTCCGACGGCATGAAGGCCATCTATGCGGAGCTGGGCACCCAGGGGCCCTCCTTCGGCCCCCTGGTCAGCTTCGGCGCCAACGCCGCCATCGGCCACCACAAGCCCGACCACACGGTGCTCAAGCCGGGGGACTGCGTCCTCTTCGACGTGGGCTGCAAGAAGGACGATTACTGCTCCGACATGACCCGCACCTTCTTCTACAAGAGCGTCAGCGACAAGGGCCGGGAGGTCTACGAGACCGTGCTCCGCGCCAACCTGGCCGCCCAGGCCGCCATGAAGCCCGGCATGAAGTTCTGCGAGGTGGACAAGATCGCCCGGGACATCATCGCCGACGCGGGCTACGGCCCCTATTTCACCCACCGGCTGGGCCACTGCATCGGCATCGAGGTCCATGACGCCGGGGACGTGTCCGCCACCAACCAGGACATCGTCAAGGAGGGGATGATCTTCTCCTGCGAACCCGGCATCTACCTCCCCGGCGAGCTGGGTGTGCGCATCGAGGATCTGATGCTCATGACGCCGGACGGGGCGGTGAGCCTGAACCATGTGTCCAAGGAGCTGGAAGTGATCCAGTGACCCGGACCGGGCCAAAAATCGACCGGGCGCGCCATATCGGCGCGCCCGGTTCCATTTGCCGGAAAGTGGGTCAGGATCGGTAACTGTCAAAAAGCTCCACCAGCTCTTCCGCCCCGGTGTCCCGGAGGAACACATAGCTGAACTCCCGCTGGAGATCCCAGCCCTCCACAAAAAATTGGGCCAGCCGGCCGTTTCCCGCCGCCGCGTAGGCGAAGGTGATCCCCCGCTTTTCCACCAGGAGCCGCTCCAGAAGGCCCAGGTTGCTGATGCAGGTGACCCGGGCAAAGTCGGTGACGGCGTGGTTGTTTTCACCCAGGAAATGTTCCAGGATCTCCCGGGTGCCGGAGCCCTTCTCCCGCAGGAGCAGGTCTTCCGTCCACAGCGTGTCCAGGGGGACGGTCCGCCCCGCCAGGGGGTGGTCCTGGGCGCACAGCCCCACAAAGGGCTCCTTCTGATAGGGACGGTCCCCGTATTCCGAGCGGCTGTAATAGCCCTCGACGATGGCAAAGTCCAGCTTGCCCCGGTTGAGCCGCTCCAGGATCCGGGCGGTGTTGTCCACGTCCACCGACAGGCGGTTCCCCGGCTCCGCCAGGTAGCGGGAGACGTGCTCGGCGATGATGAACTCCCCGATGGTCTTGGTCGCCCCGATGGAGAGGCTGGGCGCCTGCCGCAGGCGCAGGTCCTCCCGCAGCCGCTCCTCCTGGTATTTCATGGCGTGGGCGCCCCGCTCCAAAAGCGCCGCCTGTTCCGTTTTGGTCAGCTTCCGCCCGTCATAGGAGAACAGCTTGCAGCCGTAGTAGCCCTCGAGATACTGGATGTGCTGGGTGACGGCGGGCTGGGTGATGTGCAGCCGCTCGGCCGCCTGACGGTAGTTCATGGTTTCGCACAGGGTGAGGAAGGTCTCCATTCGGTGATCCTGCATATCTATTATACTCCTATAAACAAATGTTATTGATTTATTATAAATGATGACTTGATTTTATCAGAATAATGTGGCAAAATCAAGGTGGTACGTTGTGTGTTTTTGTGTAAGAAAGAGAAAAACCAAAAAAACGAGAAATGAGGAGGTTCGAGTATGGGATACACCCTGAACACCGCCCAGGCCAACCAGGTTCTTGCCGTCCTGCGCAAGGATTACACGGTATACGCGCCGAAGCGGTTCCGTAACCAGGGGCGCTACTCCGCGACGGACGTCATCCGTTATGACGAGGTGGAGCGCTGGGAGGACATTGTCTGGGATGTCAAGTCCGACTACCCTGCCAAGGAGGTCTTGACCCCCATCCAGCAGGCCCTGTTTTACTTCACGGAGGACGAGTACCGGGAGAGCAAGGGCCCCAAGAAGCCCATTCTGGTCCTGGCCCGCCCCTGCGACATCAACGCCCAGCACGTCCAGGCCAAGATCTACGCCGGCAACGGCGGCTATACCGACCTGTACTATGAGCGGATGCGGGAGCTGGTCAAGTTCGCCCTCATGGAGTGCAACGGCGGGGACGACACCTGCTTCTGCGTCTCCATGGGCACCAATAAGACCGATGACTACGCCCTGGCGGTGAAGTTCTCCGAGGACGGGGCGCAGATCCAGGTCACCGACGACGCCTTCGCCCCCTATTTCGAAGGGATGCCCCAGGCCGATTACTCCCCCGCCTTTGTGGAGGAGAACGAGCTGAAGGTGACCCTGCCCGACCTGGAGGACAAGGAAGTGCGCAAGGCCCTGAAGAGCCACCCCATGTGGAAGGAATACGACGCCCGCTGCATCTCCTGCGGCTCCTGCACCGTGGCATGCTCCACCTGCACCTGCTTCACCACCCGGGACGTCATCTATGGCGACAACCCCGAGGTCGGCGAGCGCCGCCGGGTCACCTCCTCCTGCCAGATCGCCGGCTTTGACCAGATGGCCGGCCAGCGGGAGTTCCGCTCCACCGCCGGGGACCGGATGCGCTACAAGGTGCTCCACAAGTTCCACGACTACAAGGCCCGCTTTGAGGACAGCCATATGTGCGTCGGCTGCGGCCGCTGCACCCACCGCTGCCCGGAGCTGATCTCCATTTCCGCTACGCTCAACAAGGTCAGCGCGGCGGTGGACGAGATCAAGGCCGGTCAGGCCCGGCAGTAAGGAGGCGAGAGAAAATGATGAATCCTGTACAGCCTAAGCCCTGCACGATTTTAGACGTACATAAGGAAAGCGCCCACGAGTGGACCTTCCGGGTGGAGACCGATGCCAAGGTGAGCCACGGCCAGTTCATGCAGCTCTCCATCCCCAAGATCGGCGAGTGCCCCATCTCCGTCTCCGCCCAAGGGGACGGCTGGCTGGAGTTTACCATCCGCAACGTGGGCAAGGTGACCAACGTCATCTTTGAAAAAACCGCCGGCGACACCCTGTTCCTCCGGGGTCCCTACGGCAAGGGCTGGCCTGTGGACCAGTTCAAGGGCAAGCACGTGGTGGTCATCACCGGCGGCACCGGCCTGGCCCCTGTGCGCTCCATGCTGAACCTGTTCGCCGCTGAGCCCGACACGGTGAAGAGCGTCCACCTGATCTCCGGCTTCAAGAACGAGGAGGGCATCGTCTTCCACAAGGAGCTGGAGGCCTGGAAGGAGAAGTTCTCCACCATCTACGCCCTGGACAACGACACCAAGGACGGCTGGCGCACCGGCATGGTGACCGCGTTCGTCAAGGAGATCCCCTGGGATTCCTTCAACGGCGAGTACGCCGTGGTCGTGGTGGGCCCGCCCCCCATGATGAAGTTCACCGGCCTGGAGCTGCTGAAGAACGGCGTGGACGCGGAGAAGATCTGGATGAGCTTCGAGCGCAAGATGTCCTGCGCCGTGGGCAAGTGCGGCCACTGCCGTATCGACGAGACCTATGTCTGCCTGGACGGGCCGGTGTTCCCCTATACCGTGGCCCGCGACCTGGTGGACTGAGAAAGGAGCAATGAACGATGAATCATGACATCAATGTCAAAAAGACACGTCTGAACTGCTTCCGCCAGTCCAAGGTCCCCGGCGAGTTCATGCTCCAGATGCGCGTCCCCGGCGGCATGGTAGACGCCAAGTACCTGGAAAACGTCAAGCACATCGCCAAGACCTGGGGCGACGGGAACTTCCACTTCGGTACCCGTCAGACCTTTGACATCGCCGGCATCAAGTATGAGAACATCCCCGCCGTCAACGAGTACCTGGAGCAGTACATCAAAGAGGTGGACGCCGACCTGTGCGACGTGAACATGGACACCGTGGCCCACGAGCCCCAGCCCTGGGACCCCAAGTCCGGCTATCCCACCATCGGCGCCCGGAACATCACCGCCTGCATCGGCAACTACCACTGCATCTGCGGCAACATCAACACCTTTGAGCTGGCCCGGAAGATCGAGCCCATCATCTTCCCCAGCCACTACCACATCAAGATCAACATCTCCGGCTGTCCCAACGACTGCAACAAGGCCCATATGTGCGACTTCGGCATCATCGGCGTGTCCAAGATGACCTATCATGCCGAGCGCTGCATCGGCTGCGGCGCCTGCGTCCGGGCCTGTGAGCACGGCGCTACCCGGGTGCTGTCCCTCAACGAGGGCATCGCCAAGATCGACAAGGACCCCTGCTGCTGCGTGGGCTGCGGCGAGTGCGTGAGGGCGTGCCCCACCAGCGCGTGGACCCGGAGCGAGAAGCCCCTGTACCGGGTGATCCTGGGCGGCCGTACCGGCCGGCAGACCCCCCGGACGGGCAAGATGTTCCTGAACTGGGCCAGCGAGGACGTGATCATCGGCGTGCTGAAGAACTGGCAGAAGTTCTCCGCCTGGGTCATGGACTACAAGCCCGAGTATCTCCACGGCGGCCATCTCATCGACCGCGCGGGCTACAAGAAGTTCAAGGAGATCATCCTGGAGGGCGTGGAGCTGAACCCCGAGTGCCTGGTGGCAGAGGATATGTTCTGGCACGAGACGGAGTACCGCTCCAACTTCAACGTCAAACCCATCGAGCAGCATCACACCGCCGGCCCCCAGGCGTAAGCGGAATTTTCTGTGATCGGAAAGGAGGTCCCGGCAAAACCGGGGCCTCCTTATTTTAAACTTGGAGAATACTATGAAACGACTCAGCTTGATCCTGGCGGCTATGCTGCTCCTGCTCACCGGCTGCGGCGGGCAGAAAACAGGGCCTGGGGAAATCGCCGCCCCTGGGGTGAGCGCGTCCCTGCCCCTTGAGGAGACGGCTTCCCCTGTGCCGGAAGCGGTTTCCTTCACCGACGACCTGGGCCGGGAGGTGTCGGTGGCCCCGCCCACCCGGGTGGCCGCCCTCATCGGCAGCTTCGCGGATATCTGGTGCCTGGCCGGGGGACGGGACACGCTGGTGGCCGCCGCCAACGACACCTGGACCTCCTTCGACCTGGACCTGGGCAGCGATGTAGCCGACCTGGGGGCGGTCAAGGAGCCCAACCTGGAGGTGCTCCTGGCCGCGCGGCCCGATCTGGTCATCGGCAGCGTGTCCACCGAGGCTGACCTGGAGCTGGAGCCCACGCTGGCCCAGGCGGGCATCCCGGTGGCCTATTTCGACGTGGACGGCTTTGACGACTACCTGCGGATGCTGGAGATCTGCGCCCGCCTCACCGGATGTCCGGAAAACTATACCCTTTACGGGGAAAAGGTCGCCGCCCAGGTGGAGGCCGCCATTGCCCGTCAGGGCGGCGAGCCGCCCCGGGTGCTGTGTATGCGGGCCACCGGCTCCTCCTGCAAGGTCAAGGGCAGCGAGGGCACCGTGCTGGGCGAGATGCTGGCCGCGCTGGGCTGCGTCAACGTGGCCGACAGCGACGCCTCGCTGCTGGAGGAGCTGAGCCTGGAGGCCATCATCGCCGCCGACCCGGACTACATTTTCGTGGCCCTCCAGGGTTCGGACCCTGCCAAGGCCATGGCCACGCTGGAGGCCACCCTGTTGTCCAACCCCGCCTGGGAAAGCCTGACCGCCGTCAGGGAGGGCCGGTTCCACACCATGGAGCAGGCCCTCTACAACCTGAAACCAAACGCGCGCTGGGGAGAAGCCTATGAAAAGCTTGCGGACATCCTCTACCCACAAGGTCAATAAAATACTGCTCTGGGCGGCCCTGGGCGGGCTGACCGCGCTGGCCGCCGTGCTGAGCCTCTGCCTGGGGGCGGTGCCCGTCAGCCTGGGCGACACCCTGGGCGCCTTGCTGGGGCAGGGGCAGGGCCCCCAGGCCCAGATCGTCCTCTACGCCCGTCTGCCCCGGACCTGCGGCTGTCTGCTGGCGGGGGCCGCCCTGGCCGTGTCCGGGACGGTGATCCAGGCGGTGCTGGGCAACCCCATGGCCGCGCCCAACATCATCGGCGTCAACGCCGGGGCCGGGCTGATGGTGGCCCTGGTGGGGGCCGCGGCCCCCACCGCCGCGGCGTTCATCCCCCTGTCCGCGTTTTTCGGGGCGCTGGTGGGGGTCATGCTGGTGCTCTTCATCGCGGAGCGCACCGGGGCCTCCAAGCTCACCCTGATCCTGGCGGGCATGGCGGTGTCCGCCATCTTCTCCGCCGGCATCGACGCGGTGGTCACCTTCGTGCCGGACGCCCTGCTGGGCTACTCGGACTTCCGCATCGGCAGCCTGGCCAACCTGACCATGGCAAAGCTGGCCCCCGCCTTCTGGGTCATCCTGCCTGCCTTTTTGCTGGTGCTGTCCCTGGCGGGGGAGCTGGACGTACTCATGCTGGGCCGGGACGTGTCCCAGAGCCTGGGCCTGCGGGTGAAGCCCATGCGGCTGCTCCTGCTGGCGCTGGCCGCGGCCCTGGCGGGGGCGGCGGTCAGCTTCTGCGGCCTGCTGGGCTTTGTGGGGCTCATCGTGCCCCACATCATGCGCCGCCTTTTGGGGGAGGAGAGCGGCCGGCTCATCCTGGGCTCCGCCCTGGGGGGCGCGGCCATGCTCACATACTGCGACCTGCTGGGCCGGGTGTTGTTCGCCCCCTTCGAGCTGCCGGTAGGCATCGTGCTGTCCTTTGTGGGCGGGCCCTTTTTCATCTTCCTGCTGTTGAAGCAGAGAGGGGGCCGCATCCATGATTGAACTGAAGGGCCTGTCGGCGGGCTACGGCGGGCAGGCGGTGCTGAGCGGCGTCTCCATGGAGCTGACGCCCGGGAAGGTGCTGGCCCTCCTGGGCCCCAACGGCTGCGGGAAGAGCACTCTGTTGAAAACCATTCTGGGCCTCCAGCCCAGGCTGGCAGGGGAGATTTTGGTGGACGGTACGCCCTCCGATGAGATCACCCCCCGGCAGCTGGCCCAGAAGGTGACCTATCTGGCCCAGTCCCGGAACACCCCCAACATCACGGCCCGCCGCATGGTGCTCCACGGCCGCTTTCCCTATCTCTCCTACCCCCGCCGCTACCGGGAGGAGGACTACGAGATGGTGGAAAAGGCCCTGCGCTGGGCGGACGCGGAGGGCTTTGCTAATCGCTCCATGGAGGAGCTCAGCGGAGGCCAGCGGCAGAAGGTCTATCTGGCCATGGCCTTGGCCCAGGACACCCAGACCATTCTGATGGACGAGCCCACCACCTTCCTTGACGTGGCCCACCAGCTGGAGGTCATGGCCATCGCCCGCCGTCTGGCGGGGGAGGGGAAGGCGGTGCTCATGGTGCTCCACGACCTGTGCCTCGCCCTGCGCTGGGCGGACGAGGTTGCCGTCCTGGCCGGCGGCGGGGTGCTGTTCCGGGGGACGGCCGAGGAGGCGTTTGAGGGAAAGGCCCTTGACCGGGCCTTCGGCGTCCGGCTGGACCGGGTGATGACGCAGACCGGCTGGCAGTACTATTATAGTTGACACACTTAAAAAGAATCATGTGATTCTTTTTAAGTCAGCGGCGAATATCGCCGCTGAAGGCCGCATATGCGGCCTTGCGTCAGACTTCATAGTAAACGCACCGCACTTTGCGTGCCAGCGGGCCAAAGTGGCCCGCTGCTTGAAAACTGCAATGTGCAGTTTTCAAGTGTGTTTACTATATCAGTGACGGAGGGAGCACGATATGGCATATTTCCCGTTTTTTGTGGAGCTTGACCGGCAGGAGGGGCTTATCGTGGGCGGCTCCACCGTGGCACAGCGGAAAATCGAAAAGCTGCTGCCCTATGGGCCCCGGCTGACGGTGTGCGCCCCGGATATTTCCCAGTCCATCCGGGCCATCCCCGGCCTGATCCTGCTGGAGCGGGCCTTCACTTCGGAGCTTTTGGAGGGCAAAGCTTTCGTCATCGCCGCCACAGACGACCCCGAGCTGAACCACCGCATCTCCGGGCTGTGCCGGGAGCGGCGCGTCCCGGTGAACGTGGTGGACGACCGGGACTACTGCTCCTTCCTGTTCCCGGCCCTGGTGAAGCGGGGCCGGCTTTCCGTGGGCATCTCCACCGGCGGGGCCAGCCCCACCGGCGCGATCCATTTAAAAAAGCAGATCGATGCCATGATCCCGGAGCGGTTCGGGGAGCTGCTGGACTGGCTGGACGGCACCCGGGATCTGGCCAAAGGGGCGCTTCCCGATGAGGCGGCCCGGAGCAGGTTTTTTGCCGCCCTGTTCGCCGCCGGCATGGAGCGGGGCGGGCCGCTGGGCCGGGAGGAGATGGAGAGCATTTTGAAGTTGTATCAGGAAGGAGCGGACGGCCATGGGTCACATGGGCGGTAAAGTCTATCTGGTGGGGGCGGGCTGCGGGACGGCTGATCTCATCACCCTGCGGGGGCTGCGGCTGCTGCGGGGCTGCGACGTGGTCGTCTACGACGACCTCATCGACAAGGCGCTGCTGCGGGAGGTTCCCGGCCGCGCCGAAGTCATTTACATGGGCAAGCGCCAGGGGAAGCACTCCGCCAGCCAGGAGGAGATCTGCGCAAAGCTCGTCCAGCGCGCCCAGGAGGGCAAGACCGTGGTGCGTCTCAAGGGGGGCGACCCCTTTGTCTTTGGCCGGGGCGGGGAGGAGCTGATGGCCCTGGAGCGGGCGGGCGTTCCCTGCCAGGTGGTGCCCGGGATCACCTCGGCCCTGGCCATCCCGGCCATGGCGGGCATTCCCGCCACCCACCGGGGGTTGAGCCGGAGCGTCCACATCGTCACCGCCCATACGGCGGACACCGGGGACGGCCTGCCGGAGCACCTGGACGACCTGGCCCGGCTGCCCGGGACGCTGGTGTTCCTCATGGGCCTGTCCCGGCTGGAGAGCATCGCCCAGCGGCTGATGGCCGCGGGAAAGCCGGAAAGCACCCCCGCCGCCGTGCTGTCCGGGGGCAATTCCCCCCATCCCGCCTCAGTCCGGGGGACGCTGGCGGATATCGCGGAAAAGGCCCGCGGGGCAAATGTCCAGCCCCCGGCGGTCATCGTGGTGGGGGAGGTAGCCGGATTGAACCTGTTATCCTCCGTGGCCGCCCCGCTGGAGGGGGTCACGGTGGGCCTGTCCGGGTCGGAGTCCATGACGAAGAAGCTGAGAGAAGCTCTCGAACCCCTGGGGGCCAGGACCTTCGTGGCCCAGCAGTCCGATATTCAGGCGCTGCCCCTGCCTGTTGAGCTGGGCAGCCTGTGTGACGGTGCGCCCCGCTGGCTGGTATTCACCAGCGCCAACGGGGTCAAAGAGTTCTTCCGGCGGCTGAAGTCGGAGGGGGTGGATCTGCGGCGGCTGGCCAACTGCCGCTTCGCGGTCATCGGCGCGGCCACCGGCAAAGCGCTGACCGGCCAGGGCTTCCGGGCCGACCTCTGCCCGGAGAGCTACACCACCGCCGCCTTGGCCCAGGCCCTGCTGGAAGCGGTCCCGCCCCAGGAGGATATCGTCCTGCTGCGCTCCCGGCTGGGCTCGGAGGAGCTGTTCCAGACCCTTTCGGCCTCGCGCACCGTGCGGGACATCCACCTCTACGACGCCGTCCCCGCTCCTTTGACAGAGGAGGCCCGGGAGTGGCTGGAGCGGGTGGATTACCTGGCCTTTACCAGCGCCGGCGGGGTCAAGATGTTCCTGGAACAGCAGGGGCGCGTCCCCCCGGGGGCAAAGTGTGTCTGCATCGGCGGGGTGACCGCCGCCGCCCTGGCGCGGAACTGGGACGGCACCCCGATCGTTGCCCAGGACACCAGCGTGGAGGGGATCGCCGCGGCGATCCTGGCGCGGGAAGAGAAGCGCTGAAACAGGAGGAAGGGAATATGGAACGGATCAAAAAGAACTTCGGCTTTGGCTGTATGCGCCCGCCCATGAAGGACGGGGAGGTGGACATTGAGGAGTTCAGCCGGATGGTGGACGCCTTTCTGGACGCGGGCTTCAATTACTTTGACACCGCCCACCCCTATGTGAACATGAAAAGCGAGCCTGTCCTGCGGGAGTGCCTCACCAGCCGCTATCCCCGGGAGAGCTATGTCCTCACGAACAAGCTGAGCGGCACCTATTTTGAGCGGGAGGAGGACATCCGGCCCCTGTTTGAGCGCCAGCTGGCCGCCTGCGGGGTGGACTACTTTGACTTTTACCTGATGCACGCCCAGAGCGCCAAGCGTTTTGAGCAATTCAAGCGCTGCCGGGCCTATGAGACCGCCCTGGCGCTGAAGGAGGAGGGCAGGGCGCGCCATGTGGGCCTATCCTTCCACGACACGGCGGATGTGCTGGACCAGATTTTGACCGAGTACCCCCAGATGGAGGTGGTGCAGCTCCAGCTCAACTACCTGGACTGGGACGACCCGTCGGTGCAGGCCCGCAAGTGCTGGGAGGTTTGCCGGAAGCACGGCAAGCCGGTGATCGTCATGGAGCCGTGCAAGGGCGGCAAGCTGGCCCAGCTGCCGGAGGAGGCCCGCGGGGCGCTGGACGCGCTGGGGGGCGGTTCCCCGGCCAGCTACGCCATCCGCTTTGCCGCGGGGCACGAGGGGGTCATGATGGTGCTGTCCGGCATGAGCAACATGGCCCAGATGGAGGACAACATCGCTTTCATGAAGGACTTCCGCCCGCTGGATGGGCGGGAGCTGGCGGCGGTGGAACAGGTGCGGGAGGCGCTGCTGCGCGGGGAGCTCATCCCGTGTACCGCCTGCCGCTACTGCGTGGACGGCTGCCCCATGAAGATCGCCATCCCGGAGCTGTTTGCCTGCCTGAACGACAAAAAGAGCGGCCGGAACCAGAACGCCGGCCGGGAGTACGAAAACGTCCACACCGTGAACAACGGCAGGGCCTCCGCCTGTGTCAAGTGCGGCAAGTGCGAGGAGGCCTGTCCCCAGCGTCTGCCCATCCGGGAGCTGCTGGTCAGGGTGGCAAAGGAATTTGAACGCGGATAAACGGGAACGAACGCCCCGCCAATGGCGGGGCGTTCGCTGCTGTTGTGGGATGGTTATTCGATGCCGGTGAGGTCGAAGCCGTCCAGCCAGGCGCTGGCGGCCTCGCACACGCCCCGCAGGCAGCTCTCGTCGAAGGGGCTTTCCAGCGACGCGTTTTTCAGCAGGTCGGTGAAGGTATGGCTGCCGCCCTGAAGGGTGTAGGCCATATATTTCTCCCAGGCCGCCTTGCTGTCCTTCTGGAGCAGGGCCCAGAACTGGAGGGCCACCGTCTGGGCCAGGCAGTAGTCGATATAGTAGAAGGGGGACTCATAGATGTGGTGCTGGCGCTGCCAGCCCTCGCCCTCGGCGTAGAAGGGGATGTCCCCGTCCAGCTTCATCCAGGGCATATACACCCCCAGCAGCTTCTTCCAGACGGCGTGGCGCTGGGCGGGGGTCATGTCTGGGTTGGCGTATACCTCGTGCTGGAAGTGGTCCACCATGGTGCCGTAGGGGATGAAGGTGAGGGCGCCGGACAGGTGGCTGTAGAGGAACTTCCGGGTATCCTTGCCGAAGAAGCCCTCCTCCCAGGGCCAGGCCATGAACTCCATGGACATGGAGTGGACCTCGCAGGCCTCCATGCTGGGCCAGCTATACTCCATGGGCACCCGGTCGCGATTGAGCCAGCCGGCGAAGGCGTGCCCTGCCTCGTGGGTGACCACCTCCACATCGTGCTGGGTGCCGTTGAAGTTGGCGAAGATGAAGGGCACCCTGTAGTCCGGGATGGAGGTGCAGTAGCCGCCGCCGGCCTTGCCCTCGGTGGACAGCACGTCCAGCAGCTCACCGTCCAGCATGGTGTTGAAGAACTCGGCCGTCTCGGAGGACAGCTCCTCATAGAACTTCTTGCCGTTGGCCAGGATGTCGTCCGCCGTGCCCTGGGGGCGGGGGTTGCCGGAGCGGAACTCCAGGGCGTTGTCCGCGAAGCTCATGGGGTACTGCTTGCCCAGGCGCTTGGCCTGCTCCCGGTAGACCCGGTCGGCCACGGGCACCAGGTACTTCACCACGGCGGCGCGGAACTTCTCCACGTCCTCCTTGGTGTAGCAGTTGCGGCCCATGCGGTAGTAGCCCAGGGTGGTGTAGCCCTCATAGCCCAGCTTTTTGCCCATCTCGTCCCGGAGATGGGTGAGCTGGTCGTAGATGCCGTCCAGCTTGTCCTGGTGATCCTTGTACCACCGGCCCTCCGCCTTCCAGGCGGCCAGACGGCGCTCGTCGTCGGGGTCCGACTTGAAGGGGGTGAGCTGGGACAGGGTGTAGGTCTTGCCCTCGAAGGGGATCTGGGCGGAGGCCAGCAGCTTTTCATACTCGGTGGCCAGCTCGTTCTCCTGCTGGAGCTGGGGGATGATCTCGGGGGAGAAGGTCTTCAGGTCGATCTCCGCGTTGACAAACATCAGATCGCCGTATTCGTTCTCGAAATCCTTGCGGAAGGGGGAGGCCAGCATGGCGGCGGTCCACGCCTGTCCGTACTCCTGGAGCTGGGGCCCGGCGGCATTCCAGAACTTCACCTCATCGTCATAGAACTGGTCCCGGGTGTCGATGGTGTGGCGGATGTGGGCCAGGGTGCGCTGGGTCATCCGGTGCTTCTGCTCCTGTTCCTTCTCGAGAAAAACGGCCTTGGCCTCCTCGTAGCTGGCCGCGCTTTTCAGCCGCTCCACCAGGCTGGACAGTGTCTGCTTCATCCCCTCCAGGTCGGGGCGCTGGTAGGGCATCTCGGAAAATTTCATGGTGTGTCCCTCCAAAGTTAATTTGATACCGGCAGGGCCGTCCCGTTCAATACGGCCCGTACCAGCTTGTCGCTTTCGTCTCTGTAGTCCAAGGTGAGCAGGAAGGGCGGGGCGTCCTCCGCCAGCAACCGGAGGAAAATCGCGTCCCCCTCCCAGATGGGCAGATCCAGTACCTTCTCCTTGGGCACCCAGGCCAGGTCACCCTCGCTGCAGTCCGGGTCCAGCTCCCCTGTCCAGCCGGTGGCGGTGAACAGGTACATGAACTGATCCGAACTGCTGTCACTGCACAGGAAAGTGACCACGCCCCGGAACTGGAAGTCGGTCAGGGTGAGCCCGGTCTCTTCCCGGACCTCCCGGCGCAGGCACTCGTCGGGGCTTTCGCCGTCCTCGAACTTTCCGCCCACGCCGATCCACTTGTCCTTGTTGATGTCCACCTTTTTCTTGACCCGGTGGAGCATCAGATACTCCCCCCGGTCGTTTTCCAGATAGCACAGGGTGCTGTTGTACATACTCATCGTATCCCTTCATTGACATCACGCCTCGCCTGTTCGCGACGCGCGGCTTCCTTCCGACTCGGGCTGGTCTCTGGGGCCGCTGGCCCCATCGCTCACCCTCGCTCCAGTCCATCCGCACGGCTCACGACGGCTCGAACGCTAGAAAGGCAGGTTAAGGCCTCCTGTCAGCTTGGACATCTGGCTGGCGGCGTCGTCCCCGGCCTTGCGCAGCGCCTCGTTGACGGCGGCCACGATCAGATCCTGGAGCATCTCCACGTCGTCCGGGTCCACCGCCTCTGGGTCGATGGCCACGCTGACCAGCTCCTTTTTGCCGGACACCACGGCGGTGACCACGCCGCCGCCGGCCCCGGCCTCATAGGTCTTGGCCTCCAGCTCCTCCTGGGCCTTGAGCATATCCTGCTGCATCTTCTGGGCCTGACGGATCATGTTGTTCATGTTGCCGCCGCCCATGCCGCCCATACCGCGGCTGTTGAATCCCTTTGCCATGTTTTTACCTCCTATGTCACATCGTCGGGGTAAGCTGCGCTCATTCGCTTCCTCCTTTGGGGAAAGCTCATCCGCTTCGCTGCCCCTCCTCTCCCCGCAAAGTCAAAGGTCGGCTTTGTGGGGGCCCCGGTTTTACGGGTTATTCCACAATAATATTCGACCCTCCCTGGGCCAAAAACGCGTCCAGCGCGTCTGCCCGCGGCGGGTTGGACGATGGCGCGGGCGCTTCCTCCGGCGGGGCCTGCCCCACCTTCACCGCCACCTGGTGCGCCGCCCCGGTGAGGGCTTGGCACAGCTGGGCCATGGGCCGGGTGATGGCGGGCTTGTCCAGCATATCACGGAGGAAGTCGTTGGCCACCCACAGGGTGATCTGCCGGCCGTCGAAGCGGCCATCCGCCATGGCGGGGTTGCTGAGGAAGCTGTAGTCGCTCACCGCCAGATGGCCCTTCAGCTGCGCCCGGAAGGCGGGCCAGCCCGGCCAGCCCTCCGTGTTGGGCTGGGCGGCGGGGATGGGCGCGTCTTCGGTGGAAGGCTGGGGCGGGGGAGCGGGCCGCGGCTTCGGCTCCTGCCCGCGCTCCCGCTTTGGTGCGGGCCTCGGCGCGGGCTTGGGTGACCGCTCTACGTCCCAGGGGGGCGCGTCCTCGTCCCGGGCCGGAGGCTCGTCCGGCAGGGGCGGTTCATCCGGCAGCGGGGGGGCCTCCTGCGGGGCGCTTGGCGCCGGGGACTCCCGCTGGGGGACGGGGGACATTTCCGCAATTGGAGCCGGGGCGGTCACAGCCCCCTGCTCCAATCTGGCGATCCGGGCGGACAGCCCCGCGGCAGAGCCGTCCAGGCTGGGGTCGCACAGCGCGACCAGGCACAGCTCCATATCCGTGCGGCGGTTTGCCGACCGGGACAGGTCCGCCGCCGTTTTTTGCAGCAGGGTGAGCATCTGCACCAGCCGGGGCACGTCGAACCGGGCGGACAGCTTTTTCAGCGTCTCCCCGTCAAACCCGCCGGTCATCAGGGACGCCCCGGCTTTGGGGGCGGTTTTGCGCACCAGCAGGTCCCGAACCAGGGCGGACAGCTCCCCGGCCAGGGCGGTCATCTCCTTGCCCCCGGCGTACAGCCTGTCCAGCCGCTCCAGGGCGGCGGCGGTGTCCCCGTCGGCGGCGTTTTGCAGCAGGGTGGCGGCCTCCAGGTTGCCCGCCAGGCCCAGGGTGGACAGCACCCGCTCCTCATCCACCGGGCCGCCCCCGCGGTCACACTGGTCCAGCAGCGACAAGGCGTCCCGCATGCCGCCGTCGGCCAGTCGGGCGATGAGGGCGGCGGCGCTGTCAGTGAGGGCGATGCCCTCCTCCTTGGACACGTGGAGCAGATGGGCGGCGATGTCCTCGGCGCGGATGCGCTTGAAGGCGAACTGCTGGCACCGGCTCTTGATGGTGGCGGGCACCTTGTTCACCTCGGTGGTGGCCAGGATGAACATCAGGTGGGCCGGCGGCTCCTCCAAAATCTGGAGGAGGGCGTTGAACGCCTGGGTGGACAGCATATGGACCTCGTCGATGATGTACACACGCTTTTTCACTGCGGCGGGTGTGTACACCGCTTCGTCCAGGATGGCGCGCACGTCATCCACCCGGTTGTTGGAGGCGGCGTCCAGCTCCAGCACGTCCAGGATGGAGCCGTTTTCAATGCCCAGGCAGGCGGGGCAGGCGTTGCAGGGGCTGCCGTCCTGGGGGTTCTCGCAGTTCACCGCCCGGGCCAGCAGCTTGGCGCAGGAGGTCTTGCCCGTCCCCCGGGTGCCGGTGAACAGGTAGGCGTGGGACAGCCGCCCGGACTCCACCTGCCGCTTCAAGGTCTGGGTGACGTGGCCCTGGCCCACCACCTGGTCGAAGGTACGGGAACGCCACTTGCGGTATAGGGCCTGGTACATGGAATCACCTCTGGAAATAAAAGAAATGCGCAGCGCCTTTGTACGCTGCGCTTATTGCTGCGCTGCCTTGTCACGCTCGCGTTGGGCCGGCTTACGGCCTACGCTCACGCTTCGACGCAGGACAAGACCGCGCACCGGCCTTTGAAGCACAGGATATGCCCGTTACCCATACAGCCGGCTCAGGATCGGCGAACCCGCGGCACACGCCCAGGTCCGCTTAGTGCTGCTCGGTTCCCCGCCTGACACGGTTCACGGGTGAGCGTTGCGCGGGACCGATCCATCATCGCTGCTTATATGGGGCAGACGGCACAGTCTGCCTCCGGGGGCCGGGATTCATCCCTGCTGTAGCGGGTTGCAGGTACAGGGCACCGCTAACTCCCCAACTAGCGCGGCCTTGTTCCGCGCCGAGGCGCTGACAAGCCGCAGTTATTTTATCACGCTGAGCAGAATATATCAACCGCTTTTTCAAAAAAACTGACAGGGGGCGGCAGACCGCAAAGCACCAGGACGGGCAGCTATCCGCAGCGGATAACTGCCCGGTAAATTGGGATGAGAGCCGCCCGGTGGACAGAACGATGAACGTCAGAATATTTCATTCATGAACCGCACAATGTTCTCCGAAAATTCTTTCGGCTGTTCCAAAGCGGTAAAGTGCCCGCCGCGGGGCATCTCGGTGTACATGATGACAGGATAGTTTTGCTCGATCCACTTTTTCGGCACGGGGAGGACGTCGTGAGGAAAAGCGGCCACAGCGGTCGGCGTGATGATTTTGCCCAATGGCGGCAGCGTAAAACTGTTGCCGTGATAGGCCCGGATGGATGTGCAGGCCGTATTTGTCACCCAATAAAGCGTCAGGCAGTCACAGAGGTCATCCATGGTCAGCAGGGGCCAATCGCTCCAGGCGTGATATTTTTCCACGATCCAAGCGGCCATTCCCGCGGGGGAATCACTCAGGGCGTATGCCAATGACCGCGGCTTCGTGCCTTGAATGTTGATATAGGCGCCCTCCATGCGCTGCCATTCGATCGCCCTGCGCTTGTAGGCAAGCTCGTCCGCTGTCAGGTCTTCGTCCGGCGCGGCGACCAGACCGCCGGCCATTCCCACATCGGTCAAATGGATCCCCTTGACCTCTTGGGGATAGCGGGCGGCAAGGTAGCAGGTCACGCCGCGGCCCATATCGCCGCCCGATGCCGCGTATTCTTTGTAACCCAGCACCTCTGTCATCAGCCGGTGCCATAGTTCCGCCACCTCCGCGTTGTTCATGAACCCTTTCGGCGGCAGCGTTGAGAATGCAAAGCCGGGCAACGACGGAACGACAAGGTCGTAACCGGAAAGCAGCGGGAATACCTTCGCGTAACGCAGAAAGCTGTCGGGCCATCCATGGGTCAGCAGCAGCGGCTTCGCCCCTTCGCGGGAACTGCGGATGTGAAAAAAGTGGATCGTTATACCGTCCAGCTCACAGGTGAACTGCGGATATTGATTGAGCTCCCGTTCCTTGCGATACCAGTCGTAATCATTGCGCCAATAGTTGAGGAGCGCCGCCAGATAATCGCCGTCTGTTCCTAAATCCCATTGTTCGGTTTTGAATGGGCGCGGCTGCCTTGCGGAACCGATCCGGGCGCGGAGGTCATCCAATTGCCTTTCATCAAAATGAATATGAAACTCTTTTAACATGACTGCCACCTGTGCTTCTTTGAATTTACAGAATATTATCATAAGCGTTCGGCAAATTCAATATGGGGGGATGAAATTTTCAGGGAAGGAACGCCCTTCCCTCCGCCCTTGCAATCCGCGCCCCGTTTTGATATAATATTTGCCAATGAATTCAAAGAGGAGGGCCGGCCATGGCTACCGCCGTCATCACAGATGGGAAATACCGCACCTCCATCGCCGCCGCCCGGGCGCTGGGCCGGGCGGGGTATCGGGTGGCCGTCACCCAGACCAGGGGCGACTCGGCCCTGGAGCCGCCGGTGTTTGCCTCCCGCTATGTGAGCGAGGGCCGCTGGCTGGACGGGGCGGCGGCCGGCCCGGACTACCCGGACAAGCTGTACGAACTGTTGGCGGGATACGACCACCCTGTCCTCTTCTGCGCCGGGGCGGTCACCCTCAACGCCGTGGCAAAGCAGCGGGAGCGGTTCGCCCAGGTCTGTGACTTCCTCATCGCCCCCCCGGAGGCGCTGGACGCCCTCAACGATAAGGAGACTGTCCACCGCCGCTGTGAGGAGCTGGGCATCTCCGTCCCCAGGCAGTACGGCGGGGAGCCGGACCGTTATCCCGTCATCGTCAAGCCCCACTGCGGGGAGAAGTTCGGCCTGAAGGCCAAGGACCGCTACGCCGTGGCCAACAGCCCGGAGGAATACGCCGCCAAGCGGGCGGCCATGGAAAAGTACGACCCAGACCCCATCGTCCAGGAGAAGGTGGAGGGCGTGGGGGCCGGGGCCAGCCTGCTGCTGGACCGGGAGGGACGGCTCATCTCCGCCCTCTGCCACCGGCGCGTGCGGGAATACCCCGCCGCCGGCGGGCCGTCCACCTGCTGCGAGAGCTTCTACGACGAGGGGATGATCGACAGCGCCTACCGCCTGCTGTCCTCCTTTGGGTTCGTGGGCATGGCCATGGTGGAGTTCAAGGGAAAGTACGTGCTGGAGGTGAACCCCCGGGTGTGGGGCAGCTTCCCCATGACCGAGCGGGCGGACAGTCCCTTTGTGGCCCGCTACGCCCGGGCGGCGGCGGGGGAGCGGCTGGACTACCGGCCCCAGGACTATCAGATTGGCGTGCGGATGCGCTTCACCCTCAACGACGGGGCGGCCATGCTGGACTATCTGCGCCACGGCAGGCCGGGGCCCTTTTTCCAGGGGATGGCGGACTGGTTCCGGGCCAGGGATGCCCTGTCCGCCAAGGACGACCCCAAACCCCTGCGCCGCTATGTGCGCGGGATGCTGCTGAGGCGGTGACTATGGAGCTGAAGCTTGACCTGCACGTCCACTCGGAACGCTCCTTCGACGGGGTGATGACGCTGGACGAGATCGTGTCTTTGGCCAGGGCCAAGGGGCTGGACGGCGCGGCCGTGTGCGACCACGGCATAGCCCTGGCGGACGCGCCGGAATACCCGGACTTCCTGCTCATCCCCGGGGTGGAGCTGGCCACCCAGTTCGGCCATGTGCTGGGGCTGTTCGTCACCGGCCCGGTGGAGACGGCGGATTTTTATGAGGCCGCGGAGCGCATACACGCCCAGGGGGGGCTGACGGTGCTGGCCCACCCCTTTGAGCACAACCGGGACGATACCCGACTGCTCCCCGCCGTGCCCTGTCTGGACGGGGTGGAGGTGTGGAACAGCCGGGCGGACCGGAACATCCGGGAGGCCAACGCCCTGGCCGCCCGGTTCGCCGCCGCCCACGGCCTGCTGTCCTTCGGCGGCAGCGACGCCCACGTGCCCCGGGAGATCGGCAATGCCGCGGTGACCGTCCAGGCGGAGGCGCGGACCTTGGAGGCGGTGAAGGCCGCGCTGCTGGCGGGAAACGCGGCCATCGAGGGCCGGCGGGGGCGGGCGCGGCAGGTTGCCCAGAGCCAGCTGACCCGGCGGAGGAAAACCGGGGCGGGGCCATTGGATTATGTACAGTGGGCGGCGTTTGCCGCCAAGTGTCTCTTACAGGATATGTTTAGAAGGGATTGAAGCGTATGTCGATGCTGGTAAAGCTGGGCCAAAAGGGAAAGAAGATCGTCAAGAAGTTCATCACCCCGGCGGAGAAGCACCATCTGAGCTACACCCGCCGGCTGGAACAGATCAAGACGGACAAGCGCGTCTGCGCCATGACCTTTGACGACGGGCCCATGAATATGCCCGTGTCCCCGGACAGGTTCGGGGGGCGCCCCCTCACCGACGTGATTCTGGACACCATGGCGGAATTCGGGGCCAAGGGGACCTTCGACGTCATCGGCGACACCAGTGAGAACTACCCGGACAAGGCGGGCAAGGTGGGCAGCGCCGCCTGGGGCGGGATCAAGTTCGACCACTACCCGGACCTGGGCCACGATGACAAGGGCGGCGCGGTCCATAACGACCGCCTCATCCGCCGGATGCTGGACGAGGGGCACCAGATCACCAACCACGGCTACCGCCATGTCATTTTCGGCAAGAAGCCCTTTGTTTACGGAGCCAGGGAGTACCTGGGCAGCGTGGACCGGGCGGTGGACGACCTGCGGCGGCTGGACGCGCTGATGGAGGAAAAATACGGCTACAAGATCACCATGGCCCGTCCGCCCCACTATGTGGATAAAATGCAGGACGGCTTCACCAGCTACGACGCCTACGACAAGCTGGGCTACCAGTATATGGCCGCCTCCTTCGACGGGGCCGGCTGGCTGCCCTCCACGCTGTCCGACCCGGACGCGGCGCTGGAGGCGGAGGTGAACGCCATGGTAGAGCCCATGAGGAAGGCGCTGGAAAAGGACCCGGATTTCTTCCGCGGCCAGATTATTTTCCAGAAGGACGGCTATAATATGGCCAAACGCACCCCGGTGGCCTTCGGGCTGCGCCGCCAGCTGGAGCTGCTGAAGGAGTACGGCTATCAGGTGGTGACGGTGGAGCAGCTGATCCGGGAGAGCCCCTTTGCCGACCTGGGCCGGGACGACCCGCTGTTTGAAAAGCTGTGCCGCCTGCAAAGGAGCCGGGCGGTGGCCTATTCGGACAACCGCCTGCGGCTGGACGCCCCCATGACCTGGGGGGAGCTGGCCATGCTGCTGTGCCCCAAGGAGGAGGCCATGGGCCGCCGCTGGGCCAGGATCCGCGAGAGCGGGAAACATGAGGACGCCTACTGCGGCGCGCTGGAGTGGTGCGCGGAGCAGGGGCTGATCGCCAAGGACGCCAAGCCGGACGGCCCGGTGACCGCTCTGCCGGAGGGCCTGTTTGGGCCGGTGAAAAGTTTCACACGGCGGGATGTGTACGCCGCGTATCAGGGCTGAAGGCGGCGGAAAATGGAGAAAAAAGCACGATGACCCAGTCATCGTGCTTTTTTATGTCCTGCCTGGGCCGTCTCAGCCTTCGCTGTCCTTGAAGAAGTCCCGGAAGGTGTTTTGCGCCAGCCCGTTCTTTTTGCTGACGATGAGGACCACATACCGGCCCTCCCGGGTGACCACCGCGCTCTCGGTGAGGGGGACCTGCTCCGGGTCATACTCCTCAAAGGTGCCCTGCCGCGCCTTCAGGTGGTCATGGAGGGAGTCCATCAGGGCGGCGGCGTCGGCGCTGTCCTTCAGCTTGACCACCGCCAGCTCCTCCGCCGTGCCGGCGTCGGCGTAAGCGTAGAAATAGGCGTCCACCTTTTTGTAGTCCATGTCGGACAGGTAGAAGAAATTGTCCTCGGCGTCCCCGTCCTTGCTGGAGCGGCTCACCATCTCGGGCAGGGTGGTGTCCACCTCCATCATGGCCTGGACCATGGCCTCCGGGTCCAGGTCCGGCCCGTCGGGCTCCGAGGAGCCGGTGCAGCCGATGCAGGCCGCCAGGGCCAGCGCCGCCAGCATAAAGCAGACTGCTCTTTTCATGTATTTCATTGCGCTGCCTCCCAGTACCGGCTCAGTCAACGATGACGCTGGCGCCGGTTTCTGTGGTGATCACCTGGACGGGGCCGTCAGCGCCGCCGATGACCTCCACCTCAACGGGGACATCCTCGATCCCCGGGTCGTCGGTCAGGCCCAGCATCTCGGGGTCCAGCTCAAAGGCCTCCGCGATGGCCTGGATGATCTGCCTGCCCGCCGCGGAGGCGGGATCGAAGCTGCCCGGCTCCTCGGAGTCGCCGTAGCGCTCGATAAAGATGCCCAGGATGTAGTCGGCGCCCTCGCCGGGGAACCAGGACGCGCGCATATAACAGTCGGCGTCCGGCATGAAGTCGATGGCCGTGCGCAGCGTCTGGACCAGGAAATCCGCGGCCAGCATATCCTCGTCGGAGAGGGCCGTCTTGAACTTGTAGAACGCCGAGATGCCGCCTTCCGTCTCGTCCAGGGAGGTCTTCACCAGGGCGGGGACGGCGTAGATATCGTCCACCTCAACGCCGTTCTGGACGGCGGGGGAGTATTTCACGCTGTTGGCTTCGGGCAGGGCGGACTCGTCCCAGTTGTGGCCGCTCCGGCAGAGGTCGTCGGTCATGTTGAAGTTGCCGTACAGGGTGCCGTGGGCGTCGCTGTACACATCCACGTGATACCAGTCGCCGTCCAGCTTCACCAGATCCCAGGAGTGGTACTCGTTATGCACGATGTGAACGTCCATCCCCAGCATATTCATGAACAGGCGGAAGGTGGTGGCATAGCCCACGCACACCGCGCTTTTCCTGGTGAGCACATCGTGGGGAGTGAAGGCGGAGCGGTTCATGCCCGGGCGGCTGATGACGCCGCTGGAGCCGTGGCCGATGTTGTCCACCAGCCATTTGTAGACGGCGAACTCTTTCTCGTAGTCGTTCATGCCGTCCTCGATGATCTCGTCCAGCACCGCTTCCGCCATCTCCAGGGTCTCTTTGTCCTCCGCGCTGAGCTGGCTGTCGTCCCCGCTCTTGTAGGCGTCGGAGATGTGGGTGGTGGAGCGGATCTCGTACTCGCCGCTTACCTTGAAACCGTCTTCGATGTACTCGTTCTCCTGTTTTTCCTCTTCGGCCCAGCGGTCCCGCTGTTCGTCAATAAACTCGCCCACCTTGCCGGCGTACTGCTGCTGGGCGTATGCCTGGTAGACGTTCAGGCCCAGGCTGGCAATGAGGCAGCAGGCCAAAAGGACGGCGGCGGCGATGACGGCGGCCTTGCCCCCCTTTTTGGACTGTTTGGCCTCATTGGTTTCGTTGATATCAGTGCCCATGGTTTGGGTGCCTCCATTCCATCAAAAGATAACAAGGATACGATAGCATAATCCTTTGGGGCATACAACATCAAAAGTCTTAAAGTTGCTTAAAAAGCGGTGTCAAAGCGATGTCAAAACGGTAACAGCACGCGGCAGGGCGGCGGGGAATCCCCGCCGCCCTGGCTGTCAATCGGTGGTAATATTCAGGCTTTCCCCGTCGGCGGACAGGCTGACCACGGTGATGGGATCGGCGTACCGCTGGATAAGCTTGGCGGCGATGGGGTCCTCCAGGTCCTTCTGGATCTGGCGGCGCAGGTTCCGGGCGCCGTATGCCGCGGAGTAGGACTTCTTCACCAGGTAGTCCAGCACCGAGTCGTCATAGGAGAAGGCGATGTTCTTTTCCTTCATCACCGCGTCCAGCTCGGACAGCATGATGCGGGCGATGGCCTTGAAGTTGTCCTCGGTGAGCTGGTTGAAGTAGACGATCTCGTCCACCCGGTTGATGAACTCGGGCCGCAGGAAGGCCTCCAGCCCCTTCATGGCCTTTTCCTTGCCCAGTTGGTTGGGGGAGCGGTCGAAGCCCAGGGAGCCGCCCTTGATGTCGCTGCCCGCGTTGGAGGTCATGACGATGACGGTATTCTCAAAGTTGACCACCTTGCCGTGGGCGTCGGAGATATGGCCGTCGTCCAGGATCTGGAGCAGTACGTTGAGCACGTCGGGGTGGGCTTTCTCGATCTCGTCGAAGAGGACCACGGTGTATGGCTTGCGGCGGATCTTCTCGGTGAGCTGACCCGCGTCGTCGTAGCCCACGTACCCCGGGGGGGAGCCGATGATGCGGGACACGGAATGCTTTTCCATGAACTCGCTCATGTCCAGGCGGATGAGGGACTCGGGGGAGGAGAACAGGTCGGCGGCGAGGCGCTTGACCAGCTCCGTCTTGCCCACGCCGGTGGAGCCCACGAAGATGAAGGATACCGGTTTATGCTTGGCGGATATGCCCACCCGGCCCCGGCGGATGGCGTTGGACACCGCGTCCACCGCGTCGTCCTGGCCCACGATGTGGGCCTTCAGCCGTTCGTCCAGCTTGGCCAGCCGCTCGAACTCCTGCTCCTGGATCTGGGTGGCGGGGATCTTGGTCCACAGCTCGATGACCCTTGCCAGATGGGCGGCGGTCAGCGGGGGGTCCCCCTTGGCGGCGATGGCGTCCCGCTCCCCGGTGAGCTGGGCCTGGCGGCTCTTCAGCTCGGCCAGCCGCTGGTAGGCCCGGTCATTGGCGGCGGACTGCACCGCCTGCTTCTCGGCGGTGACGGCGGACAGCTGCTGCTGGAGGTCGGCGATCTGCCTGCGGCGGCCGTCCTGCCGCTCCTGGAAGGCGGGGTCGTTCCGGTTGGGGGCCTCGGCGTCGTCCCGGCTCACCGCCATTTCCAGGGTGTCCCGGTGGCGCTGGAGGCGCTGCTCCTGCTTTTGCAGCTCCTGGAGGCGGGGGTCGTTCTGGGCGCCGGTGGAGGCCAGCACCACTTCCATTTCTTTGGAGTAGTCCGCCAGCTCCTTGTTGATCTCGGCAAGGCGGGCCAGCTCCTTGTTGTGGAGGTTGACGTCGGAGGAGGCCTCGTCGATCAGGTCAATGGCCTTGTCGGGGAGGTAGCGGTCGGTGATGTACCGTTCGCTCATGACCACGGCCTGCCGGCAGATATCCGGGCTGATGGTGACGTGGTGGAAGGCCTCGTAATAGGGCGCGATGCCCTTCAGGATCTCCACGGAGTCCTCGATGGAGGGTTCCTCCACGATGACGGGCTGGAAGCGGCGCTCCAGGGCGGAGTCCTTCTCGATGTATTTGCGGTACTCGGTGAGGGTGGTGGCGCCGATGACCTGGATCTCCCCCCGGCTCAGGGCGGGCTTGAGGATGTTGGCGGCGTTCATGGAGCCCTCCGCGTCCCCCGCGCCCACGATGGAGTGAACCTCGTCGATGACCAGGATGATGTTGCCCAGCTTCTTCACCTCGTCGATGAGGCCCTTCATGCGGCTCTCAAACTGGCCGCGGAACTGGGTGCCCGCCACCAGGGCGGTGAGGTCCAGCAGATAGACCTCCTTGTCCAGCAGCTTGTAGGGCACGTCCCGGTCGTAGATGCGCTGGGCCAGCCCTTCGGCGATGGCGGTCTTGCCCACGCCGGGGTCGCCGATGAGGCAGGGGTTGTTTTTCTGCCGCCGGTTCAGGATCTGGATGGTGCGCTCGATCTCATTGGCCCGGCCCACGATGCGGTCCAGCTTGCCCTCATGGGCTTTGCGGGTGAGGGAGATGCAGTAGTTCTCCAAAAATTTCCGCTTCTGGCTCTGGCCCCGGTCGGACTTGGCCGGCGCGGCCTTATCCTCCTTGGCGGCGCCGCCCCGCTGCATGGGGTCCCGTTCCGGCTGGGGGGTGTCGGAGCCCTGGGCGCCGAACAGCTTGCTCAGGAAGGGGAAGGTGGCGGTGCGGCCCTCGTCGTCCTCATCGTCGTCCGGCCGGCTGTCGGAGGCGGCGGCAAGGCCGTCGGCGTCCTCCGCGCCGCCAAAGGCGGACATCATCTCGGTGGAGATGGACTCCAGGTCCTCATCGGAGATGCCCATTTTTTTCATCATGTCGTCCACCGGCTTGATGCCAAGCTCCCGGGCGCACTTGAGGCAGAGACCCTCGTTTTTGGTCTCGCTGCCCTCGATTTTCGTTATAAAGATCACCGCCACGTTTTTGTGACAGCGGGTGCACAGGGTAGGGTGCATGGTGTCGCTCCTTTCGGGGAAGTCCTCACGCGGGCCGCGAGGGGCCGCGTACCCTATGGTCAGTTTGGCAGTACCATATCAGATAAATATGAACAGGTTATGAATTTTAGAGTGGTAATTTTCACGCCCCCAGGGAAAAGCTTCAGGCGGGGAGGGAATGCAGCAGCTCCCACAGCCGCTGTACGGTAAACAGGGACAGCACGGGGGTCTCCGGCGGCCTGGGGACGATGCCCGCCACCTGGCCCAGCCATACCAGCACCACGGCGATCAGGGCGCCCTTTACCAGCCCGATGAGCAGGCCGCCCGCCAGGTTCACTTCGGCCAGGATGGGCAGCTTGAAGGCCAGGTCCAGGGCGTGGCTGACCAAAAACCAGATCAGCAGGATGCCGATAAAGGTGATGCCGAACAGCAGCATTTTGGCCACCCCCTGGGCCAGGTAGCGGACCAGGGAGTCCAGGGGCGACAGGGAGCTGTGGCCTACGGTGTCGTTGGCGATGCCTTCCTCCAGAAAATCGTGGAAGCCCTTATACAGCCCTTTTTCCTGGATGGAGGCCAGCAGCTCGTCCGCGGTATAGCTGGTCTCCGAATCGGCGGCCGCCGGCTCCGCGCCGGCCCCCCGGACGGTCTGGATGATAATAGGCCGCAGGATGCTGCCCACCGGGGCGCAGAACTGCTCGGAGACGAACTGGGCGGCGAAAAAGGCCACGAACACGGCGGCCAGCCCGCACAGGGACAGCATCAGCCCCTTGGCGGCCCCCCGCCAGGCGAACAGGGCCAGCAGGGCGATGATGGCAATGTCAAACAGATATGGCATAGGCGCCTCCTTTTCAGGGCACATAGAACCCGGCGCTGTCCGCCGAAATGAGGATGGCGGAGCCGTCGGGCATGAGCAGGACGTTCCGGGCACCCTGGGTGCCCTCCAGCGTATCGTAAAGCTCAAGCTTGTCGGTATAAATATCCAGCCGGTCGCTGGTGAGCACCGCCAGGTAGCGCCCGGCGGCGGAGATGGACATCACCTGTTCGTTGAGGTGCAAAGTGTTGCGCTGGCCCTGGCCGTCCACCACCCACAGCTCCGCCTGGCTGCCCGCCCGGTACTTGCCCAGCAGGGCGGCGGCAAAGCCGTCGCCGTCCAGGGTATAGCGCCGCAGGTGCTTGTCCGCCCAGCTTACGCCGGAGGAGCGGCCGTCATGGCCGGTGACGGTGAGCCCCCGGTCGCCCAGGGACCACACCGCCGAGGCGGTGTGCCGGGCCTCCAGCACCACGCCGCCCCCCAGCTGGCAGCTGAAGTCGGGGGTGTATTCGCCGCTGGCGTAGTCCATGTCGTACAGCTCGAGGTTGGTGGAAAACGCGCCGTCGGTCTGGCCCACGGTGAGGATTGCCAGGGTGTGGCCGTCGTCGGACAGCGCGGCGTCCATGACGAAGGCGGAGGACAGGTCGATGTGCATGATGGGGGAGTAGGCGGCGTCATACACCGTCACCATCCCCCGGTAGCCGCTGGCCTGGGTGACCACGGTGAGCTGGCCGTTCCTGTTCAGCCGGGCGGACAGGATGGACTCCAGATCCTGGACGGACCAGACCAGCGTGCGCTGGCCCAATATGTACAGGGAGGAGCCGCCCGCGTCGTACACCACGGCGAGGGAGCCGTTGGTGTTCACCACCGGGTTTTCCATGCCCACCGACTGGTTGATGTACTGGGTGCCGCTGCCGGAGTAGAGGGAGATGGCGTTGCGGGAGCACACCAGCAGGTCCCCGTCCAGCACGGCGAAGGTGTCGGTGAGGTCGCCGTCGTAGGTGAAGGACTCCGCCCGGCCGTTGTCACTGCGGATCAGGGAGCGGTAGGTGAACCAGCGCTTCACGCTGTCCAGGTTCAGGCTGTCCCGGAAGGCCACCACCGCCACCAGGGACAGGGCCACCGCCAGCACGATGAGGGTGGCCAGCACATGGACCAGGAAGCGGGGCAGCTTCCGCTTGGGCCTCTCCGGGGGCTTCTGGGCAGGGGGCTTTTTCGGTTCCGGGCCGGAGGGCAGGATCTTCGGTTTTTTGGGTGTGTGTTCGTCCATAAATGCTCCGTTGTCAGAGAACGTTTTCGTGATACCACAGGTTGGTCATATATAACCCGTCAGGAGGCGCGGTGGGCCCCGCCAGGGTGCGGTTGCGGGACTCCAGGATGGCGGGAATCTCCGCCGGGTCCAGCTTGCCCTCGGCGGCGTAGATACAGGTGCCCACCATGGCCCGCACCATGTTGTACAGGAAGCCGTCGGCGCACACCCGGCAGTCGATGATGTCGCCGTGCCGCCGGATATCAAAGTAGTGGACGGTGCGCACGGTGGTGCGGGTCTCGGTGCCCACGCTTCGCACGGCGGCGAAGTCGTGGGTGCCCACGAACTGGGCGGCGGCTTTCGCCATGACGGTTTCATCCAGCGGCTTGGGGTAGAACCACACCCGGTTCACATAGAACGGGTCCCGGATGCGGGAG
>JAAVHY010000031.1 GCA_014799485.1 Clostridiales bacterium | reverse complement strand
GCTGTCCAGCTATGGGGACGCCGAGCGTGTGACGGAGAACATCGCACTAAAGAACCTCCAGCTTGAAACACTGCGGGAAGCGGTGGCCGATTTGGATGAACGGGGACAAAAGCTGATTTTCCTCCGATACGATGAGGAATTGTCCATGGAGGAAATCGGCAGACGTTTGGGCGTGTCCAGGATGGCCATCTCAAAGCGACTGAGAACGCTGCACCGAAAATTGAACCGCGCTGTCAGTTGACAGCGCGGTTCAATTTTTTTGCTTTCCGTGGTTTACAAACTCTTTCTGAGTGTCCTATGTGAATGAGGGGATGATCCTCTCAATGCACACAAGGAGGACAAGACTATGAACAACACAAATCCAAACCGTCTGCCCACCATCGATGGCGAGACCTTGATGAGCAAGCCGCTCCAGCCACTGAACTTCGTGGTGGACACACTGATCTCACAGGGGCTGCACATCCTGGCCGGGTCGCCCAAGGTGGGCAAGTCATGGCTGGCGTTGTGGCTGGCCGTCACCGTGGCCAAAGGCGAACCTGTTTGGGGGCTGCCGGTGAAGCAGGGCACCACGCTCTATCTCTGCTTGGAGGACTCCCAACTGCGCATTCAGAACCGGCTGTTCGATGTGACAGAGGATGCGCCGTCCAACGTCCACTTCTGCACCGAGAGCCGTATCCTGGGCGACGGGCTGGAGGAGCAACTCCGGCAGTTCCTGGCGGAGCACCCGGATACATCGCTGGTCATCATCGACACACTCCAGATGATCCGCGGCACGACCTACGACAACACCTACGCCAACGATTACCGTGACCTGTCTGTGCTGAAAAAGCTGGCCGATGCTCACGGCATTGCCATCCTGCTCATCCACCATCTGCGCAAAGAAAAGGCAGACGATGTGTTCAACCGCATCTCTGGCACCACGGCCATCAGCGGCGCGGTGGACGCCAGCTTCACGCTGGTGGAGGAGCAGCGGGGGAGTGGCAGGGCTCGGCTCTCCTGCATCGGACGGGACATCGAGTATCGCGAGTTGGAGCTGCGCCGCAACGCCGACAATGTGTGGGAAGTGACGGCGGACAGCTACCAGCAACCAGAGCTGTTGGGCGACCGCATCATTTTTCTGCTCTCTGAATTGCTACGCGGCTGCTCTGCATTTATCGGCACTCCCACCGAGCTGGCACAGCGCATCGACCCTGGTGGTGCAGAAGGTATCACCCCGAAAAATGTGTCCCGCAAAATCCTGCAAAGTGTTGCGGCCCTAAGCGAAATTGGTATCACAGCGGTGGTGCGCAGGAGCAACGGGAAGCGGCTTGTGGAACTCCACCGTGCCGATAGTGCCGATTCCGCCGGGGCCGGAAATACCGTCCCTGTCGACCCTCCCGCCACGTGACCGCCACGTTGGGCCGTGTGAGCCCTTGTGTCCGCTCTTGCGGCGCAGGGCGGGAATGTACCCGCCCTGCGGTCTGGGCGCGGTGTGCGGCCTTTGTGGGCCGTTTGTGGGGAGCGCCCGGTTCACGGCACCACAGAGACGCCCCGTTGGGGCGGATGCCCACCCTCCTGGGTGGGGCAAGCATCGCGTCCGGCTATACGCCGTCCGCACTCGCCGGGGCGAAGCCCCGGCATCCCCCCTGCCCCCTAAAGGGGAGAAAGGAGTTCAATGCAGAAAAAGAAAACCAAAATCATCACCGCCAGGATGACCCCGGCGGACAAGCAGGCCATCTACCAGCGGGCCAAGGCCGCTGGCATGACCGTCACAGCCTATCTCACCACCTGCGCTCTCGATAAGGAGATCGTCCGGGTGGACGGACTGGACGATCTGCTCTCTGAGTTGAAGGCCCAAGGACGTAACCTAAACCAGCTCACTACGCTGGCCAACATCGGACGGATCTCTATCCTACGCGGTGACGACCTCGTCCGTGAGTACACCAGACTGTGTGATATACTGAGTGCGCTGGTTCGGGAGGTGCGCTGATGGCGACGTTCACTGCAATCCGAAACAAAAAGCAGTCCGCCAGTGTACTGCGCAGCGTGATCGAGTACGTGGAACAGGAAAAGAAAACGCGCTGGGGTGACGCGCGCCTGGTGGTTGGTCACAACTGCGTTCCACAGTCGGCGCTCACCGAAATGCAGATGACCAAGCAGCGGTTCCGCAAAACAGGAGGGACACAGTTCTACCACTTCGTCCAGTCCTTTTCTGCGGACGATGATATCACTCCACAGAAGGTCAACGCTATCGGTCTGGAATTTGCGCAGCGCCAGTTTCTGGACTTCGAAGTGGTGATTGCCACTCATGTTGACACAGGCCATCTGCACAACCACTTCGTAGTGAACAGCGTCAGCTGTGTGGACGGGCACAAGCTCCACCAGAGTCCCAACGACCTGCTGGAACATCGGCAGGTCAACGATGAAATCTGTCTGGCACATGGTCTGCACGTGCTGGATGAGTGCGAACTCCGCACAAAAAAGAAGCGCATAAAACCCGGCGAGTACCAAGCCAGTCTGCGCCATGACAGCTGGAAGCTGGATCTCATCCAAGCCATCAATGAAGCACTGGAATATTCTATCACCCCTGAAGATTTCATCACCAACATGGAGGTAGAGGGCTATGAGGTGAGCTGGTCTCCGAACCGAAAGCACATCACCTTCACCTGTCCCAATGGACGCAAATGCCGGGACAGCAGCCTCCACGATGAAACCTTCCTCAAAGAAAATCTGGAGATGTTATTTGCCTACCGTCAAGCCGTTGGCTTCTGTCCTCAGACACCGGAGCCGGATGAGGGATGGCTGGGTGAATTGGTTTACGGCTGGTTCCAGGTGATGGCCGACCTGGAGCGTGACGATGAGTGGCAGCTCCCCGCGCCGCCCATCTGGACAGACAGCAAACAGCGCCGCCGCGAAGCACTCAAAAAGCTGGCCATGGGCCA
The DNA here is from genome assembly GCA_014799485.1 of Clostridiales bacterium. Next base: position 14,634 of record JAAVHY010000031.1, on the reverse strand, counting down.
GAAGTTCGGCGGCGAAGAACACCATTTTGAACAAACCCTGTAACCCAGGGAGAAAGGAACCACCATGTTTTTATTTGAGAATGATTTTCAAGCCCACACTACAACCATTCGCGGCGTACAGTATATCACATTCAGTTTCTACAGCGGCAACAAAGATATTTTTCAGAAGGTTGGACAGCTTATTACCGACTCGGTACTTTTGGACAAAGATGAAGCAGATTCTTTGTCCAATCCTGATATGGCTTCCGACGAGGATTAGGAGTATTGTGTGTTGCTGAAAAGGAGGCGAAAGCTATGGCAAACGAAAAGGCTGCAATCTACTGTCGGCTCAGCCAGGATGATGACAGTCCAGGCGACAAATTATAACAACTTTCGACATGACTGACATTTTGTTTTTTGACAAATTTCCCTTTACCAATAAAAACTACCGTCAGATGACGGAAGCATGGGCGAATCCGGCAGCATCCAAACGCAAAAAACTCTGCTCACCCAATATTGCAACGAGCACAATATCACCATCAGCGACTACTATTGCGACGACGGATGGAGCGGAACCAACTTTGACCGTCCTGAGTTCACACGAATGCTGGACGACATTGAGAACGGCAGGATCAACATGGTCATTGTCAAAGACCTCTCCCGCTTTGGTCGGGAGTATGCACAGATGGGAATGTACATCGAACACTACTTTGAAGAAAAAGGCGTCCGTTTCATCTCAGTCGCGGAAAATATTGATTCTAAGAACGGGATGGACAATCTGGTACTCCCCTTTACCAATGTCATCAACTCTTTCTACGCCCGGCAAGCGTCCAGCAAAACCAAAGCCGCCCACCAGGCCCGGGCCAAATCCGGGATGTTCCTGGGCGCGCGGGCTCCCTTCGGCTATCAGAAAAATCCCAATGACCGACACCATCTCATCGTCGATCCCTGCAGCGCAGATGTGGTGCGGGATATCTTCCAGATGTTCGCCAACGGCATCGGATATGTGCGGATGACCAAAATTCTTCGGGAAAGAGGCGTGCTCAACCCCCAGGCATATTTCAACCAAAGCAACCCGGACTACTACAAAAACAGCGACTACTGGCGCAAACCCTATGATTGGCACGCCACTTCCATCCGGGCTATTCTGAACAACCGGGTCTATTTGGGGCAGACCGTGTTTGGCCGCACCAAAACCAAGGGATTCTTTGACAAGCACCGCATCCCTACATCGGAGGACGAGTGGATCATCACCGAGAACACCCATGAAGCCATCATCACCCAGGAGCTATGGGATACGGTACATCAGATGATGAAGGCCAGACGGCGGGAAAACAGCAGCGGCCAGGTACAGCCCTTTGCGGGGCTGGTCAAGTGCGCCGACTGCGGCTCTTCCATGAATGTGAGTTATGACGCGAAAAAAGGCAGGTACAACGGATTTTCCTGCTGGGTCTACAAAAACTACGGGAAGGAACGCTGCACTTCCCATGCCATCGGGTGGAAAACGCTTAATCAGTTGGTGCTGGAGGATATCCGGCTCAATGCCCAGGCCGCCAAGCTGGCGGCAAAGGATTACATGGATATGCTGGTAGCGGCGAAAACCGAAAAGCGGGAGGCTGATATCCAGCGGTGCAAACGAGAATTGAAAAAGGTGGACAAGCGGATTGCGGATCTGTCCAAAATCCTGACCAAACTCTACGAGGACGCAGCGCTGGAAAGAATCAGTGAGGAGCGGTATCAGGCTATGGCCCCGAACTATGAGCGGGAGCAGGCCGTCTTGAAAGCACAGCGAGAGACTCTGGCTGCGGAAATTGCCCAAGGTGAGGAAATCTATGACAATATCGAGCAGTTCCTGCCAATTATCTGGAAATATACCGACATCACCGAGCTGAACGCCCACATCCTCAATGAACTTATTGAAAAGATTGTGGTTCACGAAAAAGTCATCACGCCGGACGGCGTCAAATCCCAGCAAGTGGACATCTACTACAAATTCATTGGATATGTGAACACGAGTGAATTACTGGCAAACTACATCGAAGCAGTGGATCAAGCACCAGACGGATCGAAACCTGTTCTAATCCTGCCAGCGTAATGTATCATGCACACCGGCTCAGCCGGTGTGCATTGCCTCTCTAAGGATGCCACAGCAAAAAATCGCTGATACCTTGAAACCGGTCCAAAAATGTAGTATCATAAATAGACCATAAAGCCTGTGCGAAACTCTGGCGGGGAGCAATGTCACCTTACGGACAACCAGCGGTCGTGTGTTCGAGTCACATTACCAGCTCCAGCGCAAGCTCCGTACAGGCCGGCGGCCTGTACGGAGCTTTTTATCGTCCAAGGCCCCTCTTCCAGATCCCCGCCCCGCAATCCATTCAGACAGATAAAGGAGCTGTGCCGCGTATGAAGTACGATTTTGAGACCGCCCATGCCCGCGTGAACATGGAAGCCGCCAAATGGGACGCCATAGGGCCCGATTCCGCCGAGGGCGTGGTCCCCCTGTCAGTGGCGGACATGGAGCTGCTCTCCCCGCCTCAAATCATCGAGGAGCTGAAAAAGACCGCCGAGTTCGGGATGTGGGGCTACACCCATTGGGGGGAACGGTACGCCTCCGCCCTCAAGCACTGGATGTCCACCCGCCACGGCTGGGACGTCCAGTCCGACTGGATCGTCCAGACCAACGGGGTCGTCCAGGCACTGTACGCCGCCGTCCGCGCCTACACCGAGCCCGGAGACGGCGTGCTGCTGGTCACCCCGGTGTACCATCCCTTCTACCGGGCGGTGGAGGAGAACGGCCGGCGCGTGGTGGAGAGCCCCCTGCTGCTGGAGGATGGCCGCTACCAGGTGGACTTCGCGGACTTTGAAGAAAAGGCCCGGCAGTGCAGGATGTTCCTCCTCTGCAGCCCCCACAACCCGGTGGGCCGGGTGTGGACCCAGGACGAACTGCGCCGCATGGGGGATATCTGCCTCAAATACAATGTGCTGGTGGTGAGCGACGAAATCCATTTCGACCTCATCATGCCCGGTTACCGGCACACCTGCTACGCCGCGCTGGGAGACGTCTACGCCGACAACTGCGTTATGTGTACCGCCCCCAGCAAGACCTTCTCCCTGGCCGGCCTTTGCGTGGCGAACATCCTGATCCCCAATGCCGGACTGCGGGAAAAGATGGTGCGGCAGGTGTCCCTGTCCGGCTGCAATACTTTCAGCATCTTTGGGATACGGGCGCTGGAAACCGGCTATACCCAATGCGCCGACTGGGTAGACCAACTCAACGAGCACATATGGGGCAACTACCTTTATCTGAAGGAATTCATGGCCCAAAACTTCCCGGAGGTATGGGTGGCTGAGCTGGAGGGCACCTATCTGGCCTGGCTGGACTGCCGCTGCTTTGGTATGGACGGCCACGCCCTGGGCGAGTTCCTTCGGACGGAGGCCCAGCTATATCTAAACGACGGTTACATTTTCGGCGCCGCCGGAGACGGGTTCCAGCGCATCAACCTGGCCTGCGGCCGCAAGGTGCTGGAAAACGCCCTGGAACGCCTGAAGAACGCCATCCAGCGGCGGAACGCTTGAACAAATCAAAATCATACGTTAAGAAGAGGTTTCCCATGAATGAATTTCTCGACTGCGGGCAGATCGTCAACACCCACGGCATCCACGGCGAGGTGCGCATCGTCCCCTGGGCGGACAGCCCGGAGTTTTTGTGCCGGTTTTCCACCCTCTATGTAGATGGCAAGCCCATCCGCGTCACCTCCAGCCGGGTCCACAAGGGCAGCGTCATCGCCAAGCTGGACGGAGTGGACACGGTGGAGCAGGCCATGATCCTCAAAGGCAAGACCGTTCAGATCCGCCGGAGCGACGCCAAACTGCCGGAGGGCGCCTTTTTCCTGGCGGACATCATCGGCCTGGATGTGGTGGACGAGGCCGGGAGCAGACTGGGCACCCTGAAAGAAGTGCTCTCCCCTTCCCATCAGCAGGTCTATGTGGTGGAGGGTGAGCGGGAGATCCTGATCCCCGCTGTGCCCGAGTTCATTCTGGAGACCAATATCAAGGACGGCTATATCAGGGTGCGTCTGATCGAAGGGATGTAGCCATGTACCATATTGACATCATGACCCTGTTTCCAGACACGGTGGGCGATGTGCTGTCCGAATCCATCCTGGGCCGGGCCCAGGAGCGGGATATCCTGCGCATCGAGACCCACCAGATTCGGGACTACACCTTAAATAAACAGAAGCAGGTGGACGACTACCCTTACGGCGGGGGCCGGGGGGCTGTGCTCCAGGCCGACCCGCTGTACCGATGCTGGGAGCACATCTGCGGGCAGTATGACAAGCGTCCCCACACCATCTACCTCTCCCCCTGCGGCAAAACCTTCACCCAGGCGGACGCCAAGCGGCTGGCCTGGGAACAGGATCACCTGGTCCTGGTGTGCGGCCACTACGAGGGCATCGACCAGCGGTTCATTGACGAGTGCGTAGACGAAGAAATTTCCTTGGGCGATTTCGTGCTCACCGGCGGGGAGATCGCCGCCATGGCGGTGGCGGACGCGGTGTGCCGGTTGGTGCCCGGGGTGCTGTCCGACGCCGAGTGCTTTGAAAACGAGAGCCACTGGGACGGCCTGCTGGAATACCCCCAGTACTCCCGCCCCGCCGTATGGCACGGCCGGGAGGTCCCGGAGGTGCTGTCCACCGGCGACCACGCCAAAATCGAGCGCTGGCGGCGCAAGCAATCCCTGCTGCGCACCCGGCAGCGGCGGCCCGACCTCTACGAAAAGCTGGACCTGTCCTCCAAGGCGGACCAAAAGCTGCTGGCGGAGCTGGAACGGGAGCTGTCCCGCCCTCCCCTGCCCCAGCCGGTTGAGTGCCGTCCGGCATCGGAAAACGACCTGCCCGCCATGCTGGCCATCGCTGCCCAGGCCCAGGGCTTTCTGGCTTCCCGCGGAGTGGATCAATGGCAGGACGGCTACCCGGAGCGGCGGCATTTTCTGGTGGATTTGGAACAAAATGAATGTTTTGTCCTCACCTGCGAGAATGAAGTGTGCGCCTTTTTTGTCCTCTCCACCCGCCCTGAGCAAAGCTATGCCGCCATCTCCGACGGTAAGTGGTCTTCAGAGGAACCTTATGCCGTTCTCCACCGCTGTGCTGTGGCGGAACAATACCGCGGCTCCGGCCTGGCAGACCGCATCATTGCGGAATGCCAGCGGCTGGCATTGGCGCAAGGCCTGGGCTGGCTCCGGGCCGATACCCACAAAAAGAACAAGGCCATGCAGGGCCTGCTCCGCCGGAACGGCTTCCAGTACCGGGGCAACGTGGCCGTAACGGTAAACGGCGGCCACGATCCCCGCCGGGTGGCCTATGAAAAACGGGTCGCCCGCCCGGATCGGCCCACTCTCCCTTGACAATCCCCTTGGTTATGGTATAATCTAATTTAGATTATTATATAAGGGGATTATTTCTATGAGTTTTTCCATTATCGTTGACAGCTGCTGTGACCTTACCCCCGAAATGAGGGCCGACCCCGTTTACCGCTCCATCCCGCTCACCATCCATGTCGGCGGCAAGGACTATGTGGACGACCAGAATCTGGACACCAGCCTGCTCATCTGCGCCATGGCCCAGAGCACCGACGCCTCCTCTACCTCCTGCCCCGCCCCCGGTGACTATCTCGACGCTTTCCGCAAAGCGGACGGCGACATCTACGTCGTCACCTTGTCCGCCCTGCTCAGCGGCTCCCACAACAGCGCGTGGCAGGCAAAACAGCTGTTTGCCGAGGAGTGGCCGAAACGGAACGTCCACGTATTCAATTCCTGTTCCGCCTCCGCCGGCGAGGTGCTGCTGGCCCAAAAGGTGTACAAACTGGCGCAGTCTGGTCTACCCTTTTCTCAGGTAGTGGCCCAGGCGGAGCACACCATTGCGCAGACCAACACCCTGTTTGTGCTGGAAAACTTGGAGAATCTGAGGAAAAACGGCCGGCTGACCAAAGTGCAGGCCATGCTCACCGGAGCGCTGCGCATCAAGCTCATCATGGGCTCCACCCCCGAGGGGGAGATTTGCAAACGCGGACAGGCGTTATCCATCAAGCAGGCCCTGGCCAAGATAGCGGAAATCATGGCTGCTGACAAGAAGCATGAAGGAAAAACCCTTTACATCTCCCAATGTCTCTGCCCTGACCGCGCGCAGCAGCTATGGGAGCTGGCTAAGAAAAGCTGCCAGTTCGCCGGGGTAGTCATCACCGCCACCCGTGGGCTCAGCTCTTATTACGCCAATAACGGCGGCGTGATCGTCGCCTATTAAATCTCTGCCCGGCCAGGACCCGGAGGTGCCGTCTATGGTAAGCGCAGATCTCAGCCTAACGAAAAACCTCGACGGTCCCATCCTCGATTTAGGGGGCGGCGGAGAAGGTGTCATCGGACGCATCTATGGCAGCCAGGCAGTCGCCATCGACAACCGGCAGGAGGAATTGGACGAGGCGCCGGAAGGTCCCCAAAAAATGCTCATGGACGCTGCCGCCCTAACCTTTGAGGACAACTCCTTCCAGCACGTCACTTCGTTTTTCTCATTTCTGTATATGTCGTCTGCTATCCAAACCCAGGCCGTTGCCCAGGCTGCCCGGGTGCTGCGACCCGGCGGCAGCCTTCATATCTGGGACGCGGAAGTGGAATCCGCCTTCCCTGATCCGTTTCTGATTGAACTGGATATCGATGCCGCCGGAACCGCCGTCCACACCACTTACGGCGTTGTCAAGGAGAGCGCATCTCAGGACGCGGGCCATTTTATCCGCCTCTGCCAAAGCACCCGCTTAAAACTGGCCGATAGGCAGGAGCATAATGGCTGGTTTTATCTTCGTTTTACTAAATAATGTTAGCTGATTGGAGAAAGCTATGAACCTGACCGACATCCGTGAGGTCAAAGCCCTGCTGGCCCGCCACGGTTTTCGCTTTTCCAAATCCATGGGGCAGAACTTCCTCATCGCTGACTGGGTCCCGAGGGATATCGCCAATGCCGCCGGATTGGATGGGAATTGCGCTGTCCTGGAAATCGGCCCGGGCATCGGCCCCCTCACCCGGGAACTGGCCTGTCGGGCCGGCAAAGTGGTCGCCGTAGAACTGGACACAGCTCTGCTGCCCATCCTAACTGAAACACTATCCGATTATCCTAATGCGGAAATCGTTTCGGGCGACGTGATGAAACTGGATCTTCCGCATCTGGTGTCTGCCAAGTTTTCTGGCTTTACACCAATTGTCTGCGCCAACCTTCCATACAATATTACCACGCCTGTGCTGACCTGTTTGCTGGAGGCCGGCTGCTTCCGCTCCATCACGGTAATGATACAGCGGGAGGTGGCCCAGCGGATCTGCGCCGCCCCCGGCGATTCGGACTGCGGGGCGTTTTCCCTGTTCTGTCAGTACTATGCCAGGTGCGAATTCCTGTTCGAAGTCCCGCCGGACTGCTTCCTCCCCGCTCCAAAGGTCACCTCCGCCGTGGTTCAGTTGGTTCCCCACGCCGCACCGCCGGTAACAGGTGACCGGGATGCCATCTTTGCCGTGGTAAAGGCCGCATTTGCCCAGCGGCGCAAGACCCTGCTCAATGCCCTGTCCGCCGCCTACGGAAGCCGTTTTTCCAAAGACCAGCTGCGGCAGATCATCCTTGAGTGCGGGCTTTCGGAGACCGTCCGGGGCGAGAGACTGGGGCTGGAACAGTTTGCCCAACTGGCCCAGCGCCTACATTAAAACCCTCCTTTGGCAAATCCTGGCGCGTCGCATAGGATAAAGCAAAGGAGGGTTTTCTATGCCTACTATTTACTTGTCCCCGTCTACCCAAGAATCGAATATGTATGTTAATGGCGGCAGCGAAGAGGAGTGGATGAACCGTCTGGCCGATGCCATGATCCCTTATTTAAACGCTTCTGGAAACCTCAATTTATATCACGCATAAGAAAAAGCCGCCAAGGGACTCCCCTGGCGGCTTTCTTACCCCAAATTCCTGACTTATCCCGTCTTTTCGTTCACTTTACTTCTTCGCCTCCTCCTTGGCCTTCTCCAGCTCCTTGGCCACCTGCTTCCCCACTCGGGTGCTGTAGGGATTCCCGCTCCCACTCTTACTCCCGGTGAACGCCTGCCACAGCACGGCCTTCTCCTCCCGGCTCAGCCTCAGCGGATCTTTATCCCAGGGCGCCAGCAGTGCGCCGTTCCCGCCCAGCGCGTCGATGGCGTTCTCCACCTCTGCGCCGGTATAACTTCCGTTCCCATCCTCGTCAAACTGGGGCAGCGCCTCCTTCAGTTGCACCCAGGCTTCCGGCTCAATCCCGAAGCTGTCCGCGACCTCATACCTCATCCGGGCGCTGTCGCTCATGATGGCCAACAGCGCGGCCTTCTGTTTCTCCGTGCTGCCCGCCGCGTCCATCACCGCCCGCCATTTCTGGGCGTCAGAAACGGTCTTTGCCCCCGCTTCCGGCGTCAGGCCGTTCAAGGCGTTGGCCACCGCGGCGGCGGAGCGCTTGTCCAGCCCCGCTTCGGCAAGGCTCTGGGAATATGCCGCCCCCTTGCTGTCCTCGCCCAGCACATAGCGGAACATGGCGTCCTTTTCCTCCTCAGACAGCGAGGAGTTCACAATAGCCTCTTTCTTTGCTGCGGATTTTCCATCCTCCAGCGCGTTGGTGTCCTTCAGCTCCATCAGCACCCTTGCCGTCTCGCCCATATCCGCGCCGGCATCGGCCAGTTCGTCCATCAGTGCCTGTTCTTTGTCCGAGGCCATCAGCCCATAATACACCACGCTCTTGCCCTCGGCGGAGATATCCGCCTCCTGCAGCAGTTTAAGCTTCTGGCTGGACGCACTCTCTGTTTCGGTTCCCTTGGCATTTCCCAGGGCCTGAATCAGCCCGAACGCGTCCCGCTGCGGCACTCCCAGCTCCGTCATTCCCTGGTAACAGGCCGTCTGCTTGGCGTTCAGGCTCTTGAACCCGCTCTCCGCCCATTCCCGGGCGGTGGGCAGCGTGCTCTTGCCAAACAGCAGAGCCCCCGCCGCGCTGGGCAGCCAATCCCCGGGCGTCTCGTTAAACACCGGGTATTGCAAAATGTCACGGCCCTCATTGTCCACCGTGTAGCTTCCGCCCTCGCTTACAGCTTTCAGCCCCTGATAGATCTTCTTGATCTGACCGCCGCCAAAGGGCAGCGCCATATAGGTCAAAGGATTGCCCAGCCCTTTCGCAGCTGTGGCCAGCCGCTTCTCATTGCTCCAGCCGTCGTTCAGCGCGGCCTTGGCCAGATTTCCCCAGTCCGGCAGGGCGCTGCTGATGGGCACACGCCCGCCGCCCAGTACGCCGCCGATGAACGGCAACTCCTCCGCCACATTTCCGAACAGTCCCGCGGCGGCCTCATAGGCGTCTTTCTTCTCCGTCTCAAAGGAAGGTGTCTCCCCCTGGGCCGCGCCCACACCCAGCTCCACCAGGTTGGGCAGCTCATAGCCTGTTAAGTCCCCCACCGTATCGTTGAGGATGCCGATTGGATCCAGGGCGCACCGGCGTCCGATGAAGTATTCGTATACCTCATTGTAGAGATACGCCCCCACAAGAAACTTGAGCAGCCCCGCGCACAGCGCCGCCAGCCCTTTCTTTTTCAGGTCTCGGGGCAGATCCTTGAACAGATAGGAAAGCTGGTTGTTTACCTCCAGCTGGAACTGGGTGAACAGCTTGGTCAACGGGTCACTGCGGTTGAACAGCGTGGGGGTGGCCCCCTTGCTTCGGTCTGCCATCACCCCCGCCGCCCAGGCGTCCGCCTCCTCCATGGCCGCGGCCTCGCTCATTCCGGTCTTGAGGTTCTGCTGGTATCGTCCCCGCACCAGGGAGTCCGCCGTGAACTGGTCGATGTACTCCATGGGGGAAGACAGCGTAGCTGACGCACTCTGGCTCCAGGTTTTCACAATGGGGTCGCTCCCCCGCCGGTTGGTGAGGAAGCTGCTCATGTCCACAAAGCCGTCATCGGTGTGGTACGCCTTCAGGGTGTCCCACATACCTTTCAGCAGCATCCCATTGTCCAGTGTGCCCCAACCCTGGGTCAAGGGCACGAAATTGGTCAGCCAGGACGCCGGGTTCACCGCCACCATGTTGGCCGCCACCCGGCCCTCCATCCATTTTGCGACCTTGTACATCCTCCGGCCCATCCGCTGCTCCATGTCCCGGTCTCCCCGGCTCTTTTTGTTGGCCAGCAGGTTAGTGTATTCGTCCAGCTCCACCACGAAATTATTCAGAGAAAACTTCCCTTTTTGGTTGATCTCGTCAATCAGGGTCTGCTTCTCCGCGTCCGAGATATCCTCCCGGGCCCGTACCGCGTCCACTTGCTCCCGCAGCCCGTCGTCCCCGGTGCGGTATCGCGCCTGGGCGCCCAGCGCCCGCAGGGCCTGGATGTTGTCCGTCTGGTAGATTACGTCCGCCACGCCCTCGATGTAGCGGTCAAAGCCCTCCACGGCGTCATAAACCGTGTTGAAGCCCAACCGCTCCTGGGCGTTGCCAAACCACTGAATGCCGGGTTTGAAGGTGTGGGTCAGGCCGTTGATGGTGGTGGGCAGGGTGTTCACCGCCGTGTCGATGCCCAGCGCCTTGCCGAACAGCGCCACAATGCCCTCGCCCCCGGGCTGGAAGTGGGGGAAATATCCCTTTCGGTAGTTTACTGGCTCGTAGCCATTGCGCACCCGCGCCTCGTTCATCTGCTGGAACAGCTCGTCGTAGATGGCCCGGAACTCCTGCACCGCGCCCCGGATCTTCTCCTGATTCAGCCCGGGGTTTTCCGCCCAAAGGTTCTGCACCACGCCCCGCCAGTCCTCCAGGGTCTTGCCGTCCCGTTCCTTCATCCGGCCCTGGGAGTTCTCCAGCATCTGGATATTGTCCTCCGCCTCGCCCAGCAGCTGCACCGCGTGGGCCTCGCTCACCGCGTCGCCTTTGGCTGCCTTGCGGGACAGCTCCAGTTTCCGAACCCGGTCCCGATATTCGTTCTTGGCCCGGTTGGCCTTCGCCGCTGCCTCATGCACCGGCTGGAAATAGGCCCGGTTGATCTGGTCGGCCAGCTCCTGGTCGGGCACGATGTCCCGGATATTTCTCTCCATAGTCTCCCGGGAGTAGAGGATGCCCGCTGACTTGTCCTTCCAGTCGTTGGCCCCTTCCAGGAACCCGTCTGCCTGCTCCCGCAGCGCCGCCTTGCGCTGCTGGTTCCATTGGCGGATGCGTCCGGCCAACTCCTCGTACTCCAGCTTGGCCTCGTATACCGCTGTAATGCCCTTCACATTGTCCCGGGCCGGATCCAGGTGTTCCAGCTCCAGCTCACCCCGCAGCAGCCTGCCCACCTGAATCTCATCATGCTGGGTCAGCAGGTTCCGGGCAGCGGCTATCTCATAGACGCGTCTGGCCCCCTTCACCCTGCCCCAGAGTTCTGACACCTCCTGGACGGTCATGGGCGCTTGGGCGGCCTGTCTGGCCTCGGCCTGCTGCGTCCGCTCGTCCGCATACCGCTTTACCTGCCTCAGCTCTCCCAGCGCGTCGGCCACTGCCTCGTCGAAATCCCGCCGCGACCAGCGTTTGAACTCCTCCGCCTCCGGCCCATAGGCTTCCTTCAGGCTCTGCTCCGACACCCGGATGCCCTGGGCCGTCTCCAGGATATGCCGCAGCTGATCCGCCGGGTGGGTGATGCTGTCCGGGAACAGCTCCGGGGCCATGTGCTGTAACTCCATATAGGCCGTATCCGGGCCGTTTCCGCCCTTCTTCACCAGCCGCAGCGTACCGAACGCGCCCCTGCGCCACTCGTTATAATCGTCGATATCGCCCTTCAGCCATTCGCTCACGGTGATGGGCGTGGAGCGCAGATAATCCCGCACGTGCTTATAAGTATCGTAATATTCCCGGTCTACCTGTACCCCCTGCTCATAAGCCTTCTCAAACAGCTGATCCCGGGTCTCCTGGGACACCTGGCCGGTACTCAGATATTCATTGGAGATGCTCCGCACGATATCCTGAAGGAACTCCCTCTGGGCGGACTTGGGCACGCTCAGCAGATCTCCGACCTTGTTCATCAGCCGCCGTTCCGCCTTTTTCAGATACTCCCGTGCTTTCGCTGGCAAGGCTTCAACGGCAGATGTGCCCGAATCGGACACATTCTCCTGCCGCGCCGCGGCCTCCGCCTGCTGCCTCCTGGCCTGGATTTCCGCAAGGGTGGGCGGCATATCCCCATTCAGGACATCTCCCTTGTTCAGCATGATCCCGTCCGCAAACGTGTCCGAATCGGACACATCCCCGCTCTCGTCATCGTCCACACTGAACCTCGTTTGTGCCGGTCCGCTTGTGTCCGAATCGGACACGCCCCTGGGCAGCGTAACTGTCCCCTGCTCCGCCGTGGGCAGGAGGAACCCGCCGCCCTTGACAGCGTCACCGGCCTGTGCTATACTATCTACGGAAGCGTTGCGCAGGAATACGGACTTCAGGCTTTGCCCGTATGAGCCGTAGATGTCCTGTGTGACGCTGGCACCAGTGGGCACCCCAACCGGGCGGCTTTCGCCGCTTTGAGCTGTACCATCACGGTACTGACGGGGAGGCGCTGGTGCCTTATTCTTGCTTTCGCTCAGCTGGATGGAGTAGACATATTCTCCATCCGGCTTTTTTCGCACATTGGCCAGCAGACCATACACTCGCCCATCAATTTGAACAGTTTTTACAAAATATTCCCAGCCGGTCAGCCCCTGATGCGCTGCCGATTGCTTACCCTGTTCGGTTCCGCTTCCTCTATGCTGTGCGTTTTCAACCAATTCAAAGATGGTTCCGTCTGCGCCGACATTGATTTTAGCTTTCCAGCCACGCGGAGAAGATCGTTTATCGCCATATATATTTTTCCGCAAATCCGCCTCATCGAACTTTGCATAGTACGTCTCACCGTTACTTGCCGTAAATTTGGCAGTCCGCCCAGCATATTCTCCGCGCATGATGTCCATAAACCTCTCCATGCGCTGTTTATACGGAAGGTTCCTCACTTCCTCGCTGGTCTCATAGACCTCAATTCCGTCCTTAGTCCTGCCCTCATAGCTGAACTGTTCCACAGGCGGCCCCGTCCTCCAATCCATGGCCTGGGCGTTCTCCCGGCTCCGGGGGCTTACCGCGCCCCGCTCCTCCAGCGTGTCCAGCACCGCCCCCTGGTACTGCTCGGCATGAGTCCCAAAGGCGTTGATGCCCGCGAAAGCGTCGGCGAACACCTCGTTTTTGATGTCCGCGTATGCCTGCTCGAAGTCCAGGCCGGTGCCCGATTCGGGCACGTCCACGATGCCGCGCAGGCCTTTGATGTAGTCGTCCACGATACGATCCATCTCTTCCTGGCCATACCGCTCCACGATGGTGTCCTCTACCGCCTGGATCAGTCCCGGATTCTGCTGGGCGTAGCTGTGGAAGATCTCATGATCCGCGATCTGCTCCGGGCTCACCCGCAGATTGTCCGCCTGGACGATGATGCCGTCCTGGCCGTACACGCCCCGCACCTGGTGGACGCCGCCGTCATTGCCCGTCACCTGGATGCCGCCCAGCACAAAGCGCACGCCCATCCCGGTCTCCCGGCGCACCTTCCGGGCGGTCTTTCTCAGCGCGCCGTCCCACGCGTCCTCCGGCAGCAGACGCACCGTCCGCTCGTCCGTGCCGCCGGCGATCCCCAGCTCCCGGCTGCTTACCGCCTCGAGCCGTAGAGCTCGGCCAGCAGCCTGTCTTTCAACCGCTGCTCTGCCGGTGTCAGCGGCGCGTCGTGATCCGCTTTCTTCCACGCCTCCATCTTGTCCTGCGGCACCCTGGTCAACTGACCGTTCGGCCCTTCCACCAGGTAGCTGCTGCCCGTCTGGGTCCGCCGTCCCAAAATCTCCTGTGCCATATTTCGCTCCTCCTTCAAACCTTTGAGTGTCCAGCATATCCAGCCCTTCCAGGCCCTCCTGCTCCATAATAAGATCCAGCGCCGCGTCAAACTGCTCCTCGGAGATCTCGCCTTTGTTGAAGCTCTCCCGGAGCAAGCGCAGCGTGTCCCTCGCCCCTTCCAGCCGCGATTCCGTCGGGGCACTCTGATCGGTCTGCTTCCCTCCGCCAATTGCGTCCGATTCGGACACAATTTCTCCTCCGATTTGCACCTTGACTTTTTCCCCAGTCTGCGGTACATTAGTATCAGACAGCGAAGTAGGAGTCCCAGTGCCGTCATCGGCGGCAAGACTGGTTTGATTGGCTCCTCTTTCGTTGTCTATTTTTATGATATTGCCGTTGGAATCCACCACCTCTTGCCCCTCTGCGGCCCGCTGGGTGCCCTGCACTGTGTCCTCCCCTCCGGGTAGGGTAACAGGCCCCTGCTCCCCTGTGGGCATCAGAATGCCGCTCTCAGGCCCTGCTGTGGACGTTCCCAGCCGTTCCCGCGCCTCCTGCACTGCCTGCCCCGCCTCCTGGGAGAACATCCCCTTCTCCACCATGGCCTGGTATGCCCGGTCAATGGCGGCATTGGTCTGCGCCGCGCCCTGCTTCCCGGCGTTGAGCTGTTGGGCAAACTCGCCCGCCTGGTGGAACGTCAGCGCCCCGCCGCCCATCACGCCGCCGGAAATGGCCCCGCCTGCGCCCGCCAGCAGCACATTCCAGATATAGAACTGCTGGAGC
>JAAVHY010000030.1 GCA_014799485.1 Clostridiales bacterium | reverse complement strand
CATCGCCAACAACCTGCGCATCCGGGACAGCGAAGAGGTCCTGTGCAAGCAGATCATCGTGGAGGGCATCATGTCCATCCAGTCCGGCGAGAACCCCAAGGCCCTGCGGGAGAAGCTGCTCACCTACGTCCCCCAGGGACGGCGCGATGAGGGCGGCAGCTCCGGCGGCGGCGGGGAGTAAGCACAGGTTTCGCGCGCTATGTAAGGAGTTGAGAACATGGCGATCAAGAAAAAGAGCGGCGGCGGCGGTGGCGGCGCCAACTGGATGGATACATACGGCGACATGGTGACCCTGCTGTTATGCTTCTTCGTGCTGCTGTACTCCATGTCCACCGTGGACGAGAACAAATGGAAGGCCCTCGTGCAGTCCTTCAACCCGGCCGGCGTGATCACCCAAATAGAAGATATCCAGGGCGGCAGCGGCCCCAGCGCCGACGAGAACCAGGGGGGCGGCGTGTTCGACAACCCGGACGCCCAGGAGGCCCAGGAGGAGATCAACAATATGCTGGAGGAGATCGTGGAGGCGATCCAGCAGATGGCGGCCCAGGAAGGGCTGGAGGGAAGCATTTCCGCGGAGTTTACCGACGGCAAGGTGTACGTCCACTTTGGCGATACCGTATTCTTCGCCGGGGACAGCTATGACCTGACACGCCAGGGGCAGGAAGTCCTGCTCAAAGTGAGCGCGATCCTGGAAAACGGCAAGAAGGCCATTGAGGAGATCCGCGTCCAGGGCCATACCGCCCAAAAGTATGATGACAGGCCCAATGGGTATCTGGGCGACCGCCGTCTGGCCAGCAACCGGTCCATGATGGTGGTGGTGTTCCTGATGGAGCATACCACCATCCACCCCGCCCGGATGGTCAACGAGGGCTTCGGCCAGTGGCGGCCCATAGGCAACAACCAGGGCGAGACGGGCAAGGCCCCCAACCGCCGGGTGGAGATGATCATCAGCGGCGTTGACCTGGCGAACAGCGAGCTGGGCGACGCGCTGAACGAGTTCATCGACATGGGCGGCATTTCCGAAGAAAGCTTGGAGCAGCAGCAACCGTAAAAAATTCAGCAGATCAGGTGAGGTGATTCGATGGCTGAGGTATTGTCGCAAAGTCAAATCGACGCGCTTTTAAATTCCATGCGCAGCGGCGGCGAGGACAGGGCGGAGGAAAAACAGCCGGAGAAAAAATACCGGAAATATGACTTCACCACCCCCCGTAAATTTACCAAAGACCGAATCAAGATGCTCAACGGCATTTTTGAGAATTATACGAGGGTCGTCAGTTCCCGGCTCAACGCCCAGCTGCGCACCAACTGCGAGATCGAGGTAGAGAGCATCGAGGAGCAGAAGTTCTACGAGTTCAACAACGCCCTGATGGAAGGGGACGTGCTGGCCATGGTGAACGTGACCATCCATCCCCGGGAGGAGAACGGACGCGACGTCCAGGCAGAGGACCCGGTGATGGTGTACCTGTCCACCTCCACGGCGCTGGGGATGATGGACCGTATGATGGGCAGCGAGGGCGAGGCCGAACGGGACGTACCCATCGGTTACGCCTATACGGACCTGGAACTGCAGCTGTATGAGCATCTGCTTCGCGACATCGTGGCCCTGATGGGCAGCAGCTGGGAAAACTATGTGCCCGTTACCTTCGAGTATGAGCGCACTCAGGTAAACCCGACCCTGGTGAGCCTGCTGAACCTGGACGAGACGGTGGTACTGGTGGACATGAAGCTGACCTTCGGGGGCAGCGAAGGACGCATGAGCATCGTGCTGCCGGGGAACGTGCTGATGAGCGTGTTCGGCGAGGTCAACCGGGAGAGCATGGGCCGCAAGGTGGCCAGCGAGGACAACTCGGAGGAGATCTTCAGCCAGCTGCGGGATTCCACTTTGGAGATCATCGCGGCGCTGGGCGACACGCAGCTGTCCCTCAGCGACATCTACCACTTGAATGTGGGCGATGTGGTGGACCTGGGGCGGTCAAAGGACTCCCCGGTGTTCCTGGAGATCGGCGGCTACCAGTGGTTCACCGGGCGCATGGGGACCCACAAGAAAAACATGGCCATCAAGATAGACGAGGTGTGCTATTCGGCCGAACAAAGGAGCGAATAAGGGATGGAGAAGGAAATGTTCAGCCCAATGGCGATCGACGCCTTGGGCGAAATGATGAATATCAGCCTGGGCTCCTCGGCTACCGCGGTGTCAAATATGCTGGATCACCGGGTGGACATCACCACGCCTACGGTGTCCGTGGTGGACGTAAAGGATTTCTCCTTGGGCGACCTGGAGCCGGCCATCGGCGTGGAGATCAAGTATGTGGAGGGCCTGGAGGGCAGCAACATCATGCTGCTCAAGCGCAGCGACATCAAGGTCATCGTGGACATCCTCATGGGCATGGAGACCGCCGAGGAGGATTTTGAACTCAACGAACTGACCATCAGCTGCGTGTGTGAGGTCATGAACCAGATGATGGGGTCGGCGGCCACCGCCATGTCCGACTTCCTGGGCTTCCGGGTGGACATTTCCACCCCTGAGTCTTTCGAGCTGGACAATCTGGAGCAGTTCAAGCAGGCCCGCATGCCCGTGGGCGCGGACCAGGTAGTGGTGGTCCGGTTCTTCCTGAAGATCGAGAACGCGCTGGAGAGCGAGTTCATGAACGTCATGTCCGTGACCCTGGCCAAGGAGCTGGTCAAGAACCTGGGGCTGGAGGATGAGGGGTCCGCCGGAGATGCCGGCGGGGACGCCCTCCCCGCGGCCTCCGCCCCCGCCGAGCCGGAGCTCAGCAACCGGGTGATGAGCCAGGAGGAGATCGAGGCCATGATTCACGGCGGCGCTTCCGCTTCGGAGCCGGAACCGGAGCCCAGCAACCGCATCATGAGCCAGGAGGAGATCGAGAAGCTGCTGGCGAGCGGCACGGTGCAGCCCGACCCGCCCCCCGCTCCCGCCCCCGAGACCTCTTCCGGGGACAGGAAGATGAGCCAGGAGGAGATCGAGAAGATGTTGGCTGGGAAGAACGAACCCGCGACGGCCCCCAAGGCCCCGGCGGCACAGACACCCCCCCAGGGCGCGCCGACCGCGCAGATGGGCCAGCCGGGACAGATGCCTCCTTATCCCTACCCCATGCCCGGGCCGGACGGACAGATGCAGGGCGGCTATATGGGCTACCCCCCCATGTACTACCCGCCCTATCCGTACCCCTACCCCCCCCAGCCGGAACAGCCCCAGAAGGCTGCTCCCGAGCCCAAGGTCATCGCGACCAAGCCCGTGCGTATGGAGCAGATGGATCCCGTCGCGCAGCTGGGTAAGGAGCAGGCCCAGAACCTGGACCTCATCATGGAGGTGCCCCTCCAGGTGACGGTGGAGATCGGTCGGGCCCGCAGGAAGGTGCAGGACATCCTGGAATTCGCGAAGGGCTCGCTGGTGGTGCTGGATAAGCTGGCGGGCGACCAGGTGGACCTGTTCGTCAACGGCAAGTGCATCGCCCGGGGCGAGGTGGTGGTCATCGAGGACAACTTCGGCGTCCGCATCACGGAGATTATCCAGACCCCCGGCATCGAAATGCTGGCAACCGGCAAGTAAGGCCGAGATCATAGATCCCGCCCCGGTGAACACAAGCCGCAGGGCACACAACATCAATGAAAAAAGGATGGATTACCATGGCTAAGAAAATTCTGTTAGTGGACGACGCCGCTTTCATGCGCAAGATGATTAAAGACACGCTGACCAAGAACGGCTACACCGAGGTGTTCGAGGCCGTGGACGGCGCCGACGCCGTGGAGAAGTTCAGCGAGATCGCTCCCGACCTGGTGGTCATGGACATCACCATGCCCAACATGGACGGCCTGGAGGCCCTGAAGGCCATCCGCGCCAAGGACGGCAGCGCCAACGTGGTCATGTGCTCCGCCATGGGCCAGGAGTCCATGGTCATGGACGCCGTGCGCTCCGGCGCCAAGGACTTCATCGTCAAGCCCTTCAAGCCCGACCGCGTACTTAAGACCGTTACCTCCATTCTGGGCGCGCCCTGATCAAAATGCCACAGCATAGCAGCCCCATTGCCCTGAGTACGGCGTCTATCGGGAACAATCTGCTCTCCCTGGCTTGGCTGCTGGTGTGCGTGGTGGTCATCATTGTGCTGGCCTACCTGTTCACCAAGTATGTGGCCGGCCGGGGCGGCAGTCTTTTGGGCGCGGGGGGCGGTACGGACCGCTTCAAGGTGCTATGCCGCCTGTCCCTGGGAAGGGAGCAGTCGGCGGTGCTGGTCCAGGCGGGGGAGCGCTATCTCCTGCTGGGGGTGGCCCCATCCGGCGTCACCATGCTGGCGGAGCTGAAGCGCGAGGAAGCCGAAGCGCTGTACGCGCGTCCATCCGACCAGCCGGCGCCGCCCAGCTTCGGCGAGGCGCTGCGCTCTGTACTCAAGCAAAGGAAGCCGAGGTGAGGATGGGATGCCGACCGACAGTCTGATCAATATCAACGGCGACAGCGTACAGACCCTGGAGATCCTGTTCCTCACCACCATGATCGCGCTGCTGCCCTCCATGCTGGTGATGATGACCTCCTTCGCGCGGTACATCATCTCCCTGTCCTTCCTGCGCACCGCCATGGGCACCCAGCAGACTCCGCCCAACATGGTGCTGGTGGGCATCGCCCTGTTCCTGACGCTCATCACCATGAACCCGGTGATCGGCCGCATCCAGACCGAGGCCTGGGAGCCGTACACGGAAGGGGAGATCGGGACGGAGGAATTCCTGGACCGGGCGTCTGTCCCGCTCAAGGAGTTCATGCTGGACAACACCCAGCGCAGCACCCTGCGGATGTTCTGCAACCTGGCCCATGTGGAGATACCCGACGATGCCGCCGGACTGGACCGGGTGGCGGTGGATCTGCCCCTGCGGCTCATCGTGCCCGCCTTCATGACCCAGGAACTCCAGCGGGCGTTCTACAACGGGCTGCTGCTGTACATCCCCTTCCTGCTCATCGACATCGTGGTGTCTTCCACCCTGATGAGCATGGGCATGATCATGCTGCCGCCGGCCATGATCTCCACCCCCTTCAAGCTGCTTTTGTTCGTGTCCGTCAACGGTTGGAACCTGCTGTTCTCCTCGTTGGTGCAGGGCATTTACTAAAGCTTAACCCCCAAGGAAGGAGCGCGTTATGGATACCGTACAGGTGACGGATATTCTCCGGGACGCGGTAGGCGTGGCCATCAAGCTGGCCAGCCCCATGCTGCTGCTGAGTATGGCGGTGGGCGTGGTGGTTGCGATCTTCCAGGCTGTCACCCAGATCCACGAGCAGACCATCGGCTTTGTGCTGAAGCTCATCGTGGTGGTGGCCGTGCTCCTGCTGGGGGGAGGCTGGATGATGGATACCTTGTTGGATTACACCCGGCAGATCTTTGCCCTGATCGCCAGTTAGGCCGGGAGGGGGCGCATCCATGATCGACTGGGCGGCACTGACCGCGTTCCTTTTCATTACCGCCCGCATCAGCGGGTTCATCCTCTTCAACCCCATCCTGGGGCGGACGAATATCCCCGCCGCCTTCCGTACAGGCATGATTCTGGTGCTGTCCATTTTCGTGGCTTCGACGTCTACCCGGCAGGTCCCCTCCCCAGCGGGCACCGTTGAGCTGTGCGTCCGGCTGCTGCTGGAGATGGCGGTAGGCTTCCTGCTGGGGATGGCGGTGAACTTTTTCTTCTACATCCCGCAGCTGGCGGGCTCCATGATCGACACCCAGATGGGTATGACCATGAACCAGATGTATGACGCGGGGGCCCAGGCCAACCTGTCAGTGACCGGGCAGCTGCTGAACATCATGATGACGCTGCTGTTTTTCGCGGGCGGCGGGCATCTCACCCTGCTGCGGCTGTTCCTCACTTCGGAGGATATCGTGCCTCTGGGGATGGTGTCCATCGGCCTGCCCGCCTACAATTTGCTGCTGGAGCTGTTCATCGAGTGCACGGTGCTGGCAGTGAAGCTGTGTATGCCCATACTGGCGGCGGAGCTGATCGCCCAGGTGGGCATGGGGGTGCTCATGAAGGTCATCCCCCAGATCAATGTGTTTGCCATCAACATCGAGTTGAAGGTCATCGTGGGGCTGGCGCTGCTGCTGGTGCTGGTCCTCCCCTTCAGCGAGTTTCTCCTCCAGGCGGAGGGGGCTATGCTCAACGCCCTGCACGACATCCTGGCCCTGACCGGGTGAAGTGCCGGGAGAAGGATAACCGAACGTTTTCGAAGCCCCTGTTCCCCGCCCAGTGAGGAGACCGGGCGCGCTGGCCCAAGGGGGGATGGACGTTGGCCGAGGGCAATAAGACAGAAAAAGCAACACCGAAAAAGCGACGGGACGAACGAAAAAAGGGTAACGTCTTTAAGAGCCAGGACGCGGTGGCGGTGGCCAGCCTGCTGGGGACCTTTGCCACGCTCTGGATCTTTACCGGCGCTTTTGTGGAGCAGCTGGGGAGCTTCATGACCCTGTGCCTGGCCACCGTCGGGGAGGAGCCCCGGGAGGCGGCTGGCCTGTCCGGCGAGCTGGGCGTCCACGCCATCATAGCCATTGCCAAGACTGTGGGACCGGTGGTGGCGGTGGCCATCCTGTGCGCTGTGGCGGCCACCTTCGCCCAGACCAGGTTCCTGGTCTCCACCGAAGCCCTCAAGCCAAAATTCAGCCGGCTCAATCCGCTGGAGGGGTTCAAGCGGCTGTTTTCATTAAAGAGCGTCGTTGAGACGCTGAAGAACATCATCAAAATCATCATCCTGATGGTCATCATTTTCCTGAGCATCCGGGATATGTTTTTGGAGAGCTCCAACTACCTCTACGCCGACCTGACCGCCGCCGTGGGCCACCTGGTGGAAATGGCGGGGGGGATGGTGATGCGCATCTGCATCGCTTTCGTGGCGGTAGCCGCCCTGGACTTCTTCTACCAGTGGTGGGATTATGAGCGGCAGATGAAGATGACCAAGCAGGAGGTCAAAGAAGAATACAAGCAAATGGAAGGCGACCCCCAGGTGAAGGGGAAGATCAAGGAGATCCAGCGCCGGCGGGCCCAGCAGCGTATGATGCAGCAGGTGCCCGGGGCGGACGTGGTCATCCGTAACCCCACCCACTTCGCCGTGGCCCTGCGCTATAAGCCGGACCGGGACGAAGCCCCCATTGTGCTGGCCAAGGGACAGGACAACATCGCCATGCGTATCGTGGAGATCGCCGAGCAGAACAAGATCGCGGTGGTGGAAAACGTGCCCCTGGCCCGGGCGCTGTACGCCCAGACCGAGCTGAACCAGATGATCCCGCCGGATCTGTACGGGCCGGTGGCGGAGGTGCTGGTATACATCTTTAAGCTGAACGAGAAGAAACAGATCGTAAAATAAGGCCCTTTGGGCCATCGCAAAAGACCTGGGGCCCCCGCAAAGCCGTGCTACTGGGGCCCCCGCGAAAGCGCCCCTCAGCTTTCGTGGGGAGAGGAGCCGCAGCGCAATGAGTGAGCTTTCGCCGCGGGCGAAAGCGAGAGATATGAAGCTTGCGGCGACGAGGAGGTAAGATCACCCGTGCTCAAACGCATTTTGGACAATGTCATAGCGCTATTCGTGGTGGTCGTGGTCCTGTTCCTGTTCATCCCGCTGCCCCCTGTGATCCTGGACATCCTGCTCATCATCAACATCGGGCTGTCCATCATGATCCTGATGATCACCATGAACATCTCGGAGGCGCTGGATTTCTCCATCTTCCCCTCTTTGCTGCTGATCACGACGCTGTTCCGCCTGGGCATGAACGTGTCCAGTACCCGTATGATCCTCACCACCGGCTACCCCGGCGAGGTCATCGAGCGGTTCGGGCAGCTGGTCACCCAGGGCGACATCGTGGTGGGCTTCGTGATCTTCTTCATCATCGTGCTGGTGCAGCTCATCGTCATCACCAAGGGCGCGGAGCGCGTGTCCGAGGTGGCGGCCCGGTTCACCCTGGACGCCATGCCCGGCAAGCAGATGGCCATCGACGCCGACCTGTCCTCCGGCCTCATTGACGAGCAGACCGCCCGCATCCGCCGTGAGAAGATTCAAAAAGAGGCCGACTTCTACGGCGCCATGGACGGCGCCACCAAAATCGTCAAGGGCGACTCCACCATGTCCATCATCATCACCATCATCAACCTGGTGGGCGGTATCATCATCGGCATGGTGATCAAAGGCGGCAGCATCGGCGACGTGATGCAGCAGTACTGCATCCTCACCATCGGCGACGGCCTGGTGTCCCAGATCCCGTCCCTGATGATCTCCACCGCCACGGGCATGATCGTCACCCGTTCCGTGTCCGACGGCAGCCTGAACGTGGACGTGATGAGCCAGTTCAAGGCCCAGCCCCGGGCCATCATGACCACCGGCGTCATCCTGCTGATCCTGGGCGCCATTCCCAACACGCCCACCGTGCCGCTGCTGGTGGGCGGCGCGGCGCTGCTGGGCGGGGGCTTCTTCCTCATCCGGCAGATGGAGGCCCAGAGCAAAGCGGAGGCGGCAGCCGCCCAGGCCCCGGCCGAGCCCGCCGAGCTGGCCGCCCCCAGCGAGAGCGATTACTATCGGGACATCAACAACGTATACACCCTGCTGTCGGTGGAGCCGGTGGAGATGGAGTTCGGCTACAGCCTGATCCCCTTGGTGGATGACAGGCACGGCGGAAAGCTCACCAGCCGCATCGTCATTTTCCGGCGGCAGTACGCCCAGGATATGGGCTTCGTCATCCCCGCCATCCGCCTGCACGACGGCTCCACCCTGGGCACGAACCAGTATTCCATCCGCATCAAGGGCGAGGTGGTGGCCCAGGGCGAGATCCTGGTGGACTACTACCTGGCCCTGGAGCCGCCCAACCCCCTGGGGGAGATCGACGGCATCGAGACCATCGAGCCCGCCTACGGCATCCCCTCCCGGTGGATCCTGCCGGAGAACAAGGAGATGGCGGAGATCTACGGTTACAACGTCATCGACCCGCTGTCCGTCATGCTGACCCACCTGGCGGAGACGGTGAAGAAGCACGCTTACGAGCTGCTTGACCGGGCGGAGACCATCCGCCTGGTGGAGAACCTGAAGCAGTCCTCCCCGGAGCTGGTGGAGGAGGCGGTCCCCGCCATCATCCCCTACTCCAAGCTGGAAAAGCTGCTGCGCAACCTCCTCCAGGAAGGGGTGCCCATCAAGGATCTGGCCACCATCGTGGAGACCGCCGCCGACGCCTTCTCCCAGGGGCGGGATCTGGACATGACCACCGAACAGGTGCGCGGCGCCCTGGCCCGGACCATCACGAGGCGCTTCTGCGAGGACGGGCAGCTGCGGGTCATCACCCTGGACGCCGAGGTGGAGAAGAAGATCATCTCGTCCCTTACCCGCAACGAGCAGGGCGTGTACCTGGCCATGGGCCCCGACCTGATGCAGACCATCATCACCCAGATGGCGGAGCACCTCAAGAAATTCAACGACCTGTCCCAGACGCCGGTCATCCTGGTCAGCCAGGTGATCCGGGGCTACTTCAGCCGGATGATCACCCAATTCTATCCCCACGTCTATGTGCTGTCCTTCAATGAGATCACCAATACCGTGCAGATCCAGGCCCTGGGCAACATCACCGACCAGACGGCGGCCCAGGTCCAGCGAAGGGCGGTGGGTACATGAGTACGGCCACCCTGCGATTCACGCCTGAGGAGATCGAGGCCATGCCCACCCCGGAGCTGCTGGCCCTCTATAAGCAGACGGAGGACGAGGCGCTGAAGTGGCCCCTGGTGCTGCGGTACGAAGGGCTCATCAAAAGCGCGGCGCTGCAGATCCGCGGCGTGTACAGCAGCTTCGCCCAGGTGGACGACATCGTCAGCGAGGGCATCCTCACCTTGCTTAACTCCATCGACAAGTTCGACCCGGACAAGGGCATCAAATTCGAGACCTACGTGGCCAAGCGCATCCGGGGGATGGTCATCGACCTGGCCCGGAAGCAGGATTGGCTGCCCAGGAATATCCGGCAGCGGGCCAAGGAGATCGACGCCGCCGTGTCCAACCTGGCCAACGAGCTGGGGCGCTTCCCCACCGACAACGAGGTGGCCGGACGGCTGGGCATCTCCACCGACAAGTACCAGAAGGAGGCCGCCCGGGTGGCGCTGAGCAACACCCTGTCCCTGGACGCGCTGATGGACGCCAGGGACCTGGAGGGCTACCGCTTCGAGGTTTCCTCCGAGGACCCCACCATTCAGCCGGAGACCGTGCTGGAGGACCAGGAGCTCCAGCAGACCCTGGCCCAAGGCGTCGCGGCCCTCCAGGAAAACGAGCAGATCGTGCTGTCCCTCTACTATGAGAAAAACCTCCACATGAAGGAGATCGCCCAGGTCATGGGGGTGAGCGAGCCCCGCATCTCCCAGATCCACTCCCGGGCCATCCAGAAGCTGCGGGAGCACATGGGCGCGTACATGAACAGTGAAGCCCCCCAGAAAACCTCGAAAAAGCGGAAGAAGGCATGATGAAAGATGTTTAAAGGCTTTTATAACCTCACCTCCGGGATGCTGACCCAGCAGCGCCACCTGAATGTGGTGGGCAACAACATGGTCAACATCTCCACCGCGGGCTTCAAAGAGAGCCGCTACACCGCCACCACCTTTGACGATGTGATGTACACCCGGGTGGGCAACAAGGAGAAGGAGTACACCGACATCGGCCGCCAGAGCTATATCCGGGCCAACAGCGAAATCTATGTGGTCCACGACCAGGGCATCCCGGAGCCTACCGAGATCCCCCTGGACTTCGCCATCATGGGCGAGGGGTTCTTCGCCATCCAGCGGGAGGGCGGGGACATCGTCTACACCCGGGCGGGCAGCTTCTCCCTGGACGACGAGGGCTACCTCTGCTTCCCCGGCGTGGGCCGGGTGCTGGACCCCAATGGCCAGACCATCCTGCTGAGGACCGACAAGCTGGACGTGGACGGCCTGGGCAACATCAGGCAGAAGGACGAGGGGTACAACCTGGGCCAGCTGGGCGTGTACCGCTTCGAGGATGTGGAGCAGCTGGAGTACAACGACGCGGGCTTCTTCACCGGGGAAGGGGCGGAAGCCATGGAGACCCCCCAGATCCTGTGGAAGTATCTGGAGCGCTCCAACGTGGACATGATCCGGCAGATGACCGATATGCTCACCTGCCAGCGGGCCCTGCAGAGCGCGGCCTCGGTGACCAAGATATACGACGAGGTCATGGCCCATTCCGCCAGCGACATCGGACGGATGTAAGAGAGGTGACAGGATAAGATGAACCAATCCTTTTATATCGGCGCCGTGGGCGCGCAGATGCAGCAGCGGCGGATGAACATCATTGGCGACAACATCGCCAACCTGAACACCGTGGGATTCAAGGCCGACCGGACGGATTTCACCGCCCTGATGTATCAGAACCACCGGGGCGCGCTGAACGGCGAGGATAATACGCAGCTGCCCATGGGCGTGGGCACCCGGCTGCTGATGACCTCCACCAATTTCGCCCAGGGGCCGGTGGAGGACAATGGCCGCAGCCTGGACTACATGATCGAGGGGGACGGCTTCTTCGCCCTGGTGGATCTGGCCACCGGCGAGGTGAGCTATACCCGCAACGGCGCCTTCATGATGTCCCAGTACCAGCGCGGCACCGGACAGGTGGACGAGAACGGCCAGCCCGTTACGGAGACGATTTTCTGCCTGGGGGACGGCGAGGGCCGCTTCGTGCTCAGTGAGGCGGGCGGGCTGATCGAGGTCACCGACCCCACCCAGAAGCTGCCCATCGGCATCTTCGACTACCCAAACTACAACGGTATGACCCAGTTGGACGACACCCGCTACCTGCCCGTCGACAAGAACGGGGGGCTGTGGTACGGCACCGGCACCCTGCGCCAGGGGGTGCTGGAAGGCTCCAACGCCGATCTGGCTGAGGAGTATACCAAGGTCATCGAGTCCCAGCGGGCCTATGGCATGGCGCTGAAGATGGTGCAGACCTCCGATGAAATAGAGAACACCATCAACAATCTTCGCAGTTGATGATAGGAGGGAATTGAATGTCGATCAAGAACTACGACGAGCTGAACTCGCTGGAGCTGGACACGCTCCGGGAGATCGGCAGCATGGGCACCGGCAACGCGGCCACCGCCCTGTCCCAGATGCTGGGCCGGGAGGTGCGCATCACGCTGCCAGAGGTGCGCATCATGGGCTACAACGAGGCCATCGAGTGGATCGGCGGCCCGGAGGAGATTACCGCCGGCGTGCTGGTGAAGCTCAGCGGGCATCTCACCGGCATTATGCTGTCGGTGCAGCCGCTGGAATTCGTCAACATCGTGCTGGAGAGCATGATGGACAAGACGGTGGGGGACTACAGCGAACTCACCGAGATGGAGCACTCCGCCCTGGTGGAAGTGGGCAACATCATGATCTCCACCTTCATCAACGCGCTGAGCGGCCTGTCCGGTATGGAGATCAACCTCACCGTGCCCGCCTTCACGGTGGATATGCAAGGGGCCATCCTGGCCGTGCCCATGGCTGAGTACGGCGGACAGTCCGACTATATCATGACCATCGGCGGAAATTTTGTGTGCGACAACAAGCAGGTTCCCTGCCGCCTGCTGATGTCCCCGGACCTTCGGTCCTTGAATGCTTTGTTACGGAAGCTGGGCGTAAGCGATGGCTGACGATAAGATCACGATCGGCATTGCGGACATGAAGATGGCCAAAGGACAGGGTATGTTGGTCACCTACGCGCTGGGGTCCTGTATCGGCATCTGCCTGCACGACCCGCTCCTTAAGCTGGGGGCTTTGATCCATATCATGCTGCCAGTCAATATGGAAGCTGGGCGCAAAAACACGATGAAGTATGCCGACACCGGGATCAAGGAGACTTTGAAGCAGATGGAGGCCATGGGCGCCAGCCGCGCCAGGATCACCGCCAAGATCGCCGGCGGGGCCATGATGTTCAAGGACGGCACCGGCTCCCTGGGCAACATCGGCCAGCGGAACATCGAAAGCGTGAAACTCAACCTGAAAAAAGAGGGCATCCACCTGCTGAAGGAGGATGTGGGCGGGTCGGTGGCTCGGACCCTGCTCTTCGACGTGAACAGCGGTTTGGGCTGCGTGCGCTGCTACGGCCGCCAGGAGCTGATCATTTAGCAGCGTACAAGATGAAAAGGGAGTGTTGGAAATGATGGAAGACAATAAGCATGGCATCCTGCTGGAGTCCGGCACCAACGAGATCGAAATCATGAAGTTTACCATTGGGGGCAACCTGTACGGCATCAATGTGGCCAAGGTGAAGGAGATCATGATCTCCGAACCGGTGAAGCCCATGCCCCACGCCCATACGGCGGTGGAGGGCATCTTTAAGCCCCGGGACACTGTGATCACGGTGGTGGACCTGCCCAAGTACTTGGGGGAGGAGAGCCCCAAGGATGAGAAGGACATTTTCATCATCACCAACTTCAACAAGATGTGCATCGCCTTCCGGGTCCACACCGTGGACCGTATCAGCCGCATCTCCTGGACGGACATCTCCAAGCCGGACAAGACTGTGTCCGGCGGCGCGGAGAGCGTGGCCACCGGCATCGCCCAGTGCGAGGGCGAGCTGGTCACCATCCTGGACTTCGAGCGCATCGTGGCCGAGATCGCCCCGGAGACCTCCATCCAGATCTCCGAGGTGGAGGGCCTGGGCCCCCGGGAGCGCAACGACAAGCCCATCTGGGTGGCGGAGGACTCCATCCTGCTGAGCAAGATGATCGAGGACTCCCTGCGCAAGGCCAACTATGTCAACCTGCGGATGTTCTCCAACGGCCTGGAGCTGTGGGAGGCCCTCTCCGCCCTGCCCCCCGACCGGGAGCTGTTCGACGATGTGGCCCTGATCATCACCGATATTGAGATGCCCCAGATGGACGGCCACCGGCTGACCAAGCTGGTGAAGGACAACATCCGCTTCAAGCCGATCCCGCTCATCATCTTCTCCTCCCTCATCAGCGAGGAGATGCGCCGGAAGGGCAGGGACCTGGGGGCGGACGAGCAGCTCACCAAGCCGGAGATCGGCCACCTGGTGGATGTGATGGACCACCTCCTCATCCGGCAGGACAAGCAGGGCAATTGAGGACAGGAATTAGGAGGCGTTTTCTATGAGCGGCAAGTACATCGTCCGGCAGCCCATCCGGGACACTGCGGGAAGCACCATCGGGTATGAGATCCTGTACCACGGGGCCAATCAGGCTTTTAGCAGCGACAGCTCTACTTCCAGCGCGGAATTTGCCGCCGCCAACACCATCTACAATTTTCTCACCGATAACAGCCCCAAGGTGCTGAAGGGCACGCTGAATTTCATGACCTTCACCACCATGCTGCTGATGAAGAAGACGCCCCGGCTTTTTGAGAAGGATGAGCTGGTCATCCAGATCGACGACGCGGTGATCATCCACCCCCTGTCCATGCACCTGGTGCGGAACTACGCCAAGGAGGGCTACCGCATCGCGGTGAACGATTTCCAGTTCACCCCCCGGTATCTGGCCCTGCTGGACGACATCCACTTCATCAAAATCAACGCCAAAAACGCCAGCGAGATCACCATCCGCAACACGGTGGAAATCGCCCACAGCATGAACATCAAGTGCATCGTCACCAACATCGACGATCCCCAGGTCTACCAGCGGGCGGTGATCCTGGGCGCGGACGGGCTGGAGGGCCCCTATGTGGCCGACAAGCTCACCACCCGGGCCCACAGCAGCGCCTATATCCAGAGCAACTTTTTCCAGCTGATGGTGGCCGTCACCAAGGACGAGCCGAACGTGGAGGAGATCGAGCAGCTCATCGCCGCCGACGCCAGCCTGACCTTCGGCCTGCTGAAGATGGTCAACTCCGCCTATTTCGCCCTGCGCCACCGGGCCACCACCATCACCCAGGCCATCATGACCCTGGGCCTGGGGCAGCTGAAGCAGTGGATTTACCTGCTCAGCGCCAGCAACGCGGAGAACGAGCTGGACCCCGGCTCGGAGGAGTTCCTGAAGCGCTCCTTCATGCGGGCCAACTTCTGCAGCGAGCTGATGAACTATGCCAAAAATATGCCCATCTCCAAGGCGGAGGCCTATTTGATGGGGATGTTCTCCACCCTGAACTATCTCATCAACGCCCCCATGGAGGATCTGCTGGCGGAGGTGCCGGTGGCGGACGAGATCAAGGCCGCCCTGCTGAGGCGCGAGGGCCGCTGCGGCATGCTGTACGAGCTGGTGCTCAGCTATGAGTCGGCGGACTGGGAGCGCATCACCGTCCTGGCGGAAGAGCTGGGCATCCCGGACAATATGATGACCAGCATTTACTTCATCTGCATGGAAAACGTGAATACCCTGTGGGAGCAGCTCACCAACCCGTATCCCCGGCAGGGTGAGCCCGCCGGAGAGCAGGCGCCCGAGACCTGACGGACGCTGCGGCGGCGGCAATCAAACGACAAAAAATCTCTGGCGGATATCCGATATCCGCCAGAGATTTTCCATCCATATCAGTTTCTGCCGTGGTGGGGGCGTTCCATGACCATCTTGCAGGCCTTGAGCAGCTGGGCCGTGATGTCGCTGCTGAACTTGCCCTCGTATACCGTCAGCCGGGGGATCATGTCCCCCCGCTCCAGCACTACATACTTGGGGGGCAGGTTGTTCAGGGTGAGGGCCTTCACGTCCTCCAGGCAGCGCTCACAGCTGCACAGCCCGAACATCTGGACATATTTGGGGGCCTTCTCCTCCACCAGCACCTGCATGACGTTCATGTAGCCGGGATAGGTGGGGAAATGGGCTTCGTTCCACTGGGGCTCCCGCTGCGGCTCGGGAGCGGGCTCAGCCGGCTGCTGGGACTCCGGCCCAGCGGCCTGGACGGGCGCGGGCTGGGGCTCGGGCTCCGGTTCCGGCGCGGGAGCGGGGGCGGGCTGCTGGGCGGCGGCCTCGGGGCCCAGCTCACCTTCCAGCGCGTCCTGCAGCGCGTTCTTGATCTGCACCGACACGGCGGCGTCCGGGGCCATGGAGGCGGCGATGGGGGGCTGGGGGGCGGCGGGCGCCGCGGGCGCCTCCTCCGCGGGGGCGGCAGGGTCGGGTTTCTTGCTCAGCAGGTTCATGACCCGCGCGGTCTTGGTGGTTTTGTCATTCTTGGCTGCCATGATGCTGTACTCCTTACTTAATTGAAGAATTTAGAAATATACTTTTGCCTGAAGGTGGGCTTGGGCCGGGGGAAGCGCTCCCCGGCCACCGCGTCCACAATCTCCTGGAAGTCCTGGGCGGGACGGGAGTCGGGCTGGTAGGTGAGCACGCTCTGCCCGTGGGCGGGGGCCATGGCCACGCCCACCCCCCGGTGGATCTTGGCCTGGAACACTTGGCTGCCCAGCTGGCCGGCCACCTCCTCGGCCAGCTCCAGGATGTCTTTGGACAGGGTGAGCCGGCCGTTGAACTTGTTGATGAGGATGCCCAGCACCTTCAGGTGGGGATTGTAGGTGGCGCGCACGGTCTCGATGGTCTCCTGGAGCTGGGTGATGCCCACCAGGCTGAGCACCTCCGCCTCCATGGGGACGATGAGCCCGTCGGAGGCCACATAGGCGTTGACGGTGAGGATGTTCAGCGCGGGCGGCGTGTCGATGACGATGAAGTCATACTGGGAGCGCACGCCGGACAGCCGGTCGCTGAGCAAAAACTCCCGGCGGGGCATAGTGAACTCCACGTCGGCGGCGGACAGCATGATGTCCGAAGGGAGTATGTCGCCATACTCGGTGGACTGGATGGCCTGCTCGATGGGACAGCTCCCCTTGAGCACATCATAGACGGTGCTCCCCGAGCCGATATCCAGCCCCAGGTTGAAGCCCAGGTTGCCCTGGGGGTCCAGGTCGATGCCCAGAACGCTGGCCCCCCGCTGGCGGAGGCCGCATACCAGGGCGGCGGCGGTGGTGGTTTTGCCCACGCCTCCTTTTTGGTTGGTAACGGTGATGATCTGAGTCAAGGAATATTCCCTCCCCTTTACAAAAACATTGGAGAAAAGTCTTAAGTTTAATATACTACAGGTCGATAAAAAAGAACAGAGGTACAGCGAAAAAAACTCTAAAAATTTTGAAAATTTTCGTCTGAGAGCATAGTTGCGACAGGGTGCCCTGCCCGTGGCTTTTAGAAAGGAGCGATCCGTTATGGCGTCCATTACCAGTTTGATGAACAGCAGCTATAACACCAGCAGCATCTATGGCAACCGGAATGTGCTGAGCGGTCTGGCCAGCGGCATGGATACCGAGTCCATGATCGAAAACGCCGTGTCCGGCATCAAGAAGAAGATCCAGAGCCTGTACCAGAAGCGCACCAAGATCGAATGGCAGCAGGAGGCTTACCGCAGCATCATCGACAAGGCGGTGAACTTCAACACCAAGTACACCTCCTATTCCTCCAAGACCAACCTGCTCAGCAGCACCTTTTTCAACAACGCGGTGAACACCGTTGCCAAGGGCACTTACGCCGACAAGATCACCGCCAGCGGCAAGACCTCCAGCGAGATCAAGATCAACGCGGTGAAGCAGATGGCCACCGCCGCTACATACACTGTGTCCGGGCTGGGCGGAAGCTCCGGCGGGGATATCCAGGGCATTATCGGCGGGGAGACGTTCGACCTCAACAAGCAGCTGGACGTGAGCACTGTTTCCGGCTCGCTGAGCTTCCAGTAC
The DNA here is from genome assembly GCA_014799485.1 of Clostridiales bacterium. Next base: position 21,450 of record JAAVHY010000030.1, on the reverse strand, counting down.
GGCGGCAGCAACGGCGCCTCCTTCGACATCAGCTTCGACGAGCTGGAGGACTGGAGCCAGTACGAGGGCAGCACCGATACAGAGAAGCTGGCCAACGCCATCAGCAAGAAGCTGAGCGAGGTCACTTACAGCTACACCAAGAACGGCTTCCAGGAGACCACCACCGCCGACAAGGCCATCAAGGTGAAAGTGGATGGGATGAATATTTCCTTCGAGGACGGGCTGGGCAACGGCAACACGGTGTCCATCAGCAGCGTCTCCGGCGATATTAAGGACACTTTGGGGATCAAAGCCGAAGATCAGCAGATCAGCCTGGACTACGACACGGTATTGACCAAGCAGGTTACCACCTCCGAGTACCTGAAGGATAAAGAGCTGAGCTTCACCTACAACGGCACCACCAAGAAGATCAGCATGAACGATGTGCTCGAGCGCATGGGGAACGGGATGGATGAAACAAAAAACGTCCGGTTCCAGGTAGCGCTCCAAGAGGAGATGGACAGCGCCTTTGGCGCGGGCAAGATCGACGTGGCACGGGCCCAGGACGGCACGCTGTCCTTTACCCCCAAGGGCGCGGGCAATACCCTGAGCGTGTTCGGCTCCGCCGCGAAGGCCCTGGGGTTTGAGAACGGCGACGCCAACTACTTCAACACCGGCAAGAAGCTGTCCGACCTGATGGGCGACGACATTTTCGCCGACAAGAACAAACTCGCGGCGGTGGGCACCGTCAGGCAGAGCTCCAACGGGCAGTACTCCATGGATGAGGCGGGCAACCGCGTCAGCAAGGGCGACGACGGTAACTACTACCGGGTGAACAGCGACGGCGAGTTCCTCTACAATTTTAAGATCAACGGCGCCAACATCAACGTCACCAAGGACACCACCCTGGAGGGCCTGATGAACTCCATCAACTCCAACGCCGAGGCGGGGGTGAAGGTGAGCTACTCCAAGCTGACCAACGAGTTCAAGTTCACCGCCACCGAGACCGGGGCCAACGGCAAGATCGAGTTCGGCGGGCTGGCCAAGGAGATGTTTGACCCCGAACCCGATGCCGACGTCGAAATCAACCATAATTTCGCGGATAATTTTGGCTTCTACCTGAGCGATGGTGAAAAGGACCAGATCACCATCTCGGTTGGCGGCGCTGACCTCAGCTTCAACGTTGATAATAAAATGACCATGCAGGATTTTGCCAACGAGATAAACAAAGTCAGCGGCAAAACCTTGACCGCCAGTTATAATGAAAAGACGGGCCAATTTACGATAACCGATAAGAACGGCAAGGAGCAGGAATTTACCATCACGGATGAGTATGGGTTTGATTACAAGCGTGAGATCGAGCCTGTTGTCAATAGCAAGTATACCGCCGGCCAGGACGCCATCATGGACGTAGAGATCAACGGCAAGCGGTTCGAGAACTTCACCCGCAGCTCCAACAGCTTCGACATCGACGGCCTGACCGTCAACGTGAAGGGCACCTTCGAGGCCGTGGGCAAGGACGGCGCGGATTACGAGCCGATCACCTTCGAAACCAGCACTGACGCGGACAAGATCATCGACGCCATCCGCAGCTTTGTAGAGGACTACAACGAGATGGCCACCGAGCTCAAGAACGCCTACTCCACCCTGCCCGCCCAGCAGACCAACGGCAGCCGGTACGATCCCCTCACCTCCGATGACGAGGACGGCATGACCGAGAGCGAGATCGCCTCCTATAATGAAAAGGCCAAGCAGGGCATCCTGTTCGGGGATTCTACCCTGTCCAGTATGTACAGCAAGCTGCTCTCCGCCATCGCCCCCGGCGGCACCGACGGCCAGACCCTGCGGGAGATCGGCATCGGCACCTCCTACGACAACGGCATGACCACCTTGTCCCTGGACGAGGATAAGCTGCGCGCCGCCCTGGAGAGCAATCCGGACAAGGTGAAGGACGCCTTTACCAAGACCAGGGAAGGCGGCTCCTCCACCGACGGGCTGATGAAGACCCTGCAGAACACGCTGGAGACCTACGTCAAGACCACCGGCGAGCCCAAGGGCGTGCTGATCCAGCGCGCCGGCTCTGTCAAGGCGTATACTTCGCTGACCAACAACAGCCTGTATTCCCAGATGGCCAGCATCGACAACCAGATCACACGCTGGCAGAACAAGATGTCCGATCAGATCGACCGCTACACCAGCAAGTTCAGCAAGCTGGAGCAGCTGATTGCCCAGATGAATTCCCAGGCGTCTGCCTTGTCCGGCCTGATGGGCGGCTATAGTGAGTACTAAAAAATATCACTGACCAAAAAGGAGTCAAGAATGGACAGAAAAGGCTTCCAGGGGTATCAGGGCTATAAGGAGCAGGGCATCAACGAGATGAGCCAGGGGGAACTGCTGCTGCTGCTGTATGACGAGCTGGTCAAGCGCCTGCTCAGGGCCGAGCTGGCCCTGAACAAAGCGGACTACCCCCTGTTTGAGGCGAGCGTAGGCCGGGCTTTGGACATCATCCGATACCTGGACGACACCTTGGATATGAGTTATCCCATCAGCCGGAACCTGAACCGCCTGTATGACTATTTCAGCTTTGAACTCAACCGGGTCAAGGTGGGCCGGAACAAGGCCGAGCTGGAGCGGGTCAAGACCATGGTCGGGGAGCTGCGGGACACCTTCCGCGAGGCGAACAAGAACAGCGCCCAGGAGCTGGCCGGCGCCGCCGCCGGAGCGGCGGGCGGCAGCCCGGAGGGGTAGGTGGCGGGCGTGGACGAGAAAACCGTCATGGACGCCCTGGTCCAGATGAAGCGCACCGGCAATCTGCTCAACGAGCTGTGGGATCTGACCCAGCAGCTGGGCCAGTCCTTGGACCGAAGGGACCAGGTGAGTACCGAGATGCTCATCGCCATGCGGGAGGAGCCGCTGGCAAAGCTCCAGGCGGCTGACCAGGCCATCCGGGAGCAGCTGGAGGCCCTGGCCGACCGGGAGGAGGCCGCCCGGCTGGCTGCGATGCTCAACTCCAGTAAGCCCGCCGACCCGGCCCAGCGCAGCCAGGTCATGCTGTGTGAACAGGTGGCGTCCAACCGGCGCCGGCTCAGCCAGGTGATAGAGCTGGACCGGGCGCTCAACCAGCGGATGGGCCGGGAAAAATCGGCCTATCAATAGAAACACAATAAAATATCGGCCCGGTGAATCACCGGGCCGATATTGCACGAACAAATCAAATATGGTATTATGTATTGGGGACGGACAGCACCCACAGCGGCGCGCCGCTGCTCCGGGCGGAGGACAGTTCATCCAGGATCACTTGGGGGTCCCAAAGCTGGAGGCTTCGCTCCAGGCTGTTGGGGTCGGCCACCAGCACATCCCCGCTGAGGGTCACCCCCCGGATGAGGATGAAGTGCCCGCCGTTGGTGAAGTGGCCGGGGCCCACATGGGCCACCAGCAGCTTTCCGTCCCAGAGGGCCTGGCGGACCGCGTCCGCGGTGCGCTCGGTGAAGCTCTCGGCCTCCAGGCCGAAGGCCCGGGCGGTGCCGGTGACGATGGAGTCGTAGGAGCCGCTCCGGCGGGCCCAGTGGCCGTGTTCCGCCGCCCAGGCGGCCATCGCGGCGGGATCGGTATCGGTATCCGTCATGCTGGCCACTACCATGGCCATGGCGGTGGGGCCGCAGCCGTAGCGCCCGATGGGGTCGGTGCCGTAGAGCTGTTCCGCCCATTCCTCGTCGGACTGGCAGAAGTAGACCACTTCCACGGTGCCGCCGGTGAGGATCTGGCCTCCGTCCACCTCCAGCAGCTCGGTGAGGGGCGGGTCGGTGGTCGGGGGAAGGGGTTCTGATTCCGTGGGAACCGGCGTTTCATCGGGTTCGTCGATGACGGGGTCGGGGGTGGTGAGATCCACCCAGAAATCCATAGCCCGCTGGGCGGTCCGGCTTGCCACATCAGCGGTCCAGGAGCCTACGGCGGAGCAGAACCGCCCGGTGGCCTCCAGCGCGGCCCTGCCAGTATCGACCACGGCGGCGGCGGCGTAGCGGACCGGGGCTACGATGGACTCGTAGGTCTCCGGGGCGAAGTGCTTGCAGGCGGCCAGCTCTACCCCGCCGATACATAACAGGGCCAGCAGCGCCGCCAGGGCGATGTGCCGCCCCAGATGCTTTGGGCCTCCGTTTTTCTTCACCCGCTCACCCCCTTAAAATGCGATGGCTTCTTCTGATATTATATCAGATTCTGCCGCATTTTCAATGGAAAGAAATTTGGCCTGCTCAGATCGGACCATACGCAGAACCAGGAGAAGTTTATGCCCACCATTTATCTGGAGCACGTTTCAAAATTCTATAAGCCCAAGCGCCGGAGGAAGGGCCCGGTACACCAGGAGATGGGCGTGGAGGATGTGGACCTGACCATCCGCCAGGGGGAGTTCGTCTTTGTGGTGGGGGGCAGCGGCGCGGGGAAGAGCACCCTGCTGCGCCTGATCACCGGGGAGACAAAGCCCAATCTGGGAAAGGTCTATCTGGGGGACAGGGACCTGAGCCGGGCGATGATGCTCAGCCGGAACAGGATGTCCATCCTGTTCGGAAAGATCTGGCAGGACCCCACCCTGATCCGAAAAAAGACCATTGGGGAGAATCTCGCCCTGGCCTCCCGGATCACGATGGGGCGGGAGAAGCCGCAGCTGGTGGATATCCGCATCAAAAAGGTGCTGGGCCTGGTGGGGATGAAGGGTGTGGAAAGTAAATATCCGGTGGAGCTGTCCATCGGCGAGTGCCGCCGGGTGGAGCTGGCCCGGGCCCTGATCGGCAGTCCGCCCATCCTGGTGCTGGATGAGATCACCGCCAACCTGGACGATGACTGCATCTGGGATACCCTGCATCTGCTCAACGACGTGAACCGCCGGGGGACCACCGTCATCATGGCCACCCATGACAGCCAATACGTCAACATCCTCCGCCGCCGGGTGATCACGATGTCAAACGGCCGGGTGGTGGCTGACGAGAAAAAGGGAAAATACGGCGATGTGCTGGAGAAGGACCGAAAGCCCCTGGTCCTCACCAAGCTCAGAACCGATTTGATATAAATACACCAAACAGCAAGAATTGAGGAGGAAAAGGTATAATGATCAAAAATATGAAGATCAAAAAGAGTTTGATCCTGGGCTATGGCGTCACCATCGTCGTCTCTGTGATCATCATCATCGCGTCGATTATTCTGATGACCACGCAGAAGAACGCCTACGGCAACCTGATCGACAACAATATCAAGGCCACTGAGCTGATCACCGAGTGCCGCTTGAACAGCAATGTGGCCGCCCGTGATCTCCGTGACGTGGTTCTGTCCTATAGCGGCGGCAACGCCGACGCGAGCTATGTGCGGGAGACCATCGCTGAGGCCCGCAGCCAGATCAAGAGCCTGGACGCCCTGACCGAAGAGCTGGATAGTATCTTCCCCCTGGAAAACAAGACCCTGCTGACCAACTACAAAAATCTGGTGGACGAGTGGGAGGTTGAGGCCGAGAACATCGCCTCCCAGATTGAGAAGGGCAACATCACTGAGGCCGCCAGCCTGATCACTTCCGTCTGCACCCCCAAGCTGAATGAGGTGGCCAAGGCTGCCGTCTCTCTGTCGGAGGAACTGAATAACGACGAGACTGATGCCCGCAGCAAGCAGGACCTGACCTCCAACATCGCGATCGTTGTGATCGTGGTGGTTATGGTCATCGCTACCCTGGTCGTGATCCGCATGGCCCTCATTATCACCAAGAGCATCGTGACCCCCGTGGAGCAGGTTCACACCGCCCTGTCCGGCTTCAGCGAGGGCAAGCTGGACATCCCCGTGGACTACCAAAGCACCAGTGAGTTGGGCGAGATGTGCGACGCCCTGCGCACCAGCCAGAACGTCCTCAGCGAAGTCATCGGCGATACCTGCCGTCTGCTGGAGGCGATGGGCGCGGGCAACTTCGACGTGCGCACCAAGGACGAGAAGATGTATGTGGGCTCTCTGAGCAGCATCCTGGCCTCCGTCCGCGTCATCAACCGCAGCCTGAGCGACGCCCTGACCCAGATCAACCAGAGCGCCGAGCAGGTGTCCGCCGGCGCCGAGCAGGTGTCCACCGGCGCCCAGTCCCTGGCCCAGGGCGCTACCGAGCAGGCCAGCGCCGTTGAGGAGCTGTCCGCCACCATCGCCGAGATCTCCAACAACTCCCGCAAGAACGCCCAGAACAGCGAAGAGGCCATGGGCCACTCCCAGGACGCCGGCAAGTGCCTCAACGAGAGCTCCGAGTACATGCAGCAGATGGTGGAGGCCATGGAGAAGATTTCCGAGTCCTCCTCCGAGATCGGCAAGATCATCGCCACCATCGAGAACATCGCGTTCCAGACCAACATCCTGGCCCTGAACGCCGCCGTAGAGGCCGCCCGCGCGGGCAGCGCCGGCAAGGGCTTCGCCGTGGTCGCCGACGAGGTGCGCAACCTGTCCGCCAAGTCTGACGAGGCCGCCAAGGCCACCAAGGAGCTCATTGACCGCTCCATCGTGTCCGTCAAGGAGGGCAACGAGATCGTCCAGCGGGTGTCCGAGTCCCTGGGCAAGACCGTGGAGAGCTCCAGCAAGGTAGTGGCCGCTGTGGAGCAGATCACCAAGGCCGCCGAGGAGGAGTCCGAGGCCATCGCCCAGGTGACCGAGGGCATCGACCAGATCTCCTCCGTGGTGCAGACCAACTCCGCCACCAGCGAGGAGTCCGCCGCCGCCAGCGAGGAGCTGTCCAGCCAGGCTGCCCTGATGAAGGAACTGCTGTCCCGCTTCAAGCTGCGCCAGGACGGCTTTATGCCCAAGCCCCAGCCCGCTTACAGCGCTGCTCCCGCCTCTTCTTACGAGGAGAGCTACGAGCCTGCTGCCCAGAGCAGCTCTGCCGCCAGCGTGTTCAGCAAGTACTAAGCAATCAAACAGGCTGCCAGGGGGCGGCAGTCATGCCGCCCCCTGGCACTTTTATATGACGCGCACACCATTTTGGGGCGCAGCAAGAGAGGAGCGGACCTATGGCAGAACGAAAGGCCCAGGATAAAGACCTGGTCTTTGCCTTGGATATCGGCACCCGCAGCGTGGTGGGCGTGGTTGGCCGCCCGGCGGACGGCCGGCTGAAGGTGCTGGATGTGGAGATGGCTGAACATGGCAAGCGGGCCATGATGGACGGCCAGATCGACGACATCCGGCAGGTGGGCGCCCTGGCCCGGACGGTGACGCAGCGGCTTGAGGCCCGCCTGGGCGTGCGTCTGGAGCGGGTGTGCGTGGCCGCCGCGGGGCGGGCCCTGCGCACCCAGCGGGGTTCCTTCACCCTGGAGCTGCCCGACGAGCAGTCCATTGACGCCGAGCAGATCAGCGCCCTGGAGGCCGGGGCGGTGTCTGCCGCCGAGGAGGCCCTTCAGGCCGACGGCGACGCCCGCCGCCAGATGTTCCTGGTGGGCTACACTGTGGCCCAGTACCGGCTGGACAATTATCCCATGAGCAACCTTCAATTCCACACCGGCCGCAAGCTGGAGGCGGATGTGGTGGCCACCTTCCTCCCCGGGGAGGTGGTGGAGAGCCTCTACGCCGCCATGCGGGAGGCCGGGTTGCAGGTGGCCAGCATGACGCTGGAGCCCATCGCGGCCATGAACGCCGCCATCCCCGCCGAGCTGCGGCTGCTGAACCTGGCCATGGTGGACATCGGCGCGGGCACCACCGATATTGCCCTGTGCCGGGACGGCAGCGTGGTGGGCTACACCATGGCCACCGTGGCCGGCGACGAGGTCACCGAGGCCATTATGCGCACCTTCCTGGTGGACTTCAAGACTGCCGAGCAGGTGAAGCGGGGGATCGGCGGCAGCGACGAGCTGATCCGCTGCCGCAATATCCTGGGCCAGGAGGAGCGCATCGCGGCGTCCGAGGTGGTCCAGGCCATCCAGGGGCCCATGGACCGGCTGGCGGACGCCATTGCCAAGCAGATCTTGAGCGTAAACGACACCGTACCCTCCGCCGTGTTCCTGGCGGGGGGCGGCAGCAAGCTGGCGGGCCTGCGGGAAAAGGTGGCGGATAAGCTGGAGATGGACGAGCGGAGGGTGGCCATCGCGGGCAACAACTTTGCGCTGTCCGTATTTTCCGAGAACATCGAGCTGGAAAAGCCGGAATATGCCACCCCCCTGGGCATTGCGATCTCGGCGGGCCTGGGGCTGCTCAACGATAGCTATGTGGTCACCCTCAACGGCCAGAGCGCCAAGCTGTTCCGCAATGGGGTGCTTACCCTCCGGGACATCCTGCTCATGAACGGCTACAGCTATGGCGATATGGTGGGGAAGACAGGCAGGAGCCTGACCCTCACCGTAGACGGGAAACGAATGGTGTTCCGGGGGGAGCCGGCCATCCCCGCCGTATTGCAGGTGAACGACGAGGAGGCCAGCTTGTCCGCCGTGGTCCACGCGGGCGACCATATCCGCTTTGTCCCCGCCCGCCACGGCCAGCCGGCCAGCCGCACTTTGGCGGAGCTGCTGGGCCCGGACTTCTACGGCACGGCCATGGTGAACAACGCCCCGGCCGCTATGGACACCCAGCTGCGCCAGGGGGACGTGGTGCTCACCCTGCGGCAGACGTCCGCCGCCTCCCGGCAGACTTCCCAGCCTGCCAGTTCCCCGTCCCAGGCGGAGGCCCCGGCGAAGCCTGCTCGCCACAGCGGGGAGGTGCGCATCACGCTGAACGGGGACCCGCTGACCCTCCCGGCCAGGGAGGATGGGGGCAGCTACCATCTGATGGATCTTCTGGAGTATTCAGGCATTGATTTTGAGCATTTGGACAGGGCAGTGCGCCTGGAGGTCAACGGGATAGAACAGGGCTTCCAATACGCGCTGAAGGCACAGGACTCCGTCCTGATCACCCTGACCTGATAGACAGACGCAAGAGGTGTTATACCGATGCCATTAGGAAAACCGAAGGCGCCGAAAGCGCCGAAAAAACCAAAAGCGCCCAAGGAGCCCAAAGCGCCCAAGGAGAAAAAGCCGAAAAAGCCCAAGAAGGCAAAGCCCCCGAAGGCGAAAAAGGTAAAAAAGGGCAAGAATGCCCCGGAGGAGCTGGAAGGGCTGGAAGGGCTGGAAGAGGGCCAGCAGCCGAAGAAGAAAAAGCCCTTGATCCTGCTGCTGATCCCGCCGGTGGTCATTGCGGCCGCCGCGGCCATCATTTTCTTGGTGGTGCTCCCCAGGCTGAAAGGGGATGCCGACGTTGATCCGGAGCCTTCCGCCACGCTGGAGCCCCAGCCCCCTGAGCTGCCCACGGCGATCCCCATTGGGGACGATGTTTCCATCGTGGGCATGGCCCTGGGGACGGACGAGGGCGGAGCCCAGGCGGTGAAGGCCAAGACGGTGACCTACACGTACACCGACCTGAACGACGCCGGGAAGGCCGCGCAGACCTATGCCGAACAGCTGGCCGGGGAGTCCCCCGCCTTCTCCGTGGTGGACGAGGAGTTTGTCAGGCAGAAGGGAGAGGTAGACTACACCACTGCCGAAGGTATGGTGCTGTTGGCCCGGAATGCCCCGGCGGTGGAAAAACCGGCGGCGAGCGCCGCGCCGGAGTCGGAAGCGCCCGATCCCACGCAGAGCGAGGCGTTCCAGCAGCCGGGGGCCGGCAGCGCGCTCCAGGGGCTGCTCACCGCTTTCCCCAAGCCGGAGCCGGAACCCGAGCCCGAGGAGGAGCCCGTCACCTATGTACACACGGTACGAATCACCTGGTCGCCGGGGGTGTGCGTGGTGACAGCGGACGAGGAAGAGGGCAAGGTCACTTCCCCGCAGTCCAGCGGCGTGCCCGGCGGGCAGAGCCTCGGCATACGGGGCGCGGTGAAACGCCTGCAGGAGATGGCCCCGGCCAAGCTGGGCCTGGAGGGCGAGTCCATGGATGAATACGAGTTGATCCCCATGGACGCCACCGAGATGGTGAACGGCACGGCCTGTATCAACGTGTACATTTACAACAGCGACGACTACCAGTTTGCCGGCAGCTACCTGCTGAGCATCGACGGACTGCATCTCTACCGCTTTGATCCCAACAGCAGGGAGACGGTGGAGCTGAAGGATTATCCCTGAAGAAGCTAAAAAACGCTGGGAGCGGTATTGCGCCGCTCCCAGCGTTTTTTCAGGCGGGGATCAGGGACATGTGCTCCACTGTGCCGGTGAGGCGAAGGGGGGTCCCCGGCGGGAGCAGGGGGGCTTGGGCCAGCAGGACCGGGGTGAGCACCCCTTCCAGCACGGGGACGGTGGAACGGGGAGAGACCGCCCCCCGGGGGGTGAGGGCGCGGGCGATGGCGGGGGACACCTGGGCGATGTCCAGGCCGTACTCCCGGCCTAGGGCGGCGATCTGCCGGGCAGTGACCGCCGCGCGGGCGTCGCCGTCCAGGGGCCGAAAGCCGATGAGGCCGCTGAACCGTCCGGCGATCTCCCGCAGCACGCCGGAACGGGCCAGGGCCAACCGGGCGGACTCATCGGCGCGGAACAGCCGCAGAGGCAGGCCCCCCACCGCCGGGGAAGGGAGGGGGGACTCGTTTGCCGCTCCCGCCGGTGGAGGGGCGAAACCCAGCCGCGGCCCCGCTGGGGCGGACAGGTCGGTATTGGTGGTGAACAAAAAGACGCAGCGGCGGAAGTCCAATTCCCGCCCTCCCTGTCCATCCTCCCGGCGGGCGGTGCAGCGGCCCTCGTCCAGCACGGACATGAGGGCCTTCAGCACCTGGGGGTGGGCCTTGTCCAGCTCGTCAAACATGAACACGGTGTGGGGGCACAGGCGCACCGCCTCCAGCACCGCTGGGTCGTCATAGCCCACATATCCCGGCGGCGCGCCGGTGAGCCGGTAGACGGAGTGGCCCTCGGTAAAGGTGTTCAGCTCCGTCCAGACCAGCCGGTAGCGGTCCTGCCCCAGACAGTCGTTGAGGGCGGGAGCCACCGCCTTGCCCAGCTCCGACTTGCCCACGCCGGTGGGACCGTAGAAAATGAGGGACAGGGGGCGCAGGGGCTCCCGTTTACAGACGTGGCCCCACAGCTTGAAGGCCGCCGCCTCCACAGCCTGGTCCTGACCCAGCACCCGGCTTTGGAGCCGGCGCTCCAGGCGTGGGAGCAGGTCGGGGAAGGGGATGGCGGGGGCAGGCGCACTGCCGGCCAGGGAGCCCAGGCAGTCCGCCAGGGCCTGGAAGCCGGAAAAGCGCTGGACAGGCCCCCGGCTGAAAAATTCCCGCAGAAGGGGATCGTCCCCGGCATAGGACACGGCGGGGCGGAAGTAGAGCAGATAGTCCCCGCCGGTCTGCCAAAAGCCCAGCTGGACCTGAGAGGGACGGCAGCCGGGGGGCATCCGGCAGGGGGAAAATTCATAGCTGCGCCCGAACCCGGCACATGCGTCTACCTGCGCCTTCAGGCGGGCGTGGCCCGCGGGCCCGCAGGAGCAGAATTGGGAGAAATTCAGCGGGAAACGCCTCCTTCAACGGCATATTTCCCAAATTATAGCCCAATTGAAGGAGATTCAGTCGTCCCGCCGCCGCGGGCGGCAAAAAAGCCGGCCCTCTCGGACCGGCTTCCCTTGCCGTTTACGCGTAAACGTCGATGTACTGGCCTTTGGCGGGGGTGGGAACGGCATCCAGCATCTTTACAAGTTCCTGACCGGCCAATTCCTGGGTGTCCAACATCTTCTTGGTAATGGACAGCGAGTAGTTGGTGGCGAAAGACGCGGCGCTCATACCCATCGCCATGCTGGCGATAGATTCCATCATAGGTCAGTCCTCCTTTCGCTCCGGGGGCACCGGAGGTTCGGTCTTGGAAGGGGTGCCGTGCCCCTCCCGTTTATGGTCCAGCACGCCGCCCAGCAGATCTAAGAGCTCGGCGGGGGTGGTCTCCTCCATGGCGGAATCCCGGTTGGCCGCTGTGGCCGTGACCAGCTCACTGCGGAGGATGGGCACATCCTCCGGCGCGGAGATGGCCAGCCGAACCCGCGTACCGTCCACGGAAACCACCTGGACGGTGATGTCCTCACCGATGACCAGGGACTGCCCGGCTTTGCGTTGCAGGATCAACATGGCGCGCCCTCCTCGTTGCCAAACTCGGCCAGGGGATGACGCATTTCATAGGAATCGGCCTCCAGGATGACCTGGCGGGCGGCCCGGGTCTTCGGATGGATGGCCACGGGGCACTTGAGATTGACGGTGCTGTCAGACACCGGCTTTTTTACCACACACAGCACGTAGAAGCCCAGCTCCTGGCTGTCCCGCACACCCAGCTCCTCCAGCTCGTGGGGCTGGAGGACGGGGGAGTAGTCCGGCACCAGGGAAAAGGGATCCATTGCTACAAAGGCCAGGGCGGGGGTATTGATGCTTTGGAAACACAACAGAGTGCCCGCGCTGCCCTCAAAGGGCAGGAGCAGGAACTGATGCTCGTCCTCAAAGCCAAAGGGACCGGAGGAAAAAGTGACGATATCCTCCCCATCGTAATCGATCTGGCCGAAATATTTGGTCTGAAGCTTCACGAAAACCTCCATGCGCTTGGAAGCGCCTCACTGGTTGGATCTGTGCCCTCAGGCCTGCACATCCACCGGGGTGTAATTGGGATCAGAGGAGGGGGGAACGTAGAGGGGCCCGCCCACGTACTTGATGATCACTTCGGGCCGTTGGGTAACGGACAGCTCGATGTCGCCGGGGGTAAACTTGAACTCGCCTTCGTTCATTTTCCAATCGAAGTTCAGCTTATCCATCTCATAGCGGATGTGCATCTCGCCGGGGTCCCAGGTGATCTCCGGGGCGGCGGAGGGCAGGAACTCCAGGCCCACGTTGGGCTTGTAGTTCTTCATAGCGGCGTCAGCCGCGAATTGTGTGATCATATCCTGTCCAATCTTGGCGTCCAGCAGCATCTGTCCCTGCTGGGCATAGGTGGCTGTGGCGGTGTAGGAGGCCTGCTGGCCCTGCTGCGCGTACTGCTCAATGGAACGCACGGCGGTGGGCACCACGGAATTGCGGGCCTCGAAGGTGTCGATGTTCAGCTTGATGGGACGGCTTTTGATGCTCAGGCCGCCCTCTCCCCGGGAGATCTCCAGGTCGGCGGTCCCACGGGTGTACTCCAGCTTGGCGTGGGAGACCTTCATCTCGATCTCGATGGGAACGGTTTTGATTTCGATCAGCGGCATCATAGTCTCATTGTTCGCTCCTCTCTGACTCTTGATTATAAAACGCGTGACGCGTTGGATTAACTCAGGTAGTCCATCAGGCTCTCGGACAGGACGCTGTTGCCCACCTTCAGCGCGGCGTTATAGCAGTACTGCGCCCAGATAAAGGAGGTGATGGCGTCCGCCATGTCCACGTCTTCCAGGTTGCTGTACTGCTCCTGGAGGCTGTCGAAATCGTCCGTCAGGATCTTCAGGTTGTTCTCCAGCTTGGTGGTACCGGCGGCCAAATTGGTGAACTCGGTCTTAAAGTTGGAGGAGGCGGTCTCCAGCTTGCCTACCAGACCCTTGAATTCCTCATAGTCCGCGTTGGTCCATTGCTCGCCGTCATGGACCCGGGCGCCAATCTCCTTCAGCTTCTGGACGATGGAGTAGATGTTCTTGGGGTCGCCGTCCTCATCCACGCCGTAGCCGAAGAAGGAGATGCCGGGGAGGGAGGCGTTGTAGCCGCTGGACTCGATGAGCTGGCCGTTCTCGTTCTCCTGGAAGCCCAGGCCGATGTCCACGAAATACTTTTCATTCGCCAGATATTCCAGCTTTTCGGCGTCCTGTGTGGCCTGGTCGATTTCCTCCTGGGTCATGGTGTTGACGCTGCTGTCATCGATGATATAGTATGTGTTGCCATCGTCATCGACGAAGGAGGCTGGGGCAGCCCCGCCCGCGCTTTTCAGCAGCTCGGGGGGAGGATCGGCGGTGGGGTCGTTGTTGTGGTTGGTTACCATCGCGTCGTAGGCTGTTTGGCTGATGGTCTTGGCGCCCGCCAGCAGGAACCGGTCACCGGTGGCGTCCACTTCGCCGTTGGCATTCAGCGTCACCGTGGTGCCGGCGCCGTTCTCCTCGAACAGCTCCGGCACTGCCGCGTCCACAGACACACCACGGTAGTACAGCTTGCTATCCTTGATCTCAAAGGGCACGTTGTGGCCGTCCGCCCCGGCAAAGATGAAATTGTCGCCGTACTTCTGGTTCATGTTCTGAACAATGGCCTCAGAAATCTGATCCAGTACCTTGGTGAGCTGCTCCCGGGCGTCGCCGGTGGGGTCGTTGAGCATCTTCAGGGTGGTGCCCTTTAGGGTGTTCAAGCTCTCGCTGCCGTTCTCGGTATCCAGCTCTTTGTCAATGGTCTGCAGGCTGCTGTAGGCGGCCTGGTATCTGTGATAGGTGTCGTCGCAGATGTCGTAGTGGGTCTCTACGCCCATGCGGGCCTTGCGCAGCTTGAACGCCTTGGCGGCGGAGGCGGGATCCTCGGCATAGGAGTTGAAGGTGCGCTGGGTGAGTGCGGTATCCCGGGCCTTGTTCAGACCGATGAAGGAACTCATCAGGTTGCGGCGGTAGCCCCTGAGCACGCCGCCGGTGGTCGCTCGGATCATATGCTGTCAGCCTCCTTACGCTTAGCGCCCGGCGATGCCGGTGTTGTTGATCAGGCGGTCAATGGCCTCGTCGATGGCGGTCATGAGACGGCAGGCGGCGGAATACGCCTTCTGGAACTGCATCATGTTCATGGCCTCATCGTTCAGATCCACGCCGGACACGCCGTCCCGGCTGGAGTCGATCTCCACCAGGGAGGTGTAGTGGGTGTTCAGCTGGATGTTGGTTACCCGGGAGTCATTGCCCTGAACGGTCATCATGTTGCTGAACATATCGTTGAAGGAGCCCTGGAACAGCCTGTGGCCCACGGCGTTGGGATCCAGGTCCTTGGGATCGTACACCAGGGACTGGTCGATCAGGGAGATCATGTGGTTGACGTTCTCCGGATCGGTGGTGTTGGGGAGGGGCTTGCCGTCCTCGCCAAAGAGCTGCACGCAGGTGGGGACGATCTTCACGTCGCCGGTGGACCAGCTGTGGGAGACGGTAATGTTGGAGGCGTTGATGCCGGTGGTGTCGTCCCCGTCGTTGCGGTTGCTGAACAGCACGCCGCTGCCCTCGGGCTTCAAGGCGTCCTGGGCGCCCAGCCAGCGGTTCAAATCGGGGGTGCCGTCGTCCAGGACACAGCCGTCGGCAATCAGGGCGTCCTTCTGCTCCTGGGTCAACCCCGTGGTTTTGCTGATGGGCTGGCCGGCCAGGGTCAGCTCCTTGTTGTCCTGGCCGATGTAGTTCCCCTTTTCGTTGACCATATAGCCCTGATTCAACTGGTTGTACTGCTCGGCGAACTTCTGGGCCAGCAGGTCCAGGGACATCTGGTAGTAGGGGATGCCCCGCTTGATGGTGGAGTTCTCGTCCAGGGCTACGTCGTCGGCGGTGGCGAACTCGCCCTTTTCGGTGAGCAGTTCCCGGGTAGCCTGGAGGGCGCCGTAGAGGTCGTTGTCATCCAGTGCCGCCGGATGGCCCTGGTTGATGGTGGGATCCTCGGGCAGACGGCCCTTGGAGTCGATCAGCCGGGAGACTACCAGGGTGTAGTTGTCGTTGTCGATCTTTTGGGCCTCGCTGTAGACGCTGGTGGTGCCGCCATCCCTGGACAGATACAGGTCTTCATCGCCGTCAATGCCATAGTGGGGGTTCTGGGCGGGCTTCTTCTCGGGCATCGAGATCTGCGAGCCGTAGATGCCGTCGATGAGTACGGTCTCGTCCGTGTGGACGCCGGGATCCGGATTGGTGTTGTCCAGGGAGATGGTGAGCTTCTCCACCTGCTTGCCCGCGCCGATGTCCTCCATGGTGTACTCGACCTTGATCTGGATATAGTTGGACAGCTCGTCGATCTGACGGTTGCGCTCGTCCCGCATTTCCAGGGCGTTGTCGCCGTGGATCTCGCTGTTGCGGATGGACTCGTTCAGGTTGCGGATGTTGGTGAGGATCTCGTTGATGGTGGACACGCCTTGCTTGAGGCTGTCCTCGGTGTCTTGGCGCAGGGACTCCAGCTTGCCGGCGTAGGTGCGGAACAGGCTGCACAGCGTCTCGGCGGAGTTGCGGGCCAGGATATCGTTGTCCTTGGTGGGGTCCGCGCCCAGCTTGCTCAGGGAGTCGGCCAGGTTCTTCAGCTGGGCGTACAGGATGCCGTCCTCCCCATCGCCCTTGCCCACTTCGTCCAGAATATTGGCGATGCTGTTGAGACCGGACAGCATGGTGTCGGTGTAGCCCACGTCGGCGTTGGTGGTGCGGAAGCGGATGTCCAGGTAGGGGTCGCGCACCTGGTTGATGTTGGTGACCAGCGCGCCGTTGCCCACGTGGTTGTCATAGAAGGAACGGTACATATCGTTGGCGCCGGTTTTGAGGCTGACCTGATCCAGCCGCTGGCGGGTGTAACCCGAGGTGTTGATGTTGGAAATGTTGTTGCCCGTCACCCGCAGGCCGTGCTGGGCGGCGTAGATGCCCAGGCGGGCGGTGGTAAAGCTGTCAAAGGTTCCGATCATACCCATAGCAAAAAAACTCCTTATCCGTCTGCGGTCAGGCGGGGCCTAAGCGCGAAAATCTGTTTTCATGTTCTTGGGAGGTTCCGCCCCCGGCGCCTCATAACCGGCCCCGGCTTCCGCCGGATCCACGCCGGCGGCGGCGACGAACTTGTCGATCTGGTGCAGGGTCAGCTCCAGGGTGTTGCGGGCCATGTCGGCGCAGCTGCGGTAGACCTGGTAGCTTTGGCGCAGGGTCTCGGTGGTGTTCCGGGCCTCGTCCTGAAGCTCCGGGGGGCATTTGCCAGGCAGATCGGACAGCTTGCTGTCCGCCAGCCCCAATTCAGCCAGCAGCTTCTGCCGCCGCTGCTCCAGCCCCCGGAGGGCGAGGGTCATGGCCTGCTCCTGTTTGAGCACTTCATCCAGGGCCAGCAGGTCGTCCTGCCGGGCGGCGTCGGCCTTCTCCTGGGCCAGAACGGCCAGACGGTCCAGATGGCCGCTCAGTTCCCGGAGCAGGTTAAGGTATGCGGGGAACGCGCCGCCCATTTACCGGCCCTCCCCTAAAAAGAGGATCCGTCCCGCGATGGCCATGGGGTCGGGGGTGTATGTGTTGTCGGCCACCTGCTGGCGCAGGGCGGCGATGTCGCCGGTGGTAGTGGCGGTACGCACCTCCCGGGAGAGCTGGCTGACCAGATCCAGGAAGCGGCTGTCCTGACCGGAGGCGGAGAGGGTCACGCTGTCGTAATTGCTGCTGCCCGAGATCACCTGAGCTTGGGCATTGCGCCCCGCGCGGGTCCGATAGACCTTCGCGGGACCTATGGAGGAAATCGCGCCGTAACCGGACGAGGTCAGCATAGTCACTCACATCCTTTATGATTCCGAAGGGTTTGCTTACTCTTACATAAGATATATCGGCAAAGTTGGCGGGAAGATAAGAAAAACAGGGAAATTTCTTTGCACAAATAGACCCGCCCGGGGCCTTTCGACAGGCTCCCCGGCGGGTCTGAGACTTTTTTTATGACTTTTCGGGTCCCGTTTCCTGGATATCCCAGGTCAGCCCAGGCTTTTCAGATGCCTGAGGAGGACGTTGGACACATTGTCGCAGGAGGCCTGGATCATGACCGCGCCGATGTTCTGGGCCACGCCGGGCATACCGTATACCACGGAGGACTCCTTGTCCTGGCCGATGGTGTAGGCCCCCTTCTTGCGCATGGCCAGCAGGCCCACCGCGCCGTCCTGGCCCATGCCGGTCATGATGATGCCCACCATTTTGCAGGTGACCACGTCGGCCATGGACTGGAACATGGCGTCCACCGAGGGGCGGTGGCCGCTGACCTTCTCGCCGGGGGTGCAGTTCACGGTGTACTTGGTGCCGATGCGGACCACCCGGCACTGCAGGTCGGCGGGGGCCACCAGGGCAAGGCCGCGGCGCAGCTCGTCGCCGCTCTGGGCCTCCTTCACCTCCATGGCGCACAGCCGGTTGAGGCGCTCGGCGTACATCTTGGTGAAGCCGGGGGGCATATGCTGGACGATGACCATGGGGGGGATGTCGGCGGGGAGGCGCTTCATCACCGCCAGGGTGGCCTCGGTGCCGCCGGTGGAGGCGCCCAGGCCGATGATGACCCGGTCCAGGTTGGCGCTGGGCCCAAGATTCGGGATGGCGCCGGGGGCGCTGAGGACGCCGCCTCCGGCGGGGGCCGCGGCCGCGACGGGCCGGGGCCGGGCGCGGGAGGCGATGATCACCTTCTGGGCAAGGGCGGCGACAAAGGCGTCGGCGCTCTGCTGGTCCTCCGGCTTGCGCACGAAGTCCACCGCGCCCACCGCCAGGGCGTCGAACACCTTCAGGTTGAGGGAGGACACCAGGATGACGGGGATGGGGTTGGTGGGCAGGTACTGCTTCAGGAAATCGGGCCCGCTCTGGCCGGGCATCTCCACGTCCATGGTGATCACGTCCGGCTTATACTGGGGGATCTTGTTCTTCGCGTCCAGGGTATTGATGGCGAAGCCCACGATTTCGATCCGGGGGTGGGCGGACAGGCCCTTGATGATGAGGCTGCGGGCCACCATGGAGTCGTCCACCACCATGACGCGGATCTTCTTGCCTGCGTTTGCGGTCATAGGAATTGCCATAAACGGGATGGCCTCCTCTTTTTAAAAATCCCGGGCCGACCGGCAGATGCGGGTCGGCCCGGCTGCTTTCATTACTTCTGGAAGGTGGAAGGTGCCAGCCGGCGGTAAGGCATATTGGCACTGAGGTTCTCCGACTTGCTGATGAGCAGATAGCCGCCGGGGACGGTGGCGTCATAGAACCGCCGGACCAGGGCATCCTTAGTAGGCTGGTCGAAGTAGATCATCACGTTCCGGCAGAAGATCACGTCGAACTTCCGGCGGAACTTGATGGGGTCCATCAGGTTGAAGGGCTGGAAGATCACGTTGTCCCGCACCTGCTTGGACACCTGGAAGTGGCCGTCGGGCTGGGCCACGAAGTACTTCTTTTTCCAGTCGGCGGGAATGGTGTCCGGCAGCTCATACACGCCCTTCTTGGCGGCGGTCATGGCCCGGTTGGAGATATCGGTGGCCAGCAGCCTGGTGTCCCACTGGCTGGCCTGCTGCCCTAAGTAATCGAAGAGGAACATGGTGATATTATAAGGTTCCTCCCCGGTGGAGCAGCCCGCGCTCCAGATGGCCAGGGTCTTGTCCTTCTGGTGCTTGCGGACGATATCGGGGATGATTTGCTTGCAGAACAGGTCCAGATGCTCCTTCTCCCGCATGAAGAAGGTGTAGTTGGTGGTGAGCTTATCCAGCAGGAGGGTGATCAGGTCGTTGTCCTGGGTCTGGATGACCTGGTTGACGAAGTCGGTGAAGCTGGTGTAGCCCCGCTGCTTCAGGGGGGTGGACAGCCGGCCGGTGATGAGCTGTTTCTTTTGGGTCAGGTCGATGCCGTAGTTGGTCTGGATAAATTTGACCAGGCGGTTGAAGTCGGCGTCACTGATCGTAAGGGCGGAAAAGGAGCCGCCCGCTCCAGTCCCCGGGTTAATCATTGGGCATCAGCTGCTCGCAGTCCAGCACCATCATGGTGCCGGAGCCGTCGGGCAGGGAGCACATGCCGGCCACCAGCATCTGGGCGCTGTTGGCGGGCAGGGGATGGATATTGGCTTTGGGGATGTCCAGCATCTGGTCCACGGCGTCCACCAGGATGCCCAGCTGCACGTCCCCCAGGTTGATGACCACCACCAGGCTGTCCTCCTCCTGGGACTCCATGCCCAGCCGGGCGCGGATGTCCAGGATGGGGACCATCTGGCCGCGCATATTGATGATGCCGCGGATATAGTGGGGCACCATGGGCAGGTAGGTGATGATCTGGTTGTTCAGGATCTCCACCACGTCCTCAGCCGCCACGCCCAGCCGCAGATGGCCCGCCATGAAAATCAGGTACTTCTGGGTGTTTATGGCGTCGTCTGCCGCGGTGTTCAGGGCCACGGCCTCATCCTGCCGGGCGAACATGACTTCGTCGTTCATATCTTCATCTCTCCTTCTCACATACCCCGGGCGGCGGTGTACAGGTTGGCCACGTCCAGGATGATGCTGATGCTGCCGTCGCTGCGCAGGGTGCAGCCGTTGATGCCGTAGGTCTTGATGTTGTAGCTGTTCACATAGGCGGGCAGCTGCTTGACCACCACCTGCTGCTGTCCCAGCAGCTCGTCGACGAACAGGCAGTAGGAGTGGTCGCCGGACTCCAGCCAGATGAGTACGCCGTCCTCAATGTTGCTGCAGCCGTTCTGGAGCTGGTAGAGCTCCCTGGCCCGGATGATGGGGTAGAAGTTGCCCTGACACTTGATGATCTCGCCCTGGTGGGAGTCGTGGATGACATCCGTGGAGGCCACCTTCATGGTGGACAGGATGTTGTTGATGGGGATGGTGAAGATGGACCCGCCCACCGACACCTCCATGCCGTCCATGATGGCCATGGTCAGCGGGATGCGGATGGTGGTGGTCATGCCGTGGCCCAGCTGGCTGGAGATGGACACGCTGCCGCCCAGCTCCTCCACGCCCCGCTTCACCACGTCCATGCCCACGCCGCGGCCGGAGTACTCGGTGACCTCGGTGTTGGTGGAGAAACCGGGGGCCAGCAGGAAGTTGAGGATCTCCTTGTGGCTGTACTCCACGTCGGGGGAGGCGATGCCCTGGCGGATGGCCTTGGCCAGCACGGCCTGGTCGTCCACGCCCCGGCCGTCGTCGATGATCTCGATGATGACCTCGCTGCCGGTGTCCCGGGCGGACAGGATGATCTCGCCCACAGGGTCCTTGCCGACAGCGGTGCGCTCCTCCTGGGTTTCCTCGATGCCGTGGTCCATGGAGTTGCGGATCATGTGCATGATGGGGTCGCCGATGGAGTCCACGATGGTCTTATCCACCTCGGTGTTCTCGCCGATGAGGGTGAGCTTGCACGGGCGGTTGAGCTTCTTGGTCATATCCCGCACGATACGGGTCATCTTCTGGAAGACGCTGGACACGGGGACCATCCGCAGGGACATGGACACGTCCTGCAGCTCGTCGGTGAGCTTGCGCAGCTGCCGGGCGGACTTGGAGAAGGCGTCCAGGTTGAGCCCCTTCAGGTCGGGGGAGGAGGTGACCATGGACTCGGTGATGACGATCTCGCCCACCACGGCGGACAGCTGGTCCAGCTTGCTCAGGTTGACGCTGATGAGCGTCTCCTTGGGGTGCTGCTGTTGTTGCTGCTGCTGGGCGGCGGGGGCGGCCGCGCTGGCGGCCCGGGCGGGGGCCGCGGCGGCGGGAGCGGACTCCCCGGCGGCCGCGACGGCGGGCTTGGTCTCAGCGGGCTTGGCCTCGGGGGACGGGCAGTCGTAGGGCTGGTAGCCCTGCACCGACCCCACGCCCTTGACCACGGAGATGGCGCTGGTCCGGGCCTCGGCGGTCTTGAACATCAGGTGGAAGCCGT
>JAAVHY010000029.1 GCA_014799485.1 Clostridiales bacterium | reverse complement strand
TCCTGTGACCTGGGCCTGGTGGAGACGGTGGCCCACTACCGCGCCGCCGCCCACTTCAACCCGGATGTGGATTTCATCATCGACATCGGCGGACAGGACATGAAGTGCTTCAAGATCCGCAATGGCGCGGTGGACTCCATCATGCTCAACGAGGCGTGCTCCTCCGGCTGCGGCTCCTTTATCGAGACCTTTGCCAAGGCGCTGGGCTATAACATCGCAGACTTTGCCAAGCTGGGCCTGTTCACCCAGAAGCCGGTGAACCTGGGCTCCCGGTGCACCGTGTTTATGAACTCCTCCGTCAAGCAGGCCCAGAAGGACGGGGCCAGCGTGGAGGATATCAGCGCGGGCCTTTCCATCTCCATTGTGAAAAACGCCATCTACAAGGTCATCCGCGCCGCCAGCGCCGACGACCTGGGCCGGCACATCGTGGTGCAGGGCGGCACCTTCCACAACGACGCGGTGCTGCGCGCCTTCGAGCAGGAGCTGGGCCGGGAGGTCACCCGCCCCACCATCGCGGGCATCATGGGGGCCTTCGGCGCGGCGCTGGCCGCCCGGGATCTGAAATTGGAGCGCTCTACTCTGTTAAGCGAATCTGCCTTACAGTCATTTTCCCACAGCGCAAAACCCGTCACCTGCAACCTGTGTACCAACCACTGCTCCCTCACGGTGAACACCTTTGACGGTGGGCGGCGGTTCATCTCAGGCAACCGCTGTTCCCGCCCTCTGGGCAAGGAAAAGACGGAGCTGCCCGACCTGTACCGCTACAAATACCAGAAGCTGCGCGCCATGGAGGGTAAAGGTTTCGGGAATGGCTCCCGGGGCCGCATCGGCATCCCCTTCGGGCTGAATATGTACGAAAACCTCCCCTTCTGGTTTGAGCTGTTCACCCGGCTGAACTTTGAGGTGGTGCTCTCCCCCGAATCCTCCCGGAAGCTGTACATCAAAGGCCAGCGCACCATTCCTTCGGATACGGTGTGCTACCCCGCCAAGCTGCTCCACGGCCACGTGGAAGCGCTGGTGGAAGCTGGGGTGGACGCCATTTTCTATCCCTGCATGTCCTACAATTTCGATGAAAAGTCATCGGACAACAACTATAACTGCCCGGTGGTGGCCTACTATCCCGAACTGCTGGCGGCGAATATGCCGGATCTGAAAAAGACCCGCTTCCTCAACCCCTACGCGGGACTGCACCGCCAAAAGGACTACGAGCGCATCGGCTCCCAGTGGTTCGCCGACACCTTCGGCATCCCCCGGAAGGAGGCCGTCAACGCCATCCGGGCGGCGTATCAGGCCTATGACCGCTACAAGGAAGATCTCCACCGCACCGGCCAGCAGTACATCGACCAGGCCCGGGAAAAGGGCCTGCCCATCATTGTGCTGGCGGGCCGCCCTTATCACATTGACCCGGAGATCAACCACGGCATCAACGACCTCATCACCTCTTTTGGCTTTGTGCTGGTCAGCGAGGACGCGGTGGCCTTCCACGAGGGCTACGCCCCCCGGAAGGTACTCAACCAGTGGACGTTCCAGGCCCGTATGTACAACGCGGCCCGGTACGTCTGCGAGCAGCCGGATATGCAGCTGGTGCAGCTGGTGAGCTTCGGCTGCGGCACCGACGCCATCACCGGCGATGAGGTGCGCTCCATCCTGGAGCAAGGTGGTAAACTTTACACCCAGCTCAAGATCGATGACATCAGCAACCTGGGTGCGGTGAAGATCCGCATCCGCTCCCTGATGGCCGCCATGGAGGAGCGCAAGCGCCATGACAACTGATTTATCCGTCTGCCAGGACGCGCTGAACCGCGACCCGGTGCTGTACTTAGACCTCACCGAAGCGATCCGGCGGGGAGACGGCCGGGTGGTAGGCGCAGTGCCCCACGGGGCGCTGGTGGCCTTTACCAATCTCATCGACGGCCCGCAGTACGGCTTTACCATGTTCGCCGATGATCTGGAGACAGCGGAACAGCTGTTGGCCCTGCTTCCCCCGGTCCCCGGCTTTCTCACCGTCCACGAGACGCTCTATGCCGGCATTTTAAAGGAACGCTTTGGATTTGGCGGCATGAACCCTTGCTGGCAGTTCGGCTGGCTGCATCCCGCGCCCCCGCCCATGCCGGAACTGGACGCTGAGATACGGCAGTTAGAGGCGTCCCATCTGGCCACGGTGTGCGCCAACTACCAAATGGAGGACGAAGAATACCTGGGCTGGCTTATCGACCACGGCGAGCTGTACGGCGCGTTTGACGGCGGCGCCCTGATGGCTTTCGCCGGATGCCATGCCGAGGGCTCCATGGGTCTGCTGGAGGTGCTGCCCCAGTACCGCCGCCGGGGTCTCGCCACCCTGCTCCAGTCCCACATGATACGCCGTGAGCTGTCCCGGGGGCATGTCCCCTACGGCCAGGTATTTGACGGCAACGAGCCCTCCCTGGCCCTCCAGCGCTCGATCGGCATGACCCGATCCATGGGCCAGCTCTACTGGGCCACCCGGGACGATTGACCCCGCGAAAGGAGATTATGACCATGGCTGAATTGGTTTACGACAAGGACGGACGGCTTCTCTTCACCAAGGAGATGAAGAAGGAATACACCATCCTCATGCCCCAGATGCTTCCCGTCCACTTTGGGATGTTCCGCCAGCTGCTGGTGTTGGAGGGGTACAAGGTGGACATGCTCACCACCAATCACCGCGGCATTGTGGACGAGGGGTTGAAGTATGTCCACAACGACACCTGCTACCCCGCCCTGCTGGTCATCGGCCAATTGATCGACGCCATCAAGCACGGCGGGTACGATCCCCACAAGGTCGCCCTGTTCATCACCCAGACCGGCGGCGGCTGCCGGGCATCCAACTACATCCACCTGCTGCGCAAGGCACTGGAAAAGGCAGGGCTGGAATTCGTCCCGGTGATCTCGGTGAACCTGTCCGGGCTGGAGAAAAACCCCGGATTCTCCCTGACCCTGCCCCTGATCCGCAAGATGATCTACGCCATGATGTACGGCGATTTGATCGTCAACGTGGCCAACCAGGTGCGGCCCTACGAGCTGGACCGCGGCCGGACCGACCGCATGGTGGACGAATGGCAGGGGAAGCTGATCGACGGCTTCCAGGCCGGTAAAGGCATGAGCCGCAAACAGATGCGGGACAACTTCGACAAAATCATCGCGGACTTCGGCTCCATCCCCGTCTCTCACGAGGAGAAGGTGCGGGTGGGCGTGGTCGGTGAGATCTACGTGAAGTTCTCCCCCCTGGGCAACAACAATCTGGAGGATTTCCTGCTGTCCGAGGGCGCGGAGCCTGTTGTCCCCGGCCTCACCGATTTCATGATCTTCAAGATTTTCAACCGCGAGGTAGATGTGAACATTTATGGCGGGCTTTGGGCAAAAAAGAAGTTCTGCCAGGTGTTCAAGGGCTATATCGAATCCTGTCAAAAGGACATGATCGCGGCACTGAAAAAAAGCCGTTTCCGCGCCCCCGGCACCTTTGAAGAGATGCACCAGCTGGTGCAGGGCTACCTGGGCGACGGAAACAAAATGGGCGAAGGCTGGCTGCTTACCGGCGAAATGCTGGAGCTGATCCACTCCGGGGTGCCCAATATCGTATGTACCCAGCCCTTCGGCTGCCTGCCCAACCACATTGTGGGCAAGGGTATGATCCGCCGCCTGAAGGACGATTATCCCAATTCCAACATCGTGGCCATCGACTACGATCCCGGCGCCACGAAAATCAACCAGGAAAACCGCATCAAGCTGATGCTGGCCAACGCCAAGGCTTTGGCCAAGCAGGAAAAAGACAGAGAGCCTGTGGGCGCGGGCGTGTAAGGAGAAATCGCCATGAACGAGCCACTTCGTTTTGTGGACGCCTGTACCGACGAGCACTTCCACGCCATGTCCCTGATCCACGCCCTGGGCTGGCGGGACACCTATGTGGACGCGATACCCGCCGACTACATGGCCCGCGAGGTCACCGATGACCGCTGGGTGGAGGTGTTCCGCACCAATTATGAAACCCAAAACGGCATCCACGGGCTTCTTCTATACCGGGGGGACGAGCCGGTGTCCTGCCTCAACTACTGCAAGGCACGGGTGACCAATTACAACGTGGGCGACATCTGTACCTTTGACAACGCCGCCTATGCCGACTGGGGAGAAATCGCATCCTTCTATACCCATCCGGCCCAGCGGGGCCACGGCTACGGCGGACTGCTGTTTGAGGAGGCCTGCCGCCGGATGAAAGCGGAGGGCTTTGAGAATGCCTTCGTGTTTGTCCTGCGGGAAAACGAGAAAGCCCGGCGGTTCTACGCCGCCCACGGCTTCACCTGGGACGGCACTCACGCCGACATTCCCTTCCCTCACGGCGCGGTCTGTGTGGATCTGCGGTATGTGAAAAAGCTGTAAACGCAAAAAGGCCCGGGAATTTTCTTTTCCCGGGCCCTTACATTGCCCAAAGCTCCCATTCACACATATACTAAGCCAAAGGGGGTAAGTGTGGTGAGGCGCTGCTGCTGTGGTTCACAGGGGCAGGGCAGCGATCTGGTGACCGCCGCGGCGGCGCTGTCCGTGCTCATCGCCCAGGATAAAACGGCGGAGCAGATCGAGCTGCTATCAGCAGTTTTTGATATGCTGGCCGACAATCTGGCCACGCTGGCGCTGAAAGCGCCCAGCGAGGAGGACTGCCGCCGTCAGGAGGAAAATCAGGACCGCTGCTGCTGACAGCGGTCCTGATTTTCTTTACGTATTCTTTTCCCGGTCCCGCTGGATGAGCAGCTTTACCGCCTCGATCCCCACCCGGATGGCGGACTCCGTGTCCTCATCCCGGGTCTGATCCAGCCCGGCGGCGTTGCGCTCCTGATTCCAGATGACGTGGAACGCCGAACCGCACCGCAGGCCACGGGAGGCGGCCACAGTGAACAGCGCCGCGCTTTCCATCTCGGAGGCCAGTACGCCCAGCCGCTTCCACGCCTCCCACTTGCTTTGCAGCTCGTAGGATACCGGCATACGCTCCGGCGAGTGCTGGCCGTAGAAGGAGTCCTTGCACTGCACCACTCCAACGTGCCAGCGCTTCTTCCCTGCCTTGGCCACGTCCACCAGGGCGCTGAGCACTTCATAATCCGCCACCGCGGGGAATTCGATGGGGGCGTACTCCCGGCTGGTGCCTTCCATGCGAACAGCTCCAGAGGCAATGACCACGTCGCCGCTTGCCACGTCCAGCCGGATCCCGCCGCAGGTGCCCACCCGGATGAAGGTGTCCGCACCCAGGTTAGCCAATTCCTCCATGGCAATAGAGGCGGACGGCCCACCGATGCCGGTGGAGGTAACGGTCACCTTCTCTCCCAGCAGGGTGCCGGTATAGGTGACATACTCCCGGTTGGTCATCACATGGACGGGATCATCAAAATAGCGGGCGATCTTCTCGCACCGTCCGGGGTCTCCGGGGAGGATACAGTACCGCCCCACGTCCCCCTGCTTGCAGTTGATGTGGAATTGCCGCTCATTTGCGATCATGACCGCACCTCATTTCTTCTGATGTTCTCTTATTATATCGTGACCGGAAAGAAAAAGCAAGGCGCGGCACGGGAAATCAATATTCTTTCTCCAAGCCATCCGGGATGTCCACCACGCTCTCCTCTTCGTTTTCCCTCCTCACATACTTTCCGGCCAACGGGTGTCTGCCGCCAGGATGAGACCATCCGCCCCGTCCCTGGCGGTGACATACCACCGCTCTCCCTCCGGCGGGGCCTCGGAAATCACGATTCGTGCCAGCTCCCCTTCCTCGACCCTCCCAACAGCCGTATCATATACCAGCACGGTCACCGGGTACTCCCCCACCTCAAAGCCAAAGGTCTCTCCCCGTTTCAAAGGACTGCTGTCGGCGTTCCGCACCCCTGAATCCCGGTCTGCAAAATCCGCCACGACCTCAACAATGGTGGCATCCGAATCATTTACAAACACCAAATTGTAATCGATCTTTTCCCCGCCGCTGCCGCAGCCGGACAGAACGGCCAGGGCAAGCAATGCCGCTAACAGCACTAAGATCCGTTTTTTCACCGTTCTATTCCTCCTCAAGTGTCAAATTCATAGTAATAGATCCTTCCGGCCTCGGCGTCGTATACCGCCACGGTAAAATTCCAGGAATAGCGGCTATGGAGTTCCGCGTCGTCATGGGGATCACGGCTCTCGCTGTGGCGGTCATAGAGGTAGTAAAAACCCTGTTCCACTGACGAGCCCTCTCCCCCGCACAGGCGGACGGCCTGGGCCGCGTTCTCCGACAGGGGCAGGGGCTTCCAGCCCGGAACAGCCCCCACGTCCCCTTCCAGTCCGTCCAGCTCCACCACGGCGGAGGTCAGTCCGTCGCCGTGAAAGCCGCCGTGGGTGTCTTCATAACGCTCCAGCGTCCCCGCTAAGAGATCTACGCCCAGCGCCTCACTGATGCGGGACAGCCTGCGCTCTT
This sequence comes from Clostridiales bacterium, assembly GCA_014799485.1. Next base: position 15,051 of record JAAVHY010000029.1, on the reverse strand, counting down.
CCTCACTCCCCTGTTCACACCCTGGGAAGATGAGCAGAAGCATAAATGCAAGCAAACCAACGGTCAAAACCTGTTTCATTGTACCATCTCCCTTAAAATTTGGCCGCAAAAAGACCGCCCCATGGCCGGGGCGGTCATGCGGTCTGTTTTTATTTGGTTATCAGCCTGACATTTTATTCTCCCGCTGCGGACAGATCATCCAGGCAGCGGCGTTCAACGCCAGCGTTACCACCAGCAGCACACCGGCACACAGTGCCACCGCGTCCGCCGTGTCCAAAAATGCGGAGATATCCTCAATGTTCGCCAAATGTGCCTGGTACCACAATTCCAGGCACAGCGAACCGCTGCAGGCGGCAAAGCTCCCCGCACTGTACATTGGTCTGCGTTTTTGTTTCTGCCAAAACACCGCCGCGCCCAGCCCCCAGGCCGCCAGCCCCAAAATCAGCGCTCCCGTGTTCATCCAATAGGCTCCCAGCATCTTAACTGCCTCCCTTTTCGCCGTCATCGTCAGGGACAAACTCCAAGATATCCCCCGGCTGGCAGTCCAGCGCCTTGCAGATGGCCTCCAGGGTGGAAAAGCGCACCGCCTTGGCCTTGTTGTTCTTCAAAATGGACAGGTTGGCCATGGTGACGTCCACCTTCTGGGACAGCTCCCCCAGGGACATCTTCCGCCTGGCCATCATCACGTCCAGGTTCACAATGATTGCCATACGCCGCCCCCTATATGGTCAGGTCGTTTTCCGCCTTCAGCTCGGCGGCCTGCCGGAACAGGGCGGACATGACCATGCACAAAAGCCCCGCCATCAGGAAAATGGGGACAAACAGGGCATTGTAGGTAAACAGCGGGGCGATGCTTTGGTAGTAAACAAGCCCCCATACCGTCCGAACCAGCGCCGCGCCGGAGATTACGAAGCAGCACACCGCCGCCCGCTTCAGGCTGACCGCGTTACTCAGTGTAAAGGGTTCTCCCTTTAGTATCGTGTCCAGCACCCGCTTTCCTTGCCAGAGGATGAAAGCGGTGCAGATGCCGCAGACCCAGAGGAATACAGTAAGCACAGCCGTATACGCATCTGCCCATACCACAAGCCAAGAGTAAAAAAACATCATTGTAAACGGGAAATAATCTCTTGGTGTGCTTTCCAGCCCAAACAGGTAGGACAGGCCGTCTATTCCCCAGCCCGCGATTTCTCCCGCTGTCATTACCCCATACATACACGACAACATCGGGACCATAAGCAGCGCAATGAGATTGCACACAATCGTGATGATGACCAGTACCCGCAGCACCCGGGCCAGCTTTTGTACGGAAGTCTGTTCCATTGTAACCACCTCTTGTCCCTGAGCTTACCACGCGTATTATCGTTTGTCAAGTATTTTTTATTGTTTTTCGATAAATTCATGGAATCAAGAAAACCCGGGCCGCCGATGACGGCTCGGGTTTTCTATTTTTTGCTGTTTTCCCCACTGCGGCGGGAATCTTCGCTTTTTATTCGTCCCAGGGATCGTAGCCGTAGCTTCTGGAGGAATCGGTCTGCTCCGTGAGGGGCGCCGCTTTAGCTGTGGGCCGGAACAGGGCCGCGATCCCCTTTCGGTCCAGAATGGGAGCAATGATGCCCACCACCAGCAGCACGCCCATGGCGACGACTATCTCCGTCCCCTCCTCGCTCTCCGGCAGGAGGGTGAAAATCTGCCCAATGGCGTTGAATGTCAGATGCCCCAGGATGGAAGGCCAGATGGAGCCGGAGCGCAGATCCATGAATCCAAACACCACGCCTAAAACGAAGGCATATCCAAACCATACCGGGTGCCCATGGCACGCCCCAAATATCGCGGCGGACAGCACCACCGCCAGCCAGCCCGGCATGGCCCGGCTGAGCCGCGTCATGATAAGGCCCCGGAAGATGAACTCCTCCACCACAGGCGCCGCCACCGCCACCGCCAGCACACCGATCACACCGCCGCCGTCCAGCCCGGAAGCGGCCTCGCTATAGCTCTCCAGCCACGCGTCAGGCAGCAACACAAGCACTACGGTGACCACCAGGTACAGCCCTGGGGCCAGGGCGGCGCCCGTCCACAGGGCCGGCGCGTCCACTCGCCGCAGCCACAGCGCCTCGCTGAGCTTTTTCCGGCGGATGAGATAAAAAGACAGCACAAATACCAGGATCAGCAGATTGGAGATCAGGGAAAACTCCATCGTGTGCTCAGTCAGCAGGGCGTACAACGCGCCCTCGTCCGCCGCGCCCCCATTCGCCGCGAGCTGAATGGCCGCGGCCAGCATCACCGGCACCATCACCAGGAACTGCATCCCCAGGAACAGGATCAGATAGCACAAAGATTTGCCTAAGGCGATGACCACCTGTATCCATCGGTTTCCCGCGCCGCTTTTCATATTTCGATCCCTCCCAGAACTTTTCCGATGGAAGCGTGGATGACCAAGTCGGCCTGGCCGTCATAAGGGGTGGGATCCCGGTTGATGAGCACCAGCTTATTCCCCCGGTAATAGTTGATCAGTCCGGCCGCCGGGTACACCACCAGAGAGGTGCCCCCTACGATGAGCATATCCGCCTGGGCAATCGCCCGCACAGCCCCCTCTATGGTCTCCTGATCCAATCCTTCCTCGTAAAGAACCACATCGGGCTTGACCAGCCCGCCGCATACCGGGCAGCGGGGCACGTCCTCTCCCCCGGCGATAAAGTCTACACCATAAAACGTCCGGCACTTGGTGCAGTAATTGCGGTGGACGGAACCGTGGAGCTCGTACACCACCCGGCTGCCCGCCATTTGATGCAGGCCGTCGATGTTCTGGGTGACCACCGCCTTCAGCTTCCCCGCCTGCTCCAGCTCCGCCAGTTTGAGGTGGGCGGCGTTGGGCTTGGCGTCCAGGCACAGCATCTTGTCCCGGTAAAAACGGTAGAACGCCTCGGTATTCCTGGTAAAATAGGTATGGCTCAAAATAGTCTCCGGCGGCTGGTCATATTTCTGGTTGTACAGGCCGTCCACACTGCGGAAATCGGGGATACCGCTTTCGGTAGACACCCCCGCCCCGCCAAAAAAGACAATGCTGCCGCTGTCAAGGATCCATTGCCGCAGCTGCTCCTGAGAGGTCATAGTCCTCCCCCCTTTTAGACTGATTATAGCAAAGTCCCCCTTGGGTTACAAGGGGGACTTTACGGTAATCATGTCACGGCACAGCCGTTCCCGGCCATGTTCACGGCTTGAAATCATACAGCTCCATCGTCTCTCGATCCCGGTACTCGTGCTTTTCGTAATAGCCGATCAGCTTCCCGTCCTCGTCCCGCAGGGCGACCATGTACACATCCTTGTTCTCCTGCTCGTTGCGGAAGGTGTAGATCAGATTGTGCCCGGCGTCCTGCTGAAACCAAGCTACTACCTTTTCGATCATGATCCGGGACTGGGGGCCGTGGCAATCCATCAGGCTCCTGCCCAGCAGCGCCATACCGCCGTACTTGGCATACCGCTCCCCCGCCGCGGGGTTCATATAGATGACCGTGTGCTCCAGATCGCATAGCACCACCGCGCTGCGGTCCTGCTCCAAAACGCTTTTCAAATAGGGAAACAGGTCCATATCATGCCCCTCCAACGACGCCGGACCGAGCCGCCACAAACTCCTCGATCAGCTCGATCTGCTTCTTCACGCTCTCCTCCGCCGGCCCGCCGTAGACCTTGCGCCCATTGACGCAGGTCTTGAGCTGGAGGGCGTCGTATACATCCTCGCCAAACAGCCTGGAGATCGCCTGGAAATGCTCCAGCGGCAAGGTGTCCAGGGTTTCGCCGGTTTCGAGGCACGTATGCACCAGCTGGCCCACGATCATATATGCCTCCCGGAAGGGCATCCCCTTCTTCACCAGGTAGTCGGCGCAGTCCGTGGCGTTGATGAAGCCCACCGACGCTGCCCGCGACATGTTCTTCTCTTTTACGCTCAGCGTATCCAGCATGGCGGCAAACACGGGGACGCACAGCTCCACCGTATCAATGGCGTCGAACACCGGCTCCTTGTCCTCCTGCATATCTTTGTTGTAGGCCAGGGGCAAGCCTTTCATCATGGTGAGCAAGGTAATGAGTGAGCCGTACACCCGCCCCGTCTTGCCACGCACCAGCTCGGCCACGTCCGGGTTTTTCTTCTGGGGCATGATGGACGAGCCGGTGGAATAGGCATCGTCCAGCTCTACAAACTTGAATTCCCAGGAGCACCACAGGATGATCTCCTCAGAGAATCGGGACAGGTGCATCATCAGGATGGACAAAGCGGAGAGCAGCTCGATGGCGTAGTCCCGGTCAGACACCGAATCCATGGAATTGTCGGTGGGCTTCCGGAAGCCCAGGGCGGCGGCGGTCTGGAACCGGTCCACAGGATAGGTCGAGGTGGCCATCGCTCCGGAACCCAGGGGACACTCGTCCATCCGCTCCAGGCAGTCCTCCAGCCGGGTGATATCACGCCTGAGCATATTGGCATAGGCCATCATATAGTGGCCGAAGGTGGTGGGCTGGGCCCGCTGGAGGTGGGTATAGCCAGGCATGACGGCGCCCAGATTGGCCTTCGCCTTTTTTGCCAGCACCGTTTCCAGCTCCAGCAGCAGGCCGATGATGCGGGGGATCTCCCCCTTCACGTACAGCCGGAAATCGGTGGCCACCTGGTCATTGCGGGAACGGGCCGTGTGCAGCCGCTTCCCTGTCTGGCCGATGCGCTGGGTCAGCAGCGCCTCGATGTTCATGTGGATGTCCTCGTTGTCCAGGGAGAACTCCACACGGTCGGCCTCGATATCAGCCAGGATGGCCCGCAGGCCTTCTATGATTTTTTCCGCTTCATGGGCTTCGATGATGCCAGCTTTGCCCAGCATATCTGCGTGGGCTATAGAACCGCGGATATCCTGCTCGTACAGCCGGGCATCGAAGCCGATGGACGAATTGAAGTCGTTGACCCGGGTATCTGTCTCCTTCTGGAAACGGCCCGCCCATAATTTCATGCAAATCGCTCCTGTCCGCAGGGCGGCGGAAACACCGCCCGCGCAGTTTTCTTTAAAGCCGGCCTTGCTCCCGCAGCGCCTGCACCTTGTCCGGCAGGCCCCACAGGTTGATGAAGCCGGTGGCGTCGTTCTGGTTGTAGTCGCTCTCCTCAAAGGTCACCAGATTTTCGGAGTACAGCGTTTCGGGGGAGGTGACGGCAGAGGTGATGATATTGCCCTTGTACAGCTTCAGCTTCACCTGGCCGGTGACGTGCTTCTGCGTGTCCATGGCAAAGGCCTGCAGGGCTTCCCGCAGGGGGGTGAACCATTTGCCGTTATACAGCAGGTCGGCAAAATCCACCGCCAGCTTGGACTTCATGTGCTTGGTGTCCTTGTCCAAGGTAATCATCTCCAGCACCTCGTGGGCCCGGTAGAGGATGGTGCCGCCGGGGGTCTCGTACAGCCCCCGGTCCTTCATGCCCACCAGCCGGTTCTCCACGATGTCCAGCAGGCCGATGCCGTTGTCCCCGCCTAGCTTGTTCAGCCTGCGGATGATGTCAGACGCCTTCATCTTTTCCCCGTCGACGGCCACCGGCCAGCCCTTTTCAAAGTCCAGGGTGACATAGGCGGGGGTGTCGGGGGCCTGGAATGGGGATACCCCCATCTCCAGGAAGCCGGGCTTATCGTACTGGGGCTCATTGGCGGGGTCCTCCAGGTCCAGGCCCTCGTGGCTCAGGTGCCACAGGTTCTTGTCCTTGGAGTAGTTGGTCTCCCGGCTGATCTTCAGGGGCACGTTGTGGGCCTCGGCGTAGTCGATCTCCTCGTCCCGGCCCTTGATGGACCACTCCCGCCAAGGGGCGATGATCTTCATCTCGGGGGCGAAGCGCTTGATGGCCAGCTCAAAGCGCACTTGGTCGTTCCCCTTGCCCGTGCAGCCGTGGCAGATGGCGTCCGCGCCCTCCCGCTTGGCGATCTCCACCAGGCGGCGGCCAATCACCGGGCGAGCAAAGGCGGTGCCCAGCAGGTAGTCCTCATATTTCGCCCCCATCATCATGGAGGGGATGATCACCTCGTCCACCATCACGTCGGTGAGATCCTCGATATACAGCTTGGACGCGCCGGTTTTGAGGGCCTTTTCCTCCAGGCCGTCCAGCTCATCCCCCTGGCCCACGTCGGCGGACACGGCGATGATCTCGGGATCGTCGTAATTTTCCTTCAGCCAGGGGATAATAATAGATGTATCCAGCCCGCCGGAATAGGCAAGCACAACTTTTTTGATGTCAGCCACGGTAAATTCCCTCCGTTTTTCTTTTCTCCCAGCGCCCGTTTGCGCCATTTGCTAAGAGTATACTCCCCCACTTTACGGTTGGCAAGTGATTTTTTGCATAGTTATTCGATTTTGTCCCGGCTGTTCTAAGCAATATTCCACATACTTTGCATAATATTCGCTATTCGGGCCTCTCGGCAGGAGCGCAAAAGAATTTCCATAATTCCTATTGACAAGGTATGCTTTTTACGGTATGATTTTTCCCAGTAAGAGCATTCACGGATGTTACGTCCGGCCTGTCTGCGACGGCTCGGACGCTCAAAGATAAGGAGATGGATACACTATGATATACGCGGACAACGCCGCTACCACAAAGACCAGCGCCGCCGCCCAAAAGGCCATGCTGGACGCCATGGAGCGGTTCTGGGGCAACCCCTCCAGCCTTCACTCCCCCGGGCAGCAGGCCCGGGAGGCGCTGCAGACCGCCCGGGAGGCGGTGGCCAAAGCCATCGGCGCCCAGCCCCGGGAGATCTATTTCACCTCCGGCGGCAGCGAGGCGGATAACCAGGCCATTGTCAGCGCCGCCAAAACCGGCGCGCTCAAGGGCAAAAAGCACCTCATCACCACCGCCATCGAGCACCACGCCGTCCTGCATACCATGGATCAGCTGGCCAAGGAAGGTTTCGAGGTCACCCTGGTCCCCGTGGACGGGAGCGGCATCGTGAAGGTGGAGGACGTGGCCGTCGCCATCCGGGAGGACACCGCGTTGGTGTCCGTCATGTTCGCCAACAATGAGATCGGCACCATCCAGCCTGTGGCTGAGATTGGCGCGCTGTGCCGGGAGAAGGGCATCCCCTTCCACACCGATGCCGTCCAGGCAGTGGGCCATCTGCCCATTGATGTGAACGCGCAAAATATCGACATGCTCTCCCTGTCCGGCCACAAGTTCCATGGCCCCCGGGGCGTGGGCGCGCTGTATGTGCGCCGGGGCACTCCCCTGCTCACCTTTATCCATGGCGGGGCCCAGGAGTCAGGACGCCGGGCCGGTACGGAGAACCTCCCCGCCATCCTGGGCATGGCCGCGGCGTTGGAGGACGCCTGCGCCCGCATGGCGGAGAACGACGCCTATGTGGCCGGCCTTCGGGACGCCCTGATCGAAAAGCTGTCCGTCATCCCCCACTCGGCGCTGAACGGCGACCGGGAACAGCGGCTCCCCGGCAACGTGAGCTTCTGCTTCGAGGGCATCGAGGGCGAGTCCCTGCTGCTGCTGCTGGACGACAAGGGTGTGGCCGCCTCCTCCGGGTCAGCCTGCACATCCGGCTCCCTGGACCCCAGCCATGTGCTGCTGGCCATCGGCCGTCCCCACGAAGTGGCCCACGGCTCCCTGCGTCTCACCCTGGATCAGGACAACACCATGGAGGACGTGGAGGCCATCGCGAAAGCGACCATCGAGGTGGTTGATTATCTCCGAAATATGTCCCCTGTTTGGAAAGCATTGCAGAGAGGAGAGCGCAATTATGTTATACAGTGAAAAGGTGATGGACCACTTCCGCAATCCCCGGAATGTGGGCGAGATCGAAAACGCCGACGGCGTCGGTGAGGTGGGCAACGCCAAATGCGGCGACATCATGAAGATGTACCTCAAGATCGAGGACGGCGTCATCGTGGACGTGAAGTTTGAGACCTTTGGCTGCGGCAGCGCCATCGCCACCAGCTCCATGGCCACCGAGCTCATCAAGGGCAAGAAGGTGGAGGAGGCCCTGGCCCTCACCAACCAGGCGGTGGTGGAGGCGCTGGACGGCCTGCCCGCCCACAAGATCCACTGCTCCGTGCTGGCGGAAGAGGCTGTACGCGCCGCCATCAAAGACTACTACGACAAAAACGGCATCGCCTACGAGCCCGAGCAGTTCTGCAACGGCGACTGCTCCTGCTGCCACGAGCACGACCACCACGAGTGAAACACCGAAAACGCCCCGTCCGGCTGAACTGCCGGACGGGGCGTTTTTTTGCTTCCCGATCCTACCGTCCCCGGGGCGCGGCCCGCTTCGCCGCCGGAGCGCGCCTCCCCCGCAGCAGGTCCAGCGCCGCGCTGCCCAGCTTGAAGGCCCGCTCAAACACGAAGATCACCGACGGGGTGAGCATCAGGAATACAACGATGACCAGCGCCGACTGGAAATCCAGCGGCGTGAGCTGGAAAAACTCCCCGAAGCCCAGCACCGAAACGGCAAAGGCCACAGACATGGCGCCCAGCAGGACCCACCGCTTCCAATCCAGCGGCTTGGAGATGTAGTACAGCACCAGCAGACCTACCTCGCCCATAATGACCGTGGCCAGGGTGGACAGGGTGACCCGCTCAAAGGAGAAGGCCAGGGTGAACAGTTCGATGCCCACAATGAGCAACACATTGGTCAACCCCCCCGGCAGGGCCCGGCGGAGGACGTTGACCATGAACCGGCCCCGCACCAGCTCGTGGTTGGGCTCCAACGCGAGGACAAAGGATGGTATGCCGATGGTCAGCGCGCTGATCAGCGTGAGCTGGATGGGCACGAAGGGCTGCGGGAACCCGGCGAACAGATTAAAGATCGCCAAAAACAGGGACATGATGTTCTTGACCAGATAGAGCGCCGCCGCCCGCTGGATGTTATTGATTACCCGCCGCCCTTCCTCCACCACTTGGGGCATCGCGGCAAAATTGGAATCGAGAAGCACCACCTGGGCCACCTGGGCCGCCGCCTCCGCGCCGGAGGCCATGGCGATGCCACAGTCCGCGTCCTTGAGGGCAAGCACGTCGTTTACACCGTCCCCGGTCATAGCCACGGTGTGCCCCGCCTTTTGCAGCGCCTTCACCAGCTTGCGCTTCTGATCCGGGGTCACCCGGCCAAACACGGTGTACTCCCGCACCGCCCGGTCGAAGTCCGCCGTCTCTTTCAACGTGGCGGCATCCACAAAGCGGTCCGCGCCCTTGATCCCCGCCTGGAGCGCCACAGCGGACACCGTGGACGGGTTATCGCCTGAGATGACCTTTACCGCCACCCCCTGCTGGGCAAAGTATTGGAAAGTCTTTGGGGCCTCCTCCCGGATGGGGTTGTTGATGACAGCCAGCGCCACCGGCTCTACGGGGCCGGTCAGGCCGCCCTCCATCGTGGGGGCTTTGGCGCACTTTGCCAGCAGCAGCACCCGGCAGCCCTCCTGCTGATAGGGCGCCACCATGTGCTCCAGGTCGGCGTACCGCCTGCCCATGATGAACTCCGGCGCGCCCACTACATAGGCCCCGTAGGATTTGAACACCACCGCGGACCACTTATGGGCGGAGGTGAAGGGCACTGTGCGCTCCACCTGCCAGATGGAGGACTTGCTGAACCGCTCCGCCATGGCCCGGGCGGTATCGTTGTCCGCGTCAATGGCCTGATAGTAGGCGTTGAATATCTCCTCCACCTTGGCGGCGGGGTATCGGTCCTCATCCAAGGGGACCACCTCCCGCACCGCCATCTCCGGCTGGGTGATGGTGCCCGTCTTGTCTACACACAAGACGTCTACCCGGGCCAGCGTCTCCACCGCCGACATCTCGTGAACCAGCGTTCGCCCCTGGGCCAAGCGCATCACGGACACCGCCAGCGCCACGCTGGTGAGCAGGTACAGCCCCTCCGGGATCATCCCAACCAGCGTCGCCACCACGTATGGCGTCCCTTCTGTAAAGGGATTTCCCTGTACGACTAATTCGTTGTAGAACAACGCCGCGCCGATGGGGATCAGGGCGAAACCGATGAACCGGATCAGCTTGTCCAGCGACTTCATCATCTCGGAGCGGCCTACCCCCTGGTCGGCTTTCGCCTCCAGGGCAAGGCGGGCGGCATAGCTGGCCTTGCCCACCCGGTCCAGCCTGGCGCGGCATTTGCCGGACACCACAAAGCTCCCGCTGAGCAGCTCGTCCCCCGGGTTTTTGGTGATGGGGTCGGCCTCGCCGGTGATGAGGGCTTCGTTCACCGTCACCTGGCCGGACATCACCGGGCCGTCGGCGGGGATCTGGTCCCCTGCCCCCAGCTCCACGATGTCCTCCCGCACCAGCTTGTGGATGGGAACGGTGCCCAGCTGGCCGTCCCGCACCACCTTCACCCGGCTCTCACTGAGCAGGGTAAGCTTTTCCAGCGTGGCCCGGGAGCGCAGCTGCTGGATGATGCCGATGACGGAATTGATCACGGCGATGCCCAAAAACATCATGTCCCGGAAATGGCCGGACACCACCAGCATCACCGCCAGGACCACGAACACCAGGTTGAAAAAGGTCAAGGTATTCTCCCGGATGATCTCCCCGGTGGTCTTGGCGTTGGAGGCCACCGCCTCGTTGCCCATCCCCTGTTCCAAAAGCCTTGCCGCCTGGGCAGTGGTAAGACCCTGCGTGGGATCCGGGAAAATGCGCTCGGGCTCCCGGCTAGAGCGGGCGGACCGCTCCTCTCTCCGCCTGGAAGCGTTATCGTCCCGCTTTCGCTTTGGGGGCGGGGCCTGCTGAAACTGCGCTGACTGCTGAGCCATAGTAATCGGCTCCTTCTCTGTTATAGATTCCCCTTTATCTTATCACAAAGTGGAGCCGGCGTAAACACCGGCTCCATTAACGTTTTATAAAAATTGACAATGTTTTCCTCAAATGTCCCATCGCACCGAAATGGTAAACCACCCGTCTTCCCACCGGGCGGCGGCGGTGTGGCCCATGCGCTCCGCCAGCGCCTTGACAATGGCCAGCCCCAGCCCCGTGGACTGCCCGGTGCGCATTTTATCGGCGGTATAGAACCGCTCGAACACATGGGCGGCGTCCTCGGCGGTGAGATCCACCGCCCGGTTGGAGAAGGAGGACACGATGTGCCCGCCCTCCCGGTACAGCTTGACGGACAGGGTGTCCGAGCCATGGCGCAGGGCGTTGGTGAGCAGATTGGAGAAGATCCGGGTCACCGCGACCCTGTCCGCCCACACCGGGGGCAGATGGTCGGCAATGTCCACCTCCATGGCAAGCCCCGATCCCTCGATCTGCTCATAGGCCGCCGCCAGCTGGTCGGACAGCGTCCGGGCCAGGTCCACCTTTTCCCGTTCCAGGGGGAGCTCGCCTCCCTCGATGCGGGACAGGTCATAGAAGGAGGCGATAAAGGTTTGCAGCGTCCGGGCCCTCCCCTCGATGACCTGGAAATATTCCTGCCGCTTCTCCGGGGACAGCCCTTCCCCTTCCAGCAGCTGCAAATAGCCCAGGATAGAGGTCAGCGGCGTGCGCAGGTCGTGGGACACGTTGGCGATCTGCCGGCGCAGCTCCTGCTCCTTCCGGCGGTACTCCGCCTTTTCGGCCTGGCGCAGCTCCAGCAGTTCGTTGAGGCAGACCAGCAGCTCCTCCGCCCCCGCGCTGGGACATGGGAGGGCCAGCCGCACGGCGGTCTCATTGGCCATCTGGGCCCGCATCTGCCGGGCCGCTTGAAACAGGCCGCGCTCCAGGGTGCGCTGCCGCAGCCCCTGGGCGGCGATCACCAGCAGCAAAAATATGATGATGGCGGTTTTCATAAGGCGCACCTCTTCCGTCAGAGATCGCTAAGCGTGATCAGCATCAGCAGGATCAGCAGAACCACGAGGATGGCTTTGACATACCAAGGGGAACGGTCCCCCCGGCCCAGCCAGAGGCACAGCAGCACCAGCAGGATTGGACCCAAAATGCCCAGCGAGCCCCTCGATATCAACCGTATCAACTGTTCCATCCGAATGTCAGCATATACAAGAGCACAAGGAAAACGACGAACGCGGTTTTCATAGGACACCTCACTCACGGCCATCAGCCGGGCCATACGGCCCGGCTAAAAGCAGTCAAATCATTTGATTTCCTTCTTATTGAATCCGTACAGGCCGATGGCGGTGCAGGCAACCAGCCAGAACGCCCCCACCATCCACGCCCTGCCCAAGTATGCCAGGTCACCCACCACGCTCCTGGCGGCGCCCAGCATGGGGTTGGGGAGGTACGTGCAGATTTTGGACAGAATATCCCACACCGTGCCCCCAGAGAGCGCGCCGATTATCTGCAAAATGCCGTTCAGCATAAAGACGATGCCCACATAGAGGAAGGAGGAGGCCATATCGCCGTTGATCAGGAACTGACACATGCAAGCCGCCGCCTGCGCGCCGATCCACAGCGGGAGGCCCACAGCCAGGAAATAACCCACGATAGCAAGGGCCTCCGAAACGGAGTAAAACGCCACAGCCTCCGACTCAAGAGGCAGGAAGATGGCACACGCGCCCAGGTAAAACGCCATCATCGCCACCAGATACAAAATGGACAACAGGGTCTGGGCAATGAGCTTACCCAAGTAAACGCGGGTGCGGCTCAAGCCGAAGGACACCTCATTTTTCAGGGTGGAGTTTTTATACTGCCCCGCGAACACAATATCCGCCGTGAGCAGGCAGACACAAAAGCCGATGGCCCCCATCTCCACAATGATTGGAACCGCTCCTCCGAAAGGCGTGGGCTTGTTGTGGGCGTTGTGGAAGGTGAAGCCCGCCACCAACAGGCCCTCCAGCAGCAGAAAGATCCCCAGGGCGATGTAGGTGTACTTCCGCCGCACCAGCTTGTAGAACTCGGCACGGATGTAGTTAAACATTGCGCCCACCCCCAATCAGGTTCAGGAAATAGGCCTCCAGATCCGCGCCCTTCTGCTCCATGGCCAGCAGGGCCACCCCGTTCTGGGCCAGGGCGTAGGACGCCCGCTTGGGATCGTCCAGGCAGTCATAAAGCTGAACCACGTTGCCGGGAAGCACCTCGAACTTATCCGTGCCCAACTGGGTCTGGAGGACAGCGGCGGCCTTGGCGGCGTCGTCCACCTCCAGCCGCAGGCAGGTGCGGCACTTGTCATGGAGGGCTTCGGCGGAGATCTCCTCGATGAGCTTTCCCTGCTCCATAAATCCGTACCGGGTGGCGACGTTGGACAGCTCGGACAGGATGTGGCTGGAGATCAGGATGGTGGTCTGCCGCTCCTGGTTGAGCCGGCGCAGGATCTGCCGGAACTCAGCCACCCCCTCCGGGTCCAGGCCGTTGATGGGCTCGTCTAGGATCAGAAAGTCCGGGTGGTTCATCAGCGCCAGGGCCAGCCCCAGCCGCTGCTTCATGCCCAGGGAGAAGGCCTTGAATTTCTTCTTCCCCGCGTCCGCCAGATCCACCTGTTCCAGCACCTCGTCAACTACGTGCTTCCCGGGAATGCCCCGCTGGAGGCGGTAGTATTCCAGGTTCTCCCGGGCGGTAAGGAAGGGGGAAAAGGAGGGGATCTCGATCATGGCTCCGGTACGGGCACGCTGGGGCCGCATATTTTTGCCGGACGCGCCGAACAGCTCCATCTCGCCCCCGGTGGGCTCGGACTGGCCGGTGACCATCCGCATGAGGGTGGTCTTGCCCGCCCCGTTGCGGCCTACCAGCCCATAGATGTCCCCCCGGCGCACCATCATGTTGGTGCCGTCCAGGGCCATGCAGGAGCCATAGGCCTTTTGTAAGCCATACGTGGCCATTACCGCTGTGTTTTCCATCATAGCGTTTCCGCCTTTCTGTTTGATGTGGCTTTATCATAGCTGAGAAAGGCCAAAACTCCTCAAAGGAAATCTAAAGAAATCCTAAATATCGGCATTACCGTACTCGGATTGGCCGCGCTTAAGCTCACGCTTCCGCCAGCTTGAAGCCAATCCCCCACACGGTCTTGATATAAGCGCGCTCAGGGTCAGCCTTGGCCAGCTTGGCGCGCAGGTTGCTCACATGGACGTTCACCGTGTTCTCGTCCCCCAGGAAGTCCTCCCCCCACACGGCCTCATAAATCTGCGCCCGGGAAAACGCCCGGCGGGGGTTGGCCATGAGCAGGGCGAGTATGTCGAACTCCCGGCCCGTGAGGGGCAGCTCCGCCCCGCCCACCGACGCGGTGTGGCTGTCCCGGTCCAGGGTGAGGGCGCCGGCGGACAAGACGTCCGCTTTCGGCTCGGAAAATTCCCGGCTGCGGCGCAGCTGCGCCTCCACCCTTGCCAGCACCTCGGCATTGTCAAAGGGCTTGGGAATAAAGTCGTCCGCACCCAGCTTGAGCACGTTCACCCGGTCTGATACCCCCAGCTTGGCGGACACCACGATGATGGGCATGGTCTTGCCCCGGCGGATGCGGGCGATGAACTCCTCCCCGGTGGCGCCGGGGAGCATCAGGTCCAGCAGCACCAGGTCATAGTCGTATTTCTCCGCCCACAGGAGGGCTTCGCTGCCGGAAAAGGCGGCGCGGCAGGTATACCCCGCCCCCTCCAGGATGGTACACAGCAGACGGTTGATGTCGGCGTCGTCCTCCACGACGAGAATATTGGCGGTCTCCATAACGGTCCCTCCCATTTGATTGGTCAATGGAAGTATAACATAAATGCCCCCGGCGTTTCCATACGCCGGGGGCAGACTTTAGCAATTTTTAAGGATTTAGCCTGTAATCGTAGGGGCCTGGTTGGTGAACTTCTGCTCCGCCTGGGCGATCTGCTGGGGCTGGGCCTGCTCCACCTTGTACCAGCCCTTCTGCTTGGCGGTCTCAAACAGCTGGGTCTGGGTCTTGTGGCCCTGGGTAAGCAGGTTGACAAAGGTATCCCGCAGCTGTACGTTGGTACACTCAGAGGCAAACAGGTTGTAGTTGGTGCTCATCTTCTTCTCGGTGAGCAGCAGGTCGGTGATGATCTCGTTTTCCTTCATACATATCCCTCCTTACTTCAGAAAGCCCAGCAGGGTATCGTAGTTGCGCTTGTGCTGGGCGGCATACTGGTTGTAGGTGCTCTTCAGTTCGGTCTCCTGGGTGG
>JAAVHY010000028.1 GCA_014799485.1 Clostridiales bacterium | reverse complement strand
GTCACCACCGAGATGGCCCGCAAGGTGGCCGAGGTCAACGGCCTCCAGTGCTTCGACACCTTCACCGGCTTCAAGTTCCTGGCCCAGAAGAAGGACCGGCTGGAGGGCTCCGGCGAGGGCAATGTCATCATGTCCTACGAGGAGAGCTACGGCTATATGCTGGGCGACTACGTCCGGGACAAGGACGCCGTCACCGCCGCCGTGGCCATGACCGAGATGGCCGCCTGGTACGCCGGCAAGGGCATGACCCTCTACGACGCCCTGATGGCCCTGTACGAGAAGTACGGCAGCTACGGTGAGCGCACCTTGAACCTGGTGATGCCCGGGCTGGACGGCCTGAAGAAGATGGCCGACCTGATGGCCGGTCTGCGCGCCAATCCCCCCAAGGAGATCGGCGGCGAGACCGTCAAAACCTGGAAGGACTACAAGGACGGCAGCGTGGTGGACGCCGCCACCGGCGACAAGACTGCCATGGAGCTGTCCGGCTCCAACGTGCTGCGCTATGAGCTGGCGGACGGCACCTCTGTCATCGTCCGGCCCTCCGGCACCGAGCCCAAGGTCAAGGTGTATATCCTGGCCCAAGGCAAGGATCAGGCCGACTGCGCCGCTAAGGTGGAGAAGTACGCCGCCTGGGCGGAGGGTTTGAAAAACTAAAGCCATTTTGTTTGTAGGAAAAATCCAGCCGCTGGTCAGCCGCCTGCGGGAAATGGGCTGACATCCCCGAATTCAAAGGCCCCCGTCCGATGGACGGGGGCCTTTTCTTGCGTTTTGTCACGCTCTGCCTGTTCACGGCGGTTCAGCGATTCTCACTCAACAGGCCGGACTCCGCCATGGACACCATATCGTCCCCGGCCAGGATGACGTGATCCACCAGCACGATGTCCGCCTCCGCCAGCAGGCGCTTGAGCCGCAGGGTGGTGTCCACGTCCGCCGGGGACCACAGCGCCACCCCGGACACATGGTTGTGGGCCAGCACCACCCGGCTGGCGTTGCAGGCCAGGGCGGCCTCCAGCACCTTCCGCGCCGCGATGGGCACCGCGCCTACCACACCCTCCCCCAGCTTCCGGGTGGCCAGCACCTTGTTCTTCCCGTCCATGCACACTAAGTACGCGATCTCGTTCCGCTGTCCGAAAAACAGCGGGGCCAGCAGCTCCCGCAGCTGCCAGCTTGCCACGATCCGCCCGTCGAAGCTGGCGCTCTCCTCCAGATACCGGGCGGACACCGCCGGGATGAGCTGGAGCAGGGTGGCAACGTTGGGGCCTACCCCCTCCACCTCCAGCAGCTGGTCGTAGGTGGCGTGGAACACCCCGGCCAGCGAGCCGAAGTGGTCCACCAGCCGGTGGGCCAGGGGGTTCACATCTATCCTGGGAACGGCGTAGAACAGCAGCAGCTCCAAAATCTTGTGGTCCTTCATCCCGCTCAGGCCCTGCTTCAGAAACTGCTCCTTCATGCCCTGGCGGTGCTTGGCGTGGATGGAGGGCGCTTTCTCCCCCGCCACGGTCATCCCCCCTGTCTTATCTCGGTATGATATGGCAAGTATATCATTTTTTCCCGGGAGGGGCAAGGGATTTCCCCGCAAAGCGGCGCAAAATAGGACGGGGCGGCAGAACACTCCGCCGCCCATTCCCTCAAAAGAGCCCATAAAGATATAATATGATCCCGTACACCACGCTGGCCGAGATCCCGTATGCCAGCACAGGCCCCGCCACAGTAAACAGCTTGGCCCCGGTGCCGGTGACGAAGCCCTCGCTCTTGAACTCCAGGGCCGGGGACACCATGGCGTTGGAGAAGCCGGTGATGGGCACCAGCGTCCCCGCCCCCGCCCGCTTGGCAATGTTGTCAAATACCCCCAGGCCGGTGAGCAGGGAGGCCAGGAAGATCAGCGTGACGGAGGTCCAGGTGCCCGCGTCCTCCTTGCCCGCCCCTAAGCTCTGGTACAGAGCCATAAGCCCCTGTCCCCCGGCGCAGATGGCCCCGCCCACGCAGAAGGCCCACAGGCAGTCCTTCCACAGCGGGGAGGGCTTCGCCTTGCCGCTGACGTACTGGTTGTATTGTTGATTGGTCATGTCCATGCGCTTCACCTCTGCGGCAGTATGCCCAGACTCCCCCATTTTATCCCCCGGAATTTAGGGTGACATAATAAATAAAGATTGACGAACCGGGCCGAAACGTGTAAGATAGAAGATACCCACAAGCTTCGACCCTTTCACGCAAGGAGGAATTACAGTATGGCTGCCAAGCCTTCCCATGATAAGCTGATCCACTGCGACGCCTGCGGCGAGGACTACAGCGCCACCTACCGCCGCTGCCCCTTCTGCGGGGAACGCAACGACCCCCACCGCTCCGCCCCTCCCGTCCGGGACGAGGAGGACCAGGACGACGGTTACGTGTTCGACGGGCAGGACGCTTTTGACGACGATCCGGAGGACGAGTACTACACCCCCCGGCCCAAGGCCGGCAAGCGTCTGGCCGCCAAGCAGGGCGGGCGCAGCATGGATCTGCCCCCCATCAACTGGCCCCGGCTCATCACCTTCCTGTGCTCGCTGGTCATCATCGTGGCGGCGCTCATCATCGTGTTCACCGTCATCTACCCCCAGCTCCACGGCAAAACGCCCTCCAAGCCGGACGACTCCCAGCCTCCCGCCAGCGTGGAGCCCAGCGCCGATCCCAGCGGCAGTATCGTGAACCTGCCCACCGCCCCCGTGGAACCCACCGACACGCCGCCGGTGGAGCCCACTGATCCCCCCGTCCAGACCACGCTCACCGGCATTGCGCTGTACGGCTCCGACGGCCGGCAGGCCGAGGACTTCACCCTGTGGGTGGGCGACTCCTACCAGCTGGAAGCCAGGTTCACTCCCGCGGACTGGTCCGGGACCGTGATCTGGACCTCCTCCAACCCCGAGTGGGTCTCCGTAAGCGACAACGGTTTGGTCGCCAATGTGAACAACAGCGGCGCGTACCACAATGTGTATATCACCGCCACCGCTGACGGCATCTCCGTCCAGTGCGTGGTGCGCGCCCAGTCCCGAAAGTATAACGAGCAGCCCACCCAGTCCACCGCCCCCGCGGTCAGCGATCCCCCCGCTGTCACTACCACCCCGCCGGCGACCAACACCCCGGCGCCCAGCGGCACCGTCACCGTGGGACGGACGGGCACCATCGTCAACGCCGCGGGCGGCCTGCGGGTGCGCTCCGGCCCGGGCACCTCCTACGAGGTCCAGGACAGCCTGGTCAACGGCAACACCATCACCGTGGTGGCCGAGGCGGAGAACGGCTGGTATCAAATCCAGTACGCCGCTGGCGGCGGGACCTTCAAGACCGGCTACATCATGGGCGAATACATCTCCACCAACTGACGACGCGGAGCGCCGCCCGCCCGGGCGGCGCTCCCATTTTGAAGGAGGGCCTTATCATGCTGAAAGTGGAACGCGTCAGCGTCATGAACCTGGAAAACGCCATGCGGGGGGCCCGCAACCCCCTGAACAGCTGGGACCGGTCGGACAGCCACTACGGCCCGGACGGGCAGTACGTGCTGGGGGAGAACGACCTGTCCCTGGCCACGCGGCTGTGCGCGGCGGGCAGCGACCACCGGAAGTTCATCCGGCAGATCTTCGTGTCCATGGACATCACCGCCCCGCTGTACTGGTGGAAGGAGTTCGACACCTATAAGGTGGGCACCGTGGCCAACTCCACCTCCACCATGCACAAGCTCCACGCCAGGCCCCTGGAGCTTTCCGACTTCTCCACCGACCACCTCACCCCCGCCTCCCTGGCGGAGTTCGGGCGGTACGTGGCCTATCTGGAGACGGTGCGCCAGCGCTATGTGGCGGACAAAAACAAGGCGGACTGGTACGACCTGATCCAGCTGCTCCCCTCCAGCTACAACCAGATGCGCACCGTGACCTTGAATTACGAGGTGCTGGCCAACATCTACTTTGCCCGCCGAAACCACAAGCTGGACGAATGGCATACCCTGTGCGCCGCCATCCTGGAGCTGCCCTACGCCCGCCAGCTCCTGGGCGCGGTGGGCGGCGAGCCCCTTTGACCGGCGAAACAGCGTCAAAAAGCAGCCGGCGAAACACCGATATGGCGTTTCGCCGGCTGTTTCCTATTGCGGTTTTTGCCCGGCGCGGGAATCCATGGCTTTCCACACCCGGGCCACCACCACCGCCGTGATGACCATGGCGATCACGTCGGCCACCGGCGCGGACCACAGGATACCCATGATGCCCATCCGCATGGGCATGAGGATGGCCAACACGATCAGCAGGATGTCGCGCAGGACGGACAGCGGCACCGCCGCCTTGGCGTGGCCGATGGACTGGAGGAACATGGCGCAGGCCTTTTGCAGACAGGTGAAAATCACCAGGGACAGGTAGATGCGCAGACAGCCGATGGCAAAGCTGGTGTACAGCTCGCCGCCGTCGCTGCCGAACATGCGGACAAAGACCAGGGGGACGCTCTCAAACAGCACCGTGGCGATGACGCACACCGTCAGGGTGGACAGCACCACCAGCTTGAAGGTCTCCTTCACCCTGCTGTACAACCGGGCGCCGTAGTTGTAGCCCATGATGGGCAGGGCCCCGGCGGTGATGCCGCAGGCGATGTTCAGGATGATCTGGAACAGTTTGATGATGACCACAAATGCGGACAGGGGGATATCCGGGCCGTACTCGCTCTGGGCGCCGTAGGACTTGAGCAGGATGTTGTTGGCGATGGTGGTGGCCACGATGCACAGTTGGGTCAGAAAGCTGCCCGCGCCCAGGGGCAGGACGGGCTTGAGATACTGCCAGCTGGGGATGAAGTCGGACGGCTTCACCCGGAACACCCGGCTGCGGCGCAGGTAGGCGACGCAGATGACGAAGCTGATGAACTGGCCCAGGATGGTGGCGATGGCCGCGCCCTTGATGCCCCAGTGGAGTACGAAGATGGCCACGGGGTCGCCGATCATGTTGAACACCGCCCCCGCCATCATGGCCGCCATGGAATATTTGGGGCTGCCGTCGGCGCGGATGATGGAGGCCAGGGTGTTCTGCACCAGGGCCAGGGGCATCATGATGAAGATGATGCGGCCGTAGTCCCGGGTCAGCCCGATGGTGGCCTCGGTGGCCCCTAAGGCGTAGAACACACTGTCCCCCAGGGCGTAGCAGACCGCGATGATGACCACGCCGGACAGGAAGGACCCCAAAATGCTGTTGGCCACCGACCGGCCCGCGGTGGACGTGTCCCCCTTGCCCTGGGACAGACTGAGGAAGGTGGCCATGCCGTCACCAAACAGCACGGACGCGCCCCAGCCGACGACGGTGATGGGGAAGACGATACCGGTGGCGGCGTTGCCCAGGTAACCCACGCCGTTGCCCACGAAGATCTGGTCCACAATGTTGTAAAGGCAGGAAATGATCAGCGCCAGCGTGCTGGGAATAGCGAATTTCAGCAGCAGCCTGCCCACCCTTTCCTGGCCAAGATAATTGTTCTCCTCCATGAATAAACCTCCTTTTGATGGGATATGGGCATAAAAAGGCACACGCATCCCGCGTGTGCCCTTTACAGAACGACACACGCGGAGCATTACCGTACCGTGATCAGGCTTACGTGCAATGCACTGCGTGTGTCGTTGAATGTCCTATCCAGTTGACGCTGTTTAGTATATCAAATCAGTTTTTCAAATGCAAAGGTCAATTTTCACAAAACTTTGCCCGGAATTCGGCACCTTCGTCCAGAATATAGCGCATCCGGGCAATCGCCGCAGAGCCGCTCCGCCGGGGCAAACCTGCTTCCCCCCTGATTTGACAAAACGGGATCCCCGCGTGAGCCCAGCGGGGTCGTGGGGGGAGAGGAAGATTAGCAGAATGGGTGCGCGGCGCGGTGATCCGGCAAACCGGGTCGCGGAGTGGTCAGAGGCTCCACCGCTCCTGGTCGGTATGGAGCAGTTCATGGGCTTTATGGGACAGCGGGGCCTCCAGATAGTCTTTGTAAAGGGTCTGCACCGCGGGATTCTCGTGGGAGAACCGCAGGGGATTCCTCTGATCCAGGTCGTAGAGCCGCTGGCCGCGCTCCCCGGCCAGCTCCTGGCCGTCCCGAATGGGCTGGCCGCCGCCGCCGGCGCATCCGCCGGGACAGGCCATGATCTCCACAAAGTCATAGTCCGCCTCACCGGAGCGCAGAGCCTCCATCAGCTTGCGGGCGTTGCCCAGGCCGCTGGCCACGGCAATGCGCAGTTTTACCTGGTCGATCTGGAAGGTGTACTCCCGCCAGCCCTCCAGGCTGCGGATGGCGGAGAACGCGTCGGCGTCCGGGTTTTTCCCGGTGAGGAGGAAGTGGGCGGAGCGCAGGGCGGCCTCCATCACGCCGCCGGTGGCCCCGAAGATGACCCCGGCGCCGGAGGCGGTGCCCAGGGGCTGGTCGAAATCCTCCTCGGGCAGCAGGGAGAAGTCCGCCCCCCGGCTGCGGAGCAAACGGCCCAGCTCCCGGGTGGTGAGCACCACGTCCACATCCTTGGAGGCCGCGTCGTTGACCTCTTTTACGTCGCACTCGTACTTCTTGGCGGAGCAGGGCATGATGGACACGCAGAAAATGTCCTCCGGGTCCACCTTCAGCAGCTTGGCGTAATAGCTCTTGGCCACCGCGCCGAACATCTGCTGGGGAGATTTGGCGGTGGACAGGGAGCGGACCATATCAGGGTACTCCAGCTTCAGGAACCGCACCCAGCCGGGACAGCAGGAGGTAAACATGGGGCCCTTTTCCCCGGACTTGATGCGCTCAATGAGCTCGCTGCCCTCCTCCATGATGGTGAGGTCGGCGGAGAAATTGGTGTCAAACACATAGTCCACGCCCAGGGAGCGGATGGCGGCGGCCATGCGTTTCTCGGTGGCCAGCTCGGGGGGCAGGCCCACAGAGTCGCCCCAGGCGGCGCGGACGGCGGGGGCCACCTGGACCACCACGATCTTTTTCGGGTCGGCGATGGCGGCGCGGACCCGTTCCGTGTCGTCCCGGGCGGAGAGGGCCCCCACCGGGCAGTGGGTGATGCACTGGCCGCACAGGGCGCAGTTGATGTCCCGGATATCCGCCCCGCCCCGGACCTCCACCTGGGACAGCCGGCCGGTGCCGTTGAAGGACCACACCCCCAGGGACTGCACCTTTTCACACACGTTGACGCAGCGCAGGCACTGGATGCACTTGCTGGAGTCCCGGATCAAAGGAAAGCTCTTGTCCCAGCGGAAGGGCAGGGGCTTTTTCTCAAAGGGCATATCCAGCAGGTTCAGCTCCTCCGCCGCCTTTTGCAGGGAGCAGTTGCCCCCGCGCACGCAGGTGGTGCAGGACACGTTGTGCTGGGAGAGGATGAGCTGGACGTTGGTGCGCCGCGCGGTGAGCGCCCTGGGGGAGCTGGTGTGGACCACCATGCCCTCCTCCACAGCGGTGTTGCAGGCGGCGGACAGCTTCTCGTTGCCCTCCACCTCCACCACGCACACCCGGCAGGCGGCGATCTCATTGAGTTCCTTTAAGTAACACAGCGTGGGGATATGGACCCCCACCTGTTCCGCCGCGGCCAGGATGGTGGTGCCCGGCTCCACGGATACCGGGCGGCCGTCGATGGTCAGATTTACCATTTTGTATTCCTCCCTCCCCGGAACGAGCCGAAGCCGTAGTGGTCGCAGCGCAGGCAGCGGGAGCACTCCTGCGCGGCCTCCTGGTGGCTCATATTCAGTTCAGCCAGATCGAAATCGCCCTTGCGCTCCCCGGCGGGGCGCTCGCCCAGCTCCACCCGGCCGCAGGGGCCGGACACCTTGCTGGCGGCGGGGGGGATCTCCACGGGCTGGGGCAGGATGTTGTGGAAGCCCAGGTAGGCGTCGATGTTGGCGGCGGCGGTCTTGCCCGCCTCCACGGCGCGGATGACGGTGGACGGCCCGCTGGCGCAGTCGCCTCCGGCAAACACGCCTTCGCTCTGGAACACTCCGCAGTCGGTGGAGCTCTGGATGTTGCCCCACTTGGTGGGCACACCCTGCTGGGCGAAGTGCTCGCTGTCCACCACCTGGCCGATGGCGGCGATGAGGACGTCGCACTCGATGCGCTCCTCAGGCTTGTCCGCCCTGACGGGCTTGGGCCGGCCCCGGTCATAGCCGCCGGGGATCTGGGGCTGGACGATGAGGGCGGATACGTCCCCGTTGGCGTCCTTCTCCACCCGGACAGGGGCCATCATGGTCACCAGCTCGCAGTGCTCGGCAATGGCGGCCTCCACCTCGGCGGGCAGGGCGGTCATGTCCGACTGGCGGCGGCGGTAGACGCACTTGACGCTGGCCGCGCCCAGGCGCATGGCGGTGCGGGTGCAGTCCATAGCCACGTTGCCGCCGCCCACGACCACCACCCGCTTGCCGGTGAAGTCGGGGTGATCGCCGTCACCCATGGCCCGGAGGAGCTCCACGGCGGACAGCACATTGCCCGCGTCCTCCCCCTCCACGCCCAGGCCCTTATAGGAGTGGGCGCCGATGGCCAGATAGACCGCGTCAAACTCCTGCTGGAGCTTCTGGTAGCCCTCGCCGGTGACGCTCTCGCCGGTATGTACCTCCACCCCGGTGCTGAGGATCACGTTGATGTCGCTGTCCAGATAGTCGTTGGGCAGGCGGTATCGGGGGATGCCGTAGCGCATCATGCCGCCCAGCTGGTCCCGCTGCTCGTAAAGGGTCACCTGATGGCCCATGAGCTGGAGATAGTAGGCCGCCGTCAGGCCGGAGGGTCCGCCGCCGATGACGGCGATCCGCTTGCCGGTGGAGGGGCCGCACTCCGGGGCGGGCACGTTTCCGGCCCAGTCCACCGCGGCCCGTTTGATGCCCCGGATGTTCACCGCGTCATCCACCATGTTCCGGCGGCAGCCCAGCTCGCAGGGGTGCTCACACACCAGGGCGCAGGCGGCCGGGAAGGGGTTGTCGTAGCGGATGACCCGCACCGCGTCGGCGTACCGCCCGGCTTTCACCAGGGCGATGTAGCCGGGGATGTCCACGTGGGCGGGGCAGGCCGCCCGGCAGGGCACGGAGTCGAAGACCGCCGTGCAGCGGCCCTTCTCAATGTGGGAGAGGAAATCCTCCCGGAAGGACTTCAGGCACTGCCCGATGCTCCGGGCCGCCTCGGAGCCGATGGCGCAGTCGGCGCTGTCGGCGATGCTCTCAGCCAAACGGGTGAGCGTGTCGATGTCGGACAGCTCGCCGCGGCCCTCGGAGATGCGCTCCATGATGCCCGCCGCCTGGTCCAAACCGATGCGGCAGGGGACGCACTTGCCGCAGCTCTGGGAAGCGCACAGCTTCAGGAACGCGGCGCTCTGCTCCAGGGGACAGTTGCCGTGGGGGGCCACCGACCCCCGGCGGGCCAGGTCGGAGTAAAGCTGGGCCACGGTCTGTTCCCGGGCGCTGGGGCGGATGATCTGTAATCTGCTCAATAAACTCCCTCCTTAATATGATTGACGTTGGTTGTTCAAACGCTTTACGGACTTCAACCATGATAACTATTTATAACATAGATTTGTCCGTTTGTAAATGTTGAGGCAGCCTTATTTGATGTGTGACTCGGCTGGACAGATACCTTGCCGTCCTTCAATATGAACAAAAACTTCTGCTGGTTCACCGCCGTAGGGCCAGCAGGATGGCTTCCGTCCCCGTCTTGAACCAATCGGGTATAGGACCTTAGATCCGATTGTTGCTCCCCCACTCACACATAGCATCCAAAATGGGGATTAATG
Source organism: Clostridiales bacterium (assembly GCA_014799485.1). Next base: position 17,437 of record JAAVHY010000028.1, on the reverse strand, counting down.
ATTTCCCCCGTTCCGTCAGGCTGTACTCGACCTTGGGTGGGATCTGGGGGTACTCCTCCCGGTGGACCAGCCCGTCCGCCTCCAGCTCCTTCAGCGTGACGCTGAGGGTTTTGTAGGAGATCTCGCCGATGTACTTCTTCATCTCGTTAAATCGGACGACTCCAAATTCCATCAGTGTGTACAGGATGGTCATTTTGTACTTCCCGTTGATCAGCGACAGGGTATAGCTGAACCCTGTACCGCTGAGGCATTCATTTGAGATACAGCGGCTGCTCATATTACACTCTCCTTTAGGTAAGTATCGCACCTCAATGTGCGTACTTGACGTTTCCATCGTTCTTGCTATGATAATACTATCAGGTGCGGGGAAAGTCAAGCCCGCGGAATTGGAGGACAACATCATGAATAAGAAAATCGTAGTCATCACCGGCAGTCCCCGTAAGAACGGCAACAGCTTTGCCATGACGGACGCATTCATCAAAGCGGCGGAGGCAAAGGGTCACACCGTCACCCGCTTCGATGCGGCGATGAAAAAGGTGGGTGGTTGCCACGCCTGCGAGACCTGCTTCAAGACTGGAAAAGCCTGCTCCTTTGACGACGACTTCAACACCATCACCTCCGACATCCTGGAGGCGGACGCCGTGGTGTTCACCATGCCGGTCTACTGGTATTCCATCCCCGCACAGATCAAGGGCGTCATTGACCGGCTGTTTTCTTTCGTGGTGGGCGGCAAGGACATCGCGGGCAAGGAGTGCGCCATGATCGTCTGCTGCGAGGAAGATGATATGTCCGTGATGGACGGGGTGCGTATCCCCCTGGAGCGCTCGGCTGCGCTGCTGAAATGGCATATGGTCGGCGAGGTGCTGGTTCCCGGCGTTCTCAACGTGGGCGACATTGAAAAAACGGACGGCTGTGCCCAGGCGGCGGCTTTGGCGGATAAGTTCTGAGGACGTAAAGGGTGGACTTATGGTCAAGAATATCGACATTTGATGGAGCACCCGCGGTGGAAAACCTTGGCAAGGTGCTGTGCAACGGTGTGATGGACGTGGGCGACGCCCAGGGCCACCAGGGAGCTTGACGGTGTCCGCGGAGGCAGGACTGTTCCCAGTCCTGCCTCCGTTCATTGTACGTGTTATACGCCATATATAGGGACCTTTCCATATAAATCGCACGGGTTTAGTTCCTGTACATTCAGACGGCTACTGAAATAATTTCCCTATGATCCTGAACCATCTATCGTAAAAATTTCCTGCTGCGCAAAAGTAAAATCGACAGGTTTCCTGCTGAAACCTGTCGATTTGTGTCGTGTCCTGTGTTGACAAAAAGGTGCAGCCCCGTAACCGTTGATACAAGCATAAAACACCCCTGCTAAATCCGACAAATCTCACAAATTTGTTCAGATTGGGCAGGGTCATTCAAAATTCCAAGGGGAAATGACAATCCGTGTTGACAGATATGCCTGTCCTTGATATTATAGAAAAAGCACTTTCAATCGGCACATAAGGGCAAATCCCAACGGATAGGGAGCGATATGCAATGATCAAAAAGATCCAAAAATACCAGCGTCCGCTTCTGATTGGTTTGATTGTTTTCTGCACGGGCATCATGGCGCTGGGAGCCGTTGTCTATCTTGAAAAGGTAAAAGACAATCTGGAGAACGACGCGATCCAGGATGTTATGAACCTGACCATACAGCAGCGGCAGGCGTTTGAGGATTTTGTCTCCGAGGACCGGGAACGCCTGCACAGCTATGCGGAGTATTTTTCCCAGCACGGGCACGACGCCTCAGAGAACGACCAGGATTTGCTGGCCGTCTTTTCGGGAATGGACGCGAACTTCGCGGTGACGTGTCTGGAGGACAGCTGGACCGCCAGCGCCAAGTACGGCAAGGTTATGCACACAGAGCCGGAGGAACTGGCCGAATACCACGGCCTGTCCGGCAGCGGTATTCGTGACAACTACATCGGGCTCACGTCCGGCGTTGCGAAATTCGCCTTTTACGAATCCTTTACCTTCCAGAATGGGCATTCTGGGTTGGTTCAAAAGACCTATGACCGGAGCAAGGTGATGGAGACCTTCACGCTCTCCATCTACAATGGGCAGGGATACGGATACATTCTGGATCAAAATGGAGATATCCTGCTGCGGTCTGTTCAGATGAGCAGTGACCGGGTGTATGAAAATGTTTTTGACGCGCTCTCGGCTACCCACGCTTCTCAGGCTGATATTGACGCGTTCAGAGCGTCGCTGAAGGCACAGGAGACGGGAAGCATCGTCTTCCGAGCGGGCGGCAGCAGCTATATTTATACCTTTGCCCCCATCGAAAGCATAGACGACTGGTACATCCTCTCCATTGTTCCGGTGGATGCCATTCAGAATAAGGCGGACAGTATCCTGCGCGATTCCCGGCTGGTGATCGGGTTCTTCGCGCTGATGCTGGTGATCTGCGCCACGTTTATTTTCCTGGTGTGGCGTACACAAAAGGAAATCAAGGCAAAGGAATTGGAAACTGCCTACCGGTCTCAACTGTTTGACTTCTCTTTTACGTTCCTCGCGCAGAATACAGACGATCTGTACATCATACTTGACCATGAAACGGAGAAGCTGGAGTACGCCAGCCCGAATTTGGAGCGGGTGCTGGGTATAACGCCGGAGGAACTGATCGACTACTTCCAGGCTGCCGATATGGCTGTTGACGCGGAGGACACCATCGCTTATTACGAAAAGATCAAGGCCCTGCGCCCCGGTGAGAGGTCGGAGCCCCGATACACCGAGCGGGTCAATTCCAAAACCGGTGGGCACAGGTGTTTTTTGGAAAGCGCCTATTGCGTTGACATTCAGGGCCGGAAAAAGCGGGTGTCCTACCTCTCCGACCGTACCAAGGAGCGGAAAACCCAGAACGAGCTGGCTGAGGCCCTGCACATGGCCCAGGCGGCCAACGATGCCAAAACCGCCTTCCTCAGCAGCGTCAGCCATGACATCCGCACCCCCATGAACGCGATTATCGGCTTTTTGACGCTCATGCGGGACGAGGTAAACAACCCCGAGACGGTTCTGGAGTATAACCGGCGGATCGAGGCGGCCAGCCAGCATCTGCTGGGACTGATCAATGACGTGCTGGACATGAACAAGATCGAGAGCGGCAGCGCCACCCTGACCATATCCGAAATGGATCTGGCCGATGTCATTGATGAGATCAACACCATCATCCGTCCCCAGACGAAGGCGAAGGGCCAGACCTTTGATATTGCGGCCACCCACATGAACTTCGAGCACTTGCTGGGCGACAAGATGCGGCTCGACCAGATTTTGATCAACCTGCTGTCCAACGCCGTGAAGTACACCCCGGAGAACGGGACCATCCGTCTCGGGGTGGAGGAGATGCCCCAGGTAGTCAACAATTACAGCCGCGTCCGCTTCACCGTCAGCGACAACGGCATGGGCATGAGCGAGGCGTTCCAGAAGGTGCTGTTCGAGCCGTTCGCCCGTGAGGAGGATAACGCAGCCGTCCATGAGATACAGGGCACTGGTCTTGGTATGCCCATCACCAAAAACCTGGTGGAGATGATGGGCGGCACCATCGCGGTGGAAAGCAAGCTGGGCGAGGGAAGCACCTTCACCGTAGAGATCGAGTTCCGCATCCAGGAGAGGGATGTGGATCCGGAGTTCTGGACGAAGCACAAGCTGGCCAAGCTGATCGTGGCGGACGACGACGAGGAGGTCTGCCACCATATCGTCAAGACGATGTCCAAGGTAGGCGTGGTCACGGACTACGCCACCAACGGCCACACCGCCGTCCAGATGATGCGGGAGCACCGGGAAGCGGGCCAGCCCTACGACATGATCCTTTTGGACTGGAAGATGCCCACCCTGGACGGCATGGAGACAGCCCGGCTGATCCGGGAGAATTACCCGGACAAGATCCCTATCCTCCTCCTCACCGCTTACGATTGGAGCGAAATTGAGCAGGAGGCTACGGAGATCGGCGTAGACCATTTCATGCCAAAGCCCTTCTTTATGAGCACCTTCAAGGAGGCCGTCAAGCGGGTCATGGGCAGCCGCCAGAGCAAGCCGGAGGAAAACCAAACCGATGTGGTCCGGGATAAGCACATCCTGGTAGTGGACGACATTGAGGTCAATCGGATTATTTTGATCAAAATTCTCAGCTCGCTGGGGGCCACCTGTGATTCCGCCGCCAATGGGCAGGAAGCCGCTGACAAATTTAAAGCCTCTCAGCCGGGAGACTATGACCTGATTTTGATGGACGTGCAGATGCCGGTCATGGACGGCTACACCGCCACCCGAACCATCCGCCACAGCGGCCATCCCTCGGCCAAGTCGGTACCCATCATCGCCATGACCGCCAACGCCTTTGTGGATGATGTGCGGGAAGCCATTGAATCGGGCATGGACGCACACATTGCCAAACCCGTTCAGCTCGACAATTTGAAGGCTACCATCCAGCAGGTGTTGGATAACAGGTCAATTTAATATAAAATGGACCCCGCTTTTCGAGAAAACTGTTCGAGAAACGGGGTTCATTCACGCGGGAAGGGTGGAAAGGCCGAAACATTGAAGCAAATCATTGCTCTCCAGCGTAACCGCAATCTCTCGTGCCTTTGGGCGGCAGATTGTTCCTGCCGCTGCTTCGATCTCCCAATTCAGTCTGAAGATAGAGCGGCTATTTTTACCTTCTATGGATTAACATCTCCTTTCCATATCTGCAAACATCAGGGATGCAACCCTATCAGCAGTCCTGTCTTCTGCACACATTCTGCAGTCCACAGCACCCGGGCCAGAATCTGGAACTCCCCTTGGCCGAGATGGATCCTGTGGGGTGGCCAGGATCTGTTCGGTGAACGCTTCCGGGGCCTCACACTCGTGGAAGGGATTGCTGTCCAGCACGCCGGTGCGGGCATAAGGAGAGGCGATAAATTTGGAGCAGTGGTTGCCCAACACCGTTACCTGGTCGCACGGAGGAGCCCACGAAAAAGTGGGGCTCGATGAAGCTCTCGGCGATCAGCAGGTCGGTCTCCGCCGCAAAGCGGTCGATCACACAGTCCGCACCGGAGGGTAGTACACCGATTTTTACATTGGATTCCATGTCCCGGCTGTCGTGGACGACAATGCGCTCCCAGTCCCCAATGTACTGCCCCGGCGCAGCTCCTCCAGCACGGAGGGGACGACGTGCCTGCTGCGAACGGACCGGGTGGGTGTGGTCGCCGATGATGTTGGTGGGGCCAATGTCGTATCAGTTGTAAAGAGGACGGCGGGAGATTGCGGCCCATAGGGGAGGCAATCGGTTCCCATATGGGTTTGTTCCTGCAAAATAAGGTAGAACCAATTTGAGTCCCTTAGCTACCCAGAGCAAAAAACGAAACGTACAAATAGAGAAGGAGGTCCGGCTCCCATGCTGCTGAAGTCCGTGCTCACTCTGCTGCCCATTATGTGGCTCATTGTGGCTCTGTCCGTGCTGAAAATGCCTGGGCACAAAGCCTGCCTAGCCGCGCTGGCCATCGCCGTTGTGCTGGCGCTGACGCTGTGGCATATGCCCGCGCTGGACTGCGCCACCTCGGCCCTGGAGGGCTTTGCCGCCGCCCTGTGGCCCATCATTTTGGTGATTATCGCCGCCATTTACACCTACAATCTGTCCGTGCGGACCGGGGCCATGGACGTCATCAAGCGGATGCTGGCCGGTGTATCCCGGGACAAACGGATCATCATCCTGCTGATTGGCTGGTGCTTCGGCGGGTTTCTGGAGGGCATGGCGGGCTTCGGCACGGCCATCGCCATCCCGGCCAGTATGCTGGTGGTCATGGGGATGGAACCGGTAACTGCCTGCCTGGTGTGCATGCTGGCCAACGCGTTTCCCACGGCATTCGGCTCTGTGGGCATTCCCACCGTGACGCTGGCCAATGTTACCGGTCTGGACCCGCTGCCGCTGTCCTTCCTCACGGTGGTGCAGATGCTCCCCTTTATGATTCTGGTGCCCTTCCTGATGGTGATTGCCGGAGGCGGCGGCGTGAAAGCACTGAAGGGCGTCACAGGTTTGGCCCTGGCGGCGGGGCTGTCCTTTGTGCTGCCCCAGCTGCTGGTGGCAAAATTCCTGGGCCCTGAGCTGGCCGTCATTGTAGGCAGCGTAGTATCCCTGACAGTGATGCTGGGGCTGGTGAAGCTGCGCTCCGACAAGAGCGTCCCGGCGGAGTACGGCATGGGAGCGCCCTCCCAGAGCGATGATGGACCAGGGAAAGACATGCCAGCCCTCACCGCCTGCCTGCCGTTCATTCTGATTTTTGTGTTCCTGCTGCTCACATCCAAGCTGGTACCTTCGGTGAACGGCTTCCTGGCCAAGTTCTCCAGTTCCTTCCAGATCTCCACCGCCGCCGGTGCGGGCAAAACCTCCTTCAGCTGGGTGAATACCCCTGGTGTACTGATCTTTGTCGCGGCAATCATCGGCGGCCGTGTTCAGAGGGCGGACGGCAAGCTCATGTGGGAGGTCTTTACAACCACCTTCAAACAGCTGAGCAAAACCATCATCACCATCATGTCCGTGCTGGCCGTGGCTAAAATCATGACCTATTCCGGCATGATTTCCGATATGGCAGACCTGTTTGTCACCATTACCAAGAAGTTCTACCCCTTCTTTGCCCCGGTGATCGCCGCCATCGGCGCCTTTGTTACTGGCAGCGGCACCAACACCGAGGTTCTGCTGGGCCGTCTCCAGACTGAGGCGGCCAGGGCCATCGGGGCCTCTCAGTTCTGGCTGGCGGCGGCCAACTCCACCGGAGCGGGCATCGGCAAGATCATGTCCCCTCAGTGCATCGCTACCGCAGCCGCTGCTGTGGGCCTCACGGGGCAGGACAGCAAACTGTTGGCGGCGGTGCTCAAGTGGGCGCTGCTCATGCTGGTGCTGGCCTGCCTGGTAGTGGGACTGTTCCAGAGTGCGGTATCCGCATTCTGAGGTTGCAACAGAGAAAGCCACTCCTAAGGGTGGCTTTCTCTGTTGCGTCGGCTTCAAAAATCATATTGCGCATCTTTTTGCTCTGCATCTGGTTCAATCAGTATGGCTGCTTTGGTGATTTTAATTTCTATATAGGGCATTGTAAAAAACAATTTGTCACATAGAAATTAAATCGACAGGCTTCTTGACGAAACCTGTCGATTTTTGTCGTTGGTGCGGATGACGGGACTCGAACCCGTACGGCCGTGGGCCACTAGCACCTCAAGCTAGCCAGTCTACCAGTTCCAGCACATCCGCAAATGCTGCCGTCCCATTGCAAACGCCCATGGTTCGAAATCAGCATAACATATTATAGTGCGCAAAGCCCCATTTGTCAAGAGCGCAGTTTTGATCTGCTCTATCTTTTGCGCTGCCGCCTTTGAAAACCGATGGCTTCATTATGCCTTGAATCTCCAACCTGGCTGTGATAAAATCCAGACAACAAGCTAAAAGCCAGCACGCAAAAGAGGGGGTGCATCATGGACGATATCATGGAATTTGCCGATAGGGAAGAGTTCAGGAAATGGCTCACTGACCACTGCCTGACCAGCGCCGGCGTTTGGCTCCTATTTGGCAAGGCCGGCGGGCCGAAAACACTAAAAGCGGGGGAAGCACTGGAAGAAGCCCTCTGCTTCGGATGGATCGACGGGCAGATGCAAAGCATCGACGACAAAACTTATAAGAAATATTTTTCTATGCGCAGGGAGAAGAGCAAATGGTCGGAGAAAAATAAGGCGCTGGTCAAAAGCCTTGAGGAGCGTGGGCTTATGACCGATTTTGGCAGGAAGAAAATAGAGGAAGCCCAAAAAAATGGCCAGTGGTACGCTCCAAACCCCATGGCAGTTACAGAGGAGCAAATCGCCTGCCTATCCGCATTGCTGGAAGGATATGAGCCCGCCTGCACGAATTTTCGAGCCATGCCCTTGTCCGTAAAGAAAACCTACACGCGGGCGTATTTTGACGCAAAGACAGACGCCGGACGGGAAAGGCGGATCGCCTGGATGGTAGACCGGCTCAATCGGAATCTAAAGCCTATGTAGCTGTTATGTACGCCTGAACGGGCGGTTATCCATCCTGGATAGCCGCCCGGTTGGATATTTTAAAGGGTAGATTTTCCTTTGGCGCTGTGTTATAATTTTCGGGTGCCGGACGCCCCCGGCGGGCGCGCGCCGCCTATTTCAGACCACATTGGAGACATAACAATGGAAAAACAGACAATCACCATCGGCCTCCCCCGGGCCATGCTGTACTATCGGTACGCCGTCCTCTGGAAGACCTTCTTCCAGGAGCTCGGGATGGAGACAGTGGTCAGCGACCCCACGGACCGGGACATCCTGGAACGGGGCACGGCCCTGGCCATCGACGAGGCCTGCCTGTCCCTGAAAATCTACCTGGGCCATGTGGCCGCCCTGGTTGGCAAATGCGACTACATCCTGGTCCCCCGGGTGAGCAATTTCGGCCGCCAGCGAAATATGTGTACCCGGTTCGAGTCCACTCCCGACCTGGTGCGCAACGTGTTCCGAAATGACCGCCAGGAGTTCCTCTCCTATGAGGTGGACGAGGAGAAGAAGAAAAAGGGCGAGGCGGACGCCTTTGTGGAGATGGGCAAAGCCCTGGGCTGTACGCCCAAAGCCTCCAAAAAAGCCTACAAGCAGGCGAAAAAGGCGGAGCTGGCCCAGCACAAGGCCCGGGTGCAAAAGTACGAACAGCGGTACAAAAAAGAGGGCATGAAGGTGCTCATCGCCGCCCACAGCTATGTGGCGGAGGACCCCTATATGGGCAGGGCCGTCACCGACTACCTCAAGCGGGTGGGGGTGATCCCCGTCCGGGCGGACATCGTGGATCGGGACACCGCGCTCAAGCGCGGCCGGGAGCTGTCCCCCACCTGCAAGTGGGAGATCAACCGGGAGATCCTGGGCGGCATCGCCATGCACCAAAACGACGTGGACGGCATCATCCTGCTCAGCGCCTTCCCCTGTGGGCCGGACGCCATGGTCAACGAGCTCGTCACCCGCCGGGTAAAAAACGTGCCCATCCTGAACCTGGTGCTGGACAGCCAGAGCGGCACCGCCGGGGTGGAGACCCGGCTGGAGAGCTTTATCGACATCATCCGCTTTAAGGAGGGGAAGCTGTAATGGCTGAGGCAAAAACAAGGAACGTCTCCTTCCCCCGGTACGCCGAGTATAACTGCGCCTTCAAGTACATCGTGGAGCAGGCCCTGGGGTGCAAATACGTCATGCCACCCGCCCTCACCAAGCGCACCATGGACCTGGGCACCAAATACAGCCCGGATTTTGTGTGTACCCCCTTCAAAACCATACTGGGCAGCATGATCGAGGCGCTGGAGGCCGGGGCGGACACCCTGCTCATGACCCACGGCCTCTGCCGCCTGGGCTACTACGGGGAGCTGCTGGAACAGATCCTGCGGGATCTGGGCTACCAGTTCGACTTCATCAACCTGTCCGAGTACGATATGAGCAAGAAGAAAGAGTATCTGCGTATCGTGAAGCGGTTCAACCCCAAGGCCAACCCGGCCCGGTTCCTGGCCCAGTTCATGGAGGGCCTGCGGATGGCGGAGTATCTGGACGAGATCACCTGCGAGTACTATAAAAACTGCGGCTTTGACGCCACGGACGGGCAGTATAAGCGGGCCTATCAGGACTTTTTGACCGCCATGTACACCGCCCAGAGCAGGAGCGACGTGGAGGCGGGCTACCGGGCCGCCAAGCGGGTGCTGCAGTCCATCCCGCTGGACAAGCCCCAGCGCCCCCTGCGGGTGGGCATCGTGGGCGAATTCTACACCGCTATGGACGCCTTTTCCAACCTGGAGCTGGAACAGAAGCTGGCGGATATGCGTGTGGAGGTCCACCGCTGGATGAACGTCACCAACCAGTTCCTGCGCTACGGCAGCGGGCAGAGGAACCTCCAGGTAAAAATCCAGGACCTGTGCCAATACGACATGGGCCCCACCTCCACCGCCAACATCTGGTACGCCCGGGAGTGCGCCGAGCGGGGCTACGACGGGCTCATCCACATCAAGTCCGCCGCCTGCACCCCGGAGATCGACGTGATGCCCGTGCTGCAGAACATCAGCGCCGATTACAAGATCCCGGTGCTCTACCTCACCTATGACGCCCAGACCAGCGACGTGGGCCTGATGACCCGGCTGGAGGCGTTCTACGATATGATCGACATGAGAAAGAAGGTACTCTAAGTTGGAACATGCGTATTTAGGCATTGACGTGGGGTCCATCTCCACCAAGGGCGTCATCATCGACAAAAAGAACAACATCCTGTCCAGCCAGTACATCTGGACCCAGGGCGACCCCATCGGGGCGGTAAAGGAGCTGGTGCGGCTGCTGGAGCAGGGTTTTGACAAGGAGAAGTATAAGATCGTGGCCACCGGCACCACCGGCTCCGCCCGCAAGCTGGTGGGCACCATCCTTGGGGCCACCATGATAAAGAACGAGATCACCGCCCACGCCGTGGGCACCACCACCTTCTATCCCGACGTGCGCACCATCCTGGAGATCGGCGGCCAGGACTCCAAGATCATCCTGGTGGAGAACGGCGTGGCCGTGGATTACGCCATGAACACCCTGTGCGCCGCGGGCACCGGGGCGTTCCTGTCCAGCCAGGCCAAGCGGCTTGGCATCGAGGTGGAGGAGATCGGGGAGTATGCCCTTCGCTCCACCCACCCCACCCAGATCGCCGCCCGGTGTACCGTGTTCGCCGAGTCCGACCTGGTCCACAAGATCCAGATGGGCCACCCCCGGGAGGACATCATCGCGGGCGTGTGCAACGCGGTGGCCGCCAACTACCTCAACAACGTGGGCAAGGGCAAAAAAATCGTCTCCCCGGTGGTGTTCCAGGGAGGCGTGAGCAAAAACAAAGGGGTCGTCGCCGCCTTCGAGCGGACGCTGGGCTGCCCGGTGATCGTGGACCCCAACGGCCACCTCATGGGCGCGCTGGGCGTGGCCATCCTGGCCCGGCGGGGCAGCGCGCGCCGGGACTTCGATTTCGCCATCGAGAACATGGAGTTCCGCACCCGGGAAGCCAGCTGCGGCGGCTGCTCTAACCGCTGCGAGATCATCTGCGTCTACCGCGGGAACGAGCTCATCGACTCCTGGGGCAACCGCTGTGAGCGGGGGGCCAGGATCCATTCCTGACCCCCGCCCCGCCCGCTACTCCTGGAGCATGTCCGACTTGCCATGCTTGGCCAGCCCATACACCACGCCCCGGCGGATCAGGTCGTAGATGACGGCGAACACCGGCACCCCGACCAGGATGCCCACAAAGCCGAACAGCCCTTGGAACAGGGTGATGGCGAACAGCACCCAGAACCCGGTGAGCCCCACACTGCCCGCCAACAGCTTGGGCCCCAGCACGTTGCCGTCAAACTGCTGGAGGATCAGGATGAAGATTAGGAAAATGAGACAGTTCCTCGGGCTGTTGATGAGGATCAGCAGCGCCGCGGGCACCGCCCCGATGAACGGCCCAAAGTACGGGATCACGTTGGTCACCCCGATGATCACGCTGATGAGCACCGCGTTCTGGAACCCCGCCACGACGGTCATCACCGCGCAGAAGGCGTAGCAGATCAGCCCGACAATGGCACTGTCCAGGATCTTCCCGCCAAAAAAGCCCACAAAGGTCTTATCAATGAAGCGAAACTCCTCCATCACCTTATCCCCCGTGGCCGGCTTCAGCAGGGCGTACACCACCGCCTTGCCGTGGCGGGCCAATTTTTTCCGCCCCGCCAGCAGATACACGCAGATGATGACCCCCAACACGATGTTTTTCAGCACTGTGAGCACCGAGCCCACAGTGGTCACCACCGAGTTCACCGTGGTGAGCACCCCATCCATCATCCCCTGCACCGTGGGCAGCAGGTCGCTGGACGCCCAGTCCTCCAGCCAGTTCTCAAAGCTCAGTAAGGCGTTGTTCACGTAATTTTGCAGCACCTCGTTGCCCTCCAGGTGGGCCAGCAGCCACTTGGCAAACTGCTCGATCTTCCCCGGCACCGCGTTGGCCAGGGTGATGACACTGGCGGCCATCTCCGGCAGCACCATGCTGATGAGCAGATAGAGCACCAGCGCCGCGATGAGCAGTACCGCCACCACCCCCAGCGGGGTGGCCCACCGCCTGTACTTCTCCGGCAGGCACTTCTCGAACTGCCGCTCCAAAAAGCCGCAGGGCGTTTTCAACAGGTAGGCCATGGTGCCGCCGTAGACAAACGGCATCAGCACCCCCCTCAGCCACTGGAGGCTTTGGCGCAGCCCGTCCGCCCGCTGAATGCAGAAGAACAGCAGGATGGCCAGCGCCAGGGATAAAAACCCCGTCAGCGAACCCAGGAATATCTTTTTCAGCGCTTCCTTGTTCATCGTTCATCCTCCTTGTTGAAAGGGGCCCGGCCATCTGGCCGGGCCCCTTTTATGCCGTTTAGCTCAGTTGTGCGCCTGATCAGGTCTCCGCCACGTAAATCATCTTGGCGACTTCCTGACGGGTGATAAGGTCGTTGGGCTTGAAGGTGTTCCGATTGTCCTTACCGTTGGTCACACCGGTCAGCTCCGCCCAGGTCACAGCCTTGGCGTAGGAGGCGTTGGCGGACACATCCACGAACCCGTTCTGGCTGGAAACAGGCTGGCTGCCCGCATACTTGTACAGCACCGTCACCACTTCCGCGCGGGTGGCGGCTACGGTCTTGCCGAAGGTGCGGCTGCTGGTGTCCACCAGGCCGTTGGCCGCCGCCCACAGGATGGCGTCGTAAGCCCAGTCACTGGTGTACACATCGGTGAAGGGGTTGGCATAGTTGGTCATCTTGACGCTGCCGTTGGCCTTCCACAGGAAGCTCACCAGCTCCTGACGGGTCACGTTGTCAGTGGGCTTGAAGGTGAACATGCTGTCCTTGCCGGTGGTGTAGCCCTTGTTGTAGAACCAGGACACATAGGTGGAGGCCCAGTCAGCGTACTTCACGTCCACGAAGGGGGTGTTGTTGTCCCGGTCGAAGCTGGGAGTCACGGTGACCGAGGTGGCGCCGGAGGGAACGGTGATGTTCCACACGTCCTCGCTCTGACGGGTGCTGCTCACGGTCCTGCCGTTGTCCGCCCGGAGGGTGATGTCCATGGTGCGGTAGCCGCTGTTAGGCTTCACGGTGACGATAGCGGTGCCGCCCTGGTCCACCTTGCCGTCGGTGCTGCCGGTGTAGATCGTGGCAGTGCCCGAGTTTGTCGGGCTCACGTTGATGGTGACCTTGTTGTCGGTCACGCGGAAGGACGGGGTGACGGTAACGGTGGCGGCGTTGGCCGGCATCACGAAGGTGTAGACGTTGCCGTTGCCGCTGACACTGACCGTAGTACCGGCGTTGGTCTTAACGGTGACGCCGTTGGAGACATAGCCGGTGGCGGGGGTCAGGGTAACGGTCACGGTCTGGCCCGCGGTGGCGGGGTTGGCGCTGACGGAGGCGACGCCGCCGGTGACGCTGGCCACAACGATGTTCTGGCCGGGGGCCGCGGTATCGCGGGTCAGCTGGACGGTGAAGGTCTTGCCGGTCTTATCAGGCGTCACGGTCGCGCCGCTGGCGTTGGAGGTAATGTTGTGGCTGCCCTCGGTCTTGATGGTGAAGGTGCGGGCCACGCCGGTGACGCTGATGCTGGTGCTGCCCTTGTAGCCCAGGCCCACCGTGATCACATCGCCCTCTTCCGCGTCGTTCACAGCGGCCTGGAGGACATCGTAGGCGCCGATATCATTGCCGTCCTTATCTTCCATGGTCACCAGGGGCGCGGTGGTGTTGAGCACCACAGTGCCCAGGCCGTTGGTGCTGCCATGGGTGATCTCAAACGTGCCGCTGGTGCCCTCGTACACATAGGTGCTGTCCTGGTGCATATAAGCGCCGCCCAGCGTCGCATTGAGGTTGAGGGTCACGTCGATTTGGCCCAGCTCGCCGGCCAGAGAGCCCAGGGCGCGGCCGGTCTGCACGATGTAGTTGCCGTCGGCGTCGCCGTTGCTCGTGTTCTTGAACACCTCTTTATAGAGAGCGTTCGCAGAGCCGACCTTCACTACCACGCGGTAGGAGGGGACCAGGGTGGCGGTCATGGTGCCGTTTTCGTTGTAAGCGGTCACATTCACCGCCAGGTAGGGGATCAGGGACACCTGATCGAAGCCGCCCACCACAGAGGCCACGTTATCGGGGACCTTGCCGGTGTTCTTGGCCTGCCACGCGGTCTGCAGGGCCTTGGTGACCCAGCTGGTGAGCTGGCTCTCGCTGATGGTGGCCGCGGCGGCGTTCACCGCCTGGGCCATCAGGGGGCTGCCAGACCAGTCGAACGCGGCGCTGGTGCCGAGGTCGTCGGCCAGGGCCTTGTTCTGCTCGTTGTTGAGGCCGCTCGCCCGGGCGGTGACCACGACCTCGGTGCTGCTGCTGTCAATCTCCAGGTCGCCGGCCAGCACCTTGATGGCGGAGCCGTTCAGGGTGTACTTGGTGCCGTTGGACAGGCGCAGGGTGTCCAGGCCGCTGTAGCCGCTGGCCTCCAGGGTCATGCCCTTGCCCAGGGTCTGCCCGGCGGCAAAGGTGACCGCCCCGCTGGTGGGGTTGTAGACCACGTCCACCGGCACGGGGGTGTCGTCCACGTCGGTGTACAGGTTGATGGTGACGGGGATGCCGCCGCCCGACTGGTTGCCGGTGCTCACGCCGCCGGATACGGTGATCACGGTGCCGGACAGGCTGACGTACACGCTCTTGTCAACAGTGGTGCTGTGCGCCGTGGCGTTGAGCAGCTTGGACGCGTTGGCGGACATCTCCTGGGCGTTCAGCTCCACGCTGGTCTCAGTGCCGGCGGGGGTGGTATAGTTGCTGCCGGCGGGATAGGTGGTGACGCCGTCGAACCAGCTGTTCACGGTCACGCCGGCCACCTGGGTGGGCAGGATGATGGGGGTGTAGCCGTCGCTCTTCAGCACGCCCCACACGACGTCATTGCCCGCCGCGTCCTTGCCGTTCTTAAAGGTAATGGTCTGCGCGGGGGTGCCGCCCGACCCCACATAGGTCAGGGTGTTGCCCGCGGCCAGGTTCTGCGCGGTCAGGGCGGTGCCCAGCTGGGAGCCGTTGTAATAAGTGAACTCGCTGTTGGCGCTCAGCTCGAAGACCAGCGCGTCCGCGCCCTTGTTGGCCAGCCAGCCGGCGGGGACCTTGGCGGCAAAGGTGCCGCCCTTGACGTTGTGGCCGTTATACTTGTTCTGGGCATCCAAGATCGTGCCGTAGTTGTTGGTGGGGTCGGCGGGGAGGTCCACCGTCAGGGTGGCGGCGGTGTTGGTGATGCCCGCGATCTTGTTGTTGCTGCCGGTCACCTTGATGGACGCCTTGCCCGCGCCACCGTTGCCCAGGGTGATCACGCCCGTATTGGCGGTGGGGCCGTTGACGGTCACGGAGCCGTCCGTCACGGCGATGGTGGTGGTCTTGGCGGAGGTCACGGTGACGGAGCCGTTGGCGGTGGAAATCGCCTTGGCGCTGGTGCGGCCGCCGCTGACGGTAATGCTGTTGGCGCTGGTGCTCCGGTCGGTGTCCCGCGTGATGTCGCCCACTTCGCCGCCGGTCACCCGGACGGAGGGCACGGCCACGGCCTTCGCCTCAGTGGCGTTGCTGGACACGGTGATATTGCCGGTCTTGGACTGGCCGCTGACCTCGATGGAGCCGCCGGGGGAGGTCATGGAGATGGTGGTGGCCTCGCTGTTGGCGACGGTAATCTTGTTGCTGGAGGTGCCGCCGGTCACGGCAATCGCGCCGCTCTCGCTGCCGTTTTTCAGCTCAACGGTCTGGGCGGCGCTCTTGGTGCCCACAGTGCCATCCAGCGTGATATCGCCCAGGCTGGAATTGTCCAGCGTGATCCTGCCGGCAACGGCGGCGGTCATGCCGCTGACGGAAATATCGTCGTTGCTGTCCACGTTGGTCAGGGACAGGGTGAACGCCTTGTCATCCACGGTGGGCCAGCCGGAGGGCAGGCTGACCTCGCTCTTGGAGCCGTCCTGCTTGGTGTCCCTGACGGTGATGCTGGTCAGCTTATTGCCGGTGATGGTAAGCGAACCGCTGTACACATCGGCGGTCACGCTGGTGGCGTCCCCCATGGCGGCGGTGACATTGCCGATGGAGGTGAAGGTGGTGGACAGCGGCGTGGTCGTATCGTTGCCGTCCTTGTCCTGCTTCATCGGGAGAGTGGTGCCGCCGTAGTACTTGCCGCTGATGATGAAGCCCTGGGTGATCTCAATGTAATAGGTCTTGTTCTTCTCATCGTCAGTGCCCTTGACCTGGGCATACCAGCCCGGGGCGCCTGTGATGACAGTCTCGCCGTAGGTCCCGTTCTTCGCGATGTAAGTAGCGGTCTCCTTGCCGTCTCCCGCAGCTGAAGCCGCCGGGGCGGCGAAGACGGACATGGGCAGTAATGTCAGCACCATGGCCATGGCCAAAACGGCTGACAAAAGTCGTTTCTTCATGTTTTCTCTTCCTCCTGTTCTGGTTTAAGTACGCTTTGGGGTTTGCAGGGGCGCGCCAGGATAACTGGCTCCTTTTACCTTCCCCCTGTCAGGGGGAGCGTGGCCGGGCATACGGCCCTCCTTCCATCGGAATGATTGGCTGTCGCCTCCGACGCCACAGTTATACAGCTACTATTATACTCTATCGGCAAAATTTTGCAAGGGTTAACCCAAATTTTTTACAAAATAAAATGGAAGGGCTCCCAGACCCTCCCAGCGCTTGCATTCTTTATTATAATGTGGTACAATCAATCTGCAACCAACTAGAAAAGGAGGCCGGGAAAATGCCCACCGAAAACGAGCGCAAGGACATTCAGAAGGCCATGGCCTACGACTTGCTTCGCATCTTGAAGCAGGAGCCAGGTAAAACCTACACCGCCGAGGAATTGGAAACGCTGATCGACGCCTATATTTCAGGGCTGAAGCAGTAAGCCGCAAAAAGGGGCCGGTTTTCCGGCCCCTTTCCCTTGTCAGGAGGATCAACATGGACTACGACCTGCTTTTATCCGGCTGCTGCGAGGTAGCCCGCCAGCTCCTGCGCCACGGCGCGGAGATCCAGCGCGCGGAGGACACCGCCCGCCGCATCCTGGCGGCCTACGGTCTGGAGGGGGACGTATTCGCCATCCCCAACTGCGTGTGGGTGAGCGCCCCCTGCCCCGACGGACAGATCCGGACGGTGATGCGCCGCGTCCCCCCCTCCTCGGTGGACATCGAGGGCATCGAGCGCTTCAACGACCTGTCCCGCCGCCTGTGCGCCGCCCCGCCGGAGGACCCGGGGGACATCCTGCGCCAGTGCCGCCAGACCCAGGCCGAGCTGCGGCGGTGGCCCGTGGCGGTGTGCCTGCTGGGGTACTTCGGAGGGGCGTTCTTCTTCGCGCTGTTCTTCTCCGGCGGCTGGGCCGAGGCCGCGGCGGC
>JAAVHY010000027.1 GCA_014799485.1 Clostridiales bacterium | reverse complement strand
GTGCCGGGGCGGGTCGTCGGGGCTGTCGGGCAGCTGGACGCTGCTGAGCAGGCCCATAATCCCGTTCACCGCCCAGAAGCTGATGCCGCCCAGCACGGCCAGCACCAGCACAATACACACCACGGGCACAATCCAGCGCCGCGGGGAGCGCTTGCGCTTCGCGGGGGCAGGCCGGACCGCCGTATAAACGGGCACCGGGGGCGGCTGAACGCCGGGCCCCTTGGGCCAGCGGTGGGAGAGATAGTTGTCCAATGGAGGCACCCCTTTCCTACGCTCTGGTGAGCGTGAACACGAATTTGGTCACTCCGTCCTCGCTGGTGCACACGATGTTCTCCTTGTGGCTGTTGAGGATGGTTTTGACGATATACAGGCCCAGGCCCACCCCGTCCCGGTCGGCGCTGCGGGAGTGGTCGGTCTTGTGGAAGCGGTCGAAGATGAGCTGCTGCTCCTCGGGGGGGATGGTGTCCCCCTGGTTGCTGATGGTGACGGTGGCCTTGGCCCCCTTGGCGGTGACGCTCAGGCCCAGCACGCCCCCCTCCCTGGAGAACTTGATGGCGTTGTCCAGCAGGTTGTAGCACACCTGGGTGATGGCGTCCTGGTCGCCCCAGACGGGGATGGGTTCGTCGGGGAGCTGGGCGTCCACCTCCAGGCTCTTGGCGTTCACCTTGCGCTCCAGGGTGACCAGTGAGCGGATCATGGTCTCACAGATGTCGAACTGCTGCTGGGCGGCCCGCTCGTCGGACTGCAGCCGGGACAGGTCCAGCATGGAGCGCACCAGCCGGGACAGGCGGCGGGTCTCGGAGGAGATGATCTCCAGGTAGTGCCGCTCCTGGTCCGGGGGGATGGTGCCGTCCAGGATGCCGTCGGCAAAGCCGGCGATGGTGGTCATGGGGGTCTTGAGCTCATGAGATACGTTGGCGATGAATTCGCTCCTGCGCTGCTCGCTCTTGGACAGGGAGTCGGCCATGGCGTTGAACGCCTCGGCCAGCTCGCCCACCTCGTCCCTGCGGCTGCCCACGTCCACCCGCACGTCCAGCTGGCCCAGGCCGAACTGCCGGGCGGCGGCGGCGATCTCCTTGATGGGCTGGGACTGGCGCATACTGGTCACCGAGCTGATGATGGCGGCGATGAGGATGACCGCCAGGGCGGTGACCAGCAGGATGGCGGACAAATCCCGCCACACCCCGCTGATGTTGGACGCGGAGGCGGACACCAGCACCAGGCCCTGGAGGTGCCCGGCCGCGTTGGTGATGGGCAGGCCCACCAGGTAGCGGGCCTCGCCGTACAGCCCGCCCAGGGTGGTCATGCCCATGGAGGAGCCGTCTACGATTTCATCCACCGTCTGCTGGGGCAGGGAGGCGTACTGCAGGGCGGGCAGGGCGTTTCCGCCCCGGGTGGCGTAGACGACGACCCCTTCCGGGGTGGCCACGATGATGTGGGAGTCGGACACCAGGGCCACCGAGTTGAGGTAATTCTGGAAAGCGGGGGTCTGCCACACCTCGCCGCCCCCGCTGTTCACCGAGTCGGAGGTGAACTGGGCGATGTACTTGGCGTTGCGCTCCAGGGTGTCCTTCTTGTCCCGGATGGTGTACTGGTAGCTCAGCGTGGCGAAGGAGGCGCCCAGCATGAGGAAGGACAGCAGCACCATGCTCACCATGGTGGCGAACTGCCGCCCGTACATGGTTTTCAAGAATTGGTCACCTCGAATTTATAGCCCACGCCCCAGACGGTTTTCAGGCTCCACTGGTCGCTGATCCCCTCCAGCTTCTCCCGCAGGCGCTTGATGTGTACGTCCACCGTGCGGCTGTCGCCGAAGTAGTCGAAGCCCCACACCTCGTCCAGCAGCTGGTTGCGGGTGAACACCCGGTTGGGCGCGGAGGCCAGGTGGAACAGCAGCTCCAGCTCCTTGGGCGGGGTGTCCACCCGCCTGCCGTCCACCAGCAGCTCATAGGAGTCCAGGTTGACCACCAGCCTGTCGAAGCTGAGGCGCTTTTCCGGCTGCTCCTCCTCGCCGAACCGGCGCAGCACGGCGTGGATGCGGGCCAGCACCTCCTTGGTCTCAAAGGGCTTGGTGATATAGTCGTCCGCCCCCATCTCCAGGCCGGACACCTTGTCCTCCAGCTCGCCCTTGGCGGTGAGCATGATGATGGGGGTCTTGGAGGTCTCCCGGATCTTCCGGCACACGGACCAGCCGTCCATGGAGGGCAGCATGATGTCCAGGATGACCAGGTCGGGCTGGACAGCCTGGAATTTCTCCAGCCCCTCCAGGCCGTCCCCGGCCACGTGGCAGATCATGCCCTCCTTTTCCAGATAGAGCCGGAGCAGATCGGCGATATTCTTGTCGTCCTCTACGATGAGAATACTGCGGGGCATAGGACACACATCCTTTCATCGGATCGTGAAATGATTCTCCTGTCATTATAGAGCGAACGGCGGAGAATTTCCATAGGTTTTTGTAAACAAACCAAAAAATGGGGCCCCCGCAAAGCCATGCTTTGCGGCGACTACAACACGTGGGACCGGTCCACCCCGATGACGGGGCGGCAGTCCGGCTCCCGGGCCAGCAGTTTTTGCTCCAAGGCGGCGCGCACCTCGCTGTCGGAGAGGGTGACGCCGTAGGACACCACCACGTCGAATTCCACATGGCCCTTGCAGCCGCACCGGAAGTCGTGGACGGTGGCGGCGGGATCCAGCTCCCGGGCCAGCTCCTCCGCCAAGGCGCGCAGGCGGTCCGCCTCCGGGCCGCCCGGCTCCACCGGGTCCATGTGGATCACCGCCTCCAGCCCGAAGCGTGCCGCCAGCTCCCGCTCCGCGTGGTCGATCACCTCATGCAGCTCCACCAGGGAGCCCTGGGCGGGCACCTCGGCGTGGACGGACATCATCCGCCGGCCGGGGCCGTAGTCGTGGATGACCAGGTCGTGTACGCCCAGGATCTGGGGATGGGACAGGATGAGCCCTTCGATGTCCGCCACCACGGCGGGGTCGGGGGGCGTGCCCAGCAGGGGGTCCAGGGTGTCCCTGGCCGCGCCCCAGCCGGTGCGCAGGATGAGGACGGCGACCGCCAGGCCCAGCCAGCCGTCCAGCTGTACATGGAAGAAGTGGGAGAGGAACAGCCCGGCCAGCACCACTGAAGTGGCCAGCACGTCCGACCGGGCATCTGCGGCGGCGGCGGACAGGGCCGGGGAACCGGCCCGGCTGCCCAGGGCGGCGTTGAACCAGCCCATCCACAGCTTGACCGCGATGGAGACCGCCAGCAGTCCCCCGGCCAGGGGGGTGAGGGAGGTGGCCTCAGGGTGGAATATCTTCCCCACGGACTCCCGGCCCAGCTCCACCCCCACCAGCAGGATGAGCAGGGACACCGCCAGCCCCGCCAGGTACTCGATGCGGCCATGGCCGAAGGGGTGGCGCTCGTCCGCCCGCTGGGAGGCCAGCTTGAAGCCCGCCAGGGTGACCGCCGAGCCGGCGGCGTCGGACAGGTTGTTGAAGGCGTCGGCGGTGACGGAGATGGCCCCGGTGAGGATCCCGGCGCACAGCTTGACCGCGAACAGGAGCAGATTCAGGGCCAGCCCCACCCCTCCGGCCAGCAGGCCGTACCGCTCCCGGACGGCGGGGTCGTGGGTGTCGGCGTAGTTGGGGATGAAACGGCGCAGAAGGGCTTCCAGCATGGCGGGTCCTCCTTTCAAGGGCCGGTTTGGCGCTGTCCTTAATAATATGCCCACAAAAGTCCATATAGCAATCTGCCTGGGCATTTGCCCAGGCAGATGTTTTATTCACGCTCCGATTTGCCGCGCTGCCGGGTCGCTTTCCCTCCGACTCGGAC
Organism: Clostridiales bacterium; assembly: GCA_014799485.1. The sequence goes on along the minus strand of JAAVHY010000027.1, from coordinate 30,964 downwards.
AAGACCCGTCTCCGCTATGCGGCGGCTGGGCTCTTGCCCTCGCTCCAGTCCAAGCTCCCCTGCGCGGGTATCGTCGCGCTATGTTATGAGCTAGGCCGGCACGCCCTGACGATGGACAGCGGGGGAACGGCCCTTGGCAGCTTCATGCGGAACTCCATCTGGGGGTTCCGGGGCTCCCTGAGCTCGAAGCCGTCCGTGTCCCGCATCATGGGGGCGGTCATGGGGAAGGCGGGCACGCCGGGGCCGACCACCTCGACCTCATCCCCGGCGGCGAATTTGTTGCGCAGGGAGAGTGTGGCGTTGCCCAGGGCGTCGCAGCCTGTGACGATGGCCAGCACCTGCCAGTCCCGGACGTACCGGGCGGAGTCGGTGTACTGCCCCGGCTGGCCGAACCAGAAGCCGGTGGAGTAGTGCCGGTGGCTCACCTTGTCCACCTCTGCCCGCCAGACGGGGTCCAGGGGCCGGTTTTCCGCCGCCGCGTCCACGGCGTGGCGGTAGGCGGCGGTGGTCATGGCGGCGTAGTAGGCGCTTTTGGCCCGGCCCTCGATCTTCAGGGAGTCCACCCCGGCGGCGATCAGCTCCGGGATGTGGTCGACCATGCACATGTCCCGGCTGTTCATAATGAAGGTCTCGCCGTTTTCCTCGAACACGGGAAAGTACTCCCCGGGGCGCTTCTCTTCCATCAGGGCGTATTGATAGCGGCAGGGCTGGGCGCAGGCCCCCCGGGAGGCGTCCCGCCCGGTCATATAGTTGGAGAGCAGGCACCGGCCCGACCAGCTCACGCACATGGCGCCGTGGACGAAGCACTCCACCTCCAGCCCGCGGGGGGCCTTGGCCTTCAGCTCGGCCACCTCGTCCAGGGACAGCTCCCGGGCCAGGATCACCCGGCTGGCCCCCAGCTCATGCCACACCCGGGCCATTTCATAGTTGGTGATGCCCGTCTGGGTGGACATATGCACCTGGACATGGGGCGCGTGGCGCTTGCACAGGTCCAGCACGTCGGGGCCGGCGGCGATCACCGCGTCCGCCCCGATGGAATCCAGATACTCCAGGTACTCGGGCAGCTTGGATACCTCGCCGTTCCGGGCCAGGGTGTTGCAGGTCACGTGGACCCGCACCCCCTGGGCGTGGGCGGCGGAAACCGCATGGGCCAGCCCCTCCCGGTCAAAGTTCCCGGCGAAAGCCCGCATGCCGAAAGCGTTCCCGGCCAGATACACCGCGTCCGCCCCGTAGGCCAGGGCCATGTCCAGCCTTTCTCGATCCCCGGCGGGGGACAGCACCTCCGGCTTACCCATTGGTGCCGTACTTGTTCACCAGCGCGTTGTGCTCGGAGAAGGTGCGGCTGAACTCGTGCTGCTTGGTTTCCGGGTTGAGGACATAGAAGTAGTACTTGGTGCTCTCCGGGTTCATGGCGGCCAGCAGCGCCTCCATACCGGGGTTGGCGATGGGGCCGGCGGGCAGGCCCTGGTACAGGTAGGTGTTGTAGGGGGAGTCGATGGCCTTGTCCGCCTCGGTGGGCACTTTGCCGCCGTTGAGATAGACCAGGGTGGCGTCGATGTTCAGAAAGCCCGCCGTCTCCGCGCCTGGGTTCTCCAGACGGTTGTAGATGACGGAGGAGATGGTGCGGTAGTCCTGGCCGTCGGTCTCCTTTTCGATGAGGGAGGCGATGGTGACGATGTCGTGGAGGTGGTAGGCGGCCTCCTCATTGGCGAGCGGGGCAAAATACTCGTCCATTTTTGCGTCAAAGTTCACCAGCATCTTGTTGATGACATACTTGGGATTTTCCCCCAGCTCGAAGGTATAGGTGTCGGGGAACAGGTAGCCCTCCAGGCGGTGGTAGTCCCCCAGGGGGCGGTCACGCAGCCAGCTGAACGCATAGTCATAGTCAGCGGCCATGTCCCGGAGCTTGTCCACCGAGGTCACGCCCCGCTCTTCCAGCAGGGCAAAGACCTGGTCGATGGTAAGGCCCTCCTTGATGGTGATGTCCGTGGTCAGCCGGGTGGCGGAGGAGGAGCCCATGCTGGACACCAGGGCGTGGTAATCCATCTCCGTGTTCAGCTCATAGGTGCCTGGGGCGATCTTGTCCTGGGCGTGGGAGAACCGGGTGTAGAGCTTGAACAGGAACTTGTACTGAATCAGCCCTTCCGCCTCCAGCTGGTCCACGATGGTGTTGAAGTCGGTATCCTCCTGGATGGTGACCGTGGTGGAGGCGTACTCCTTGTTCAGCCCCAGCAGGTCGCAGGCCCAGGTCCAGCCCAGGGTGGCCAGTACGGCGGACACGCCGATGACCAGCAGGACATACAAAAGCGCGCCGGCGATCCGGGCCCCCGCGCTGCGCCGGCGGCGGGCGCGTTTTTTCCGGGGACGGGGCTGCTGGGCGGGTTCACGCTGGGGCTGGCTGTGCCCATTGGCGCGGTGTTCATCTGCCATGTAGCTCACTCCTTTGGGTTTGAAGCAGGGGGGAACCAATTTTTCGGCCCCCACATAGTATAACGCAGAAACGGGGCGGGCAACGGAGCTCGGCTCCGGCGCCGCAGGCGAGTGAACTGCGGCGCCGAAGCCGGTCCCTGTGACCGGGATATTATTAGTGAGGTGACAAAATCATGTGTTGTGGTAACAATGGTGGTTTCGGCGGGGGCTGCTGGTGGATCATCATCCTGATCCTCATCCTGTGCTGCTGCTGCGGCGGCGGGAACAGCTGCGGCAGCAACAACTGCGGCTGTGGCTGCAACTGCGGCTGCAACTGCGGCAACAACAACTGCGGCTGCGATAGCTGCTGCTAATCAGCGACGTTAAGGTAGACCCACAAGGGGCCCCCGCAAAGCCGCCCTTTGGCTTTGTGGGGAGAGGAGGCACAGCGGAACGGATGAGCTTTCCCCGTGAGGGGGAAGCGAATGAGTGAAGCTTGTGCCGACGTACCCATCGGGCGGAGGGGGAACCCTCCGCCCCCTTTATTCATCGATCAGGACAAGCCTCACCGGCACGTCGAACTCCTCCCGGGGCATATGGTCCACCAGCCGCCCCGGACGGCAGATGCACACGGTGAAGCCGGGGAAATCCGCCAGCCAGCGGTCATAGTACCCGCCGCCCCAGCCCAGGCGGTAGCCCTCCCGGTCCACCATCAGGTGGGGGATGAGGGCCGCGGCGATCTCCTCTTTCCCGATCACGGGACAGGAGCTGTCCGGCTCCGGGATGCCGAAACGGTTGGGCACCAGCCGGTCGACGTCCAGCACCTGCCGGGCCTCCATGCCCCGGTGGGGCAGGCACACGGGCAGGGCCACCCGCTTGCCCCGTTCCAGCAGGGCCCGGATGAGGGGCAGGGTATCGGGCTCCCGACCGGTGCCGTAGAACACCATCACGGTGTCCGCCCCCTCCACTTGGGGCAGGGCGAGAAAGCGATCGAACAGCGCCCCGGCCTCCACCTGGGGCAGACCGGCGGCGTGGCGGCGGAGCTCCGCCTTGCGCTCCTTGACGGTCATGTCCGGTAGTGCAGCGCGGCGCGGGTCTGTGCGGCGGTGCCGGCGTCCGCCAGGGTCTCCATCAGGGCGAGAGCGAAGTCAAAGGCGGAGCCGGGGCCCCGGCCGGTGATCAGCTTCCCCTCGACGACCACGGACTGGTCCATCATGGGGACGGCCCCGGCGTCGGACAGGGCGCCCTCCATGCCGGGGTAGCACACACAGCGGACGCCGGGGGTAAGCAGGCCCGCCCGGGCCAGCAGGGTGGGGGCGGCGCAGATGGCGGCCAGCCACAGCTTGTCGTCCCCCGCGGCCTGACGGATGAGGGCCATGGCGGCGCCGCTGCCCTCGATGGCGGCCACGCCGCCCAGGCCGCCGGGGAGGACCACCATATCGCCCGCCTCCAGCGTGACCTCCTCCACGGGCAGGTCGGCGCGGACGGTGACGTTGTGGGAGCTGGTGACGGTGTCCCCGCCAATGCCCGCCAGGGAGACGGGGAGCTTGGCGCGGCGCAGCACGTCGGCGGCGGTGAGGGCCTCCGTGGTCTCAAAACCCGCGCCTAACAGAATATAAACCATAGAGCATCTACCTTTCATTTATTATGACGCCTGACGGGCATCGTTATTTTCTCTTGAGCTTCGCGCCCGCGGCGGACACCAGGAACAGGGGCAGCTTTGCCATCCGCCCGATGCGGGAGGGTTCTTTCATCAGGCGGTACAGCCACTCCAGCCCCAGCTTCTGGAATTTTTCCGGGGCCCGCTCCACGTTTCCGGAGAACACGTCCAGCGCCCCGCCCAGGCCGATGAGCAGCTTCGCGCCCGTATCCCGGCCGTGGGCGGCGATCCACTTCTCCTGCTTGGGGAACCCCAGGCAGACGAACACGATGTCGGCCCGGGCCTGGCGGATGGCGTCGACGACAGGGCCGTCCTCCTTGAAATACCCGTCGTGGGTCCCGCACACCGTCAGCCCCGGATAGGTGGAGCGCAGGTTGGCGGCGGCCTGCTCCGCCACGCCGGGGGCCGCCCCCAGCAGGTACAGGCGCTTGCCGGTCTCAGCGGCGCGCTCCATCAGCTTCGCGGCGAAGTCGATGCCCGGCACCCGCTCCTTCAGCGGCGTGCCCAGGATCCTGGCGGCGTAGATGACGCCCACCCCGTCGGGGATGACCAGGTCCGCCCCGGCCAGGATCCGGGCGTACTCCGGGTCCTTGGCGGCCCGCTGGACGATCTCCGGGTTGGGGGTGGCGGCCAGATGGGGGCCGTCCTGCTCCAGCAGCTCCACCGCCCTGTCCACCGCCTCGTCCATGGTTACATTGTCAAAGGCCACGCCCAGCACGTCGATCCGCATGGGGCTCTCCTCCTCATTTGGCATACCGATCCATTTTCTTTTGGCATTTTAGCACAAGCTTGGAAAAAAGTCCACCCATGGGGGGAAGTATTTACAGTCCGTTCATCCTCCCCGGCAGAATGACGGGAGAAACCGGGGGACTTTTGGGGAAATTAGCACAATTGGCCCTTGACATGGACAGGGCAAAGGTCTATACTAACGCTCGTGAGTTGAGAGACTCGTTTCTTTGTGCCCGGGCACTTTGACGGCACAAAGCGATAAAGCAAATTTGGAGGAATTCAGAATGAAAAAACTGTCCAAGCTGGCCGCGCTGCTCCTGGCGCTGGCCATGACCATGTCTCTGGCCCTGTCTTTGACCGCCTGCTCTTCCAGCAGTGACAAGTATGTGGTGGGTATCTGCCAGCTGGCCCCCCATCCCGCGCTGGACGCCGCGACCGAGGGCTTCAAGGACGCCCTGACCGAGAAGCTGGGCGACAAGGTGGAGATCAAGGAGCAGAACGCCGCCGGCGACACCCCCACCTGCGCCACCATCGTTGACGGCTTCGTGTCCGATAAGGTGGACCTGATCATGGCCAACGCCACCGCGCCCCTCCAGGCCGCCGCCTCCGCCACCGACACCATCCCCGTGCTGGGCACCTCCATCACCGAGTACGGCGTGGCCCTGGGCATTAGCAACTTCTCCGGCACCGTGGGCACCAACGTGTCCGGTACCTCCGACCTGGCCCCCCTGGACCAGCAGGCCGAGATGATCCACGAGTGGTATCCCGACGCCAAGACCGTGGGCCTGCTGTACTGCTCCGCCGAGCCCAACAGCCAGTACCAGGTGGACAACGTCCAGAAGTATCTGGAGGACATGGGCTACACCTGCACCCAGTACCCCTTCGCCGACACCAACGACATGGCCTCCGTGACCCAGACCGCCGCTGACAACAGCGACGTGCTCTACGTGCCCACCGACAACACCGCCGCCAACAACACCGGCATCATCGACAACATCTGCCGGGGCGTGGTGCCCGTGTTCGCCGGCGAGGAGGGCATCTGCGGCGGCTGCGGCGTGGCCACCCTGTCCATCAGCTACTATGACATCGGCTACAAGACCGGCGAGATGGCCGCCGAGATCCTCACCGGCAAGGCCGACGTGAAGACCATGGCCATCGAGTACGCGCCCCAGTTCGTGAAGAAGTACAACCCCACCATCTGCGAGGCGCTGGGTCTCACCGCCCCCGCGGACTATGAGGCCGTTGCGGCTGAGTAATCGAATCGCACCGAAACGGCGGGAAAGGGTTTCCCTTTCCCGCCGCTTTCACGTATCATTCCGTGTTTTCACCAACATCAGGGAGGAATTTCCACTATGACAGGCTTTCTTGGCGCGCTGCCGGGCGCTGTGTCCCAGGGCCTCATCTGGGGCATCATGGCCATCGGCGTATACATCACTTATAAGATACTGGACATCGCGGACCTGACGGTGGACGGCTCCTTCTGTACCGGGGGCGCGGTGTTCGTTATGCTGTTCCAGGGCGGGGCCAACGTGTGGCTGGCTATGCTGGCGGCGCTGCTGGCTGGTATGCTGGCGGGGCTGGCCACGGGGCTGCTCCATACCGTGTGCGGCATTCCCGCCATCCTGGCCGGCATCCTCACCCAGCTGGGGCTGTACTCGGTGAACATGGCCATTATGAACTTCCTGGCCTCCGTATCCCTCTCCATTACCCAGAATGAGGTCCTGGAGAGGCTGCTGGTGTCCCTGCGCTTCGTGGGCCGGGCGGGCATCAACGGCGAGTACCCCCTCTGGCGGCACCCCATTATCGTGGTGGGGCTGTTCACCGCCGCCCTCATCGCCGTCCTGTACTGGTTCTTCGGCACCGAGCTGGGCGCGGCCCTGCGCGCCACCGGCTCCAACCCCAACATGGCCCGGGCCCAGGGCATTGACACCAACTGGACCAAGGTGCTGGGGCTGGTGATCTCCAACGGGCTGGTCGCCCTGTCCGGGGCGCTTTTGTGCCAGTACAACGGCAGCAACGAGATCAACGTGGGCCGGGGCGCCATCGTCATCGGCCTGGCCTCCGTCATCATCGGCGAGGTGCTGCTGGGCAAGGTGTTCCGCAATTTCGCGCTGAAGCTGTTCAGCGTGTCCATCGGGGCCATCATCTACTACACCGTCATCACCGCGGTGCTCAGGATGGGCCTGAACCCCAACTATCTGAAGCTCCTCACCGCCCTGGTGGTGGCCGTGTTCCTGACGATCCCTTATTGGAAAGGGAAATACTTCTCCAAGGCCGTCAAACCCGCGAAGAAGGGGGAGAGCACCCATGCTTGACATAAAAAGCATCTATAAGACCTTCAACCCCGGCACCGTCAACGAAAAGACGGCGCTGGCCGGGGTGTCCCTCCACCTGGACGACGGGGACTTCGTCACCGTCATCGGCGGCAACGGCGCGGGCAAATCCACCCTGCTCAACGCGGTAGCGGGGGTATGGCCGGTGGACGAGGGTTCCATCTCCATCGGCGGCGTGGACGTGACCCACCTGCCGGAGCACAAGCGGGCGGCACACATCGGCCGGGTGTTCCAGGACCCCATGATGGGCACCGCCGCCACCATGCAGATCGAGGAGAACATGGCCCTGGCCGCCCGCCGGGGGAGGGGGCGCACCCTGCGCCCCGGCATCACCCGGGACGAGCGGGACCACTACCGGGAGATGCTGAAGATTTTGGACCTGGGGCTGGAGGACCGGCTTACGTCCAAGGTGGGCCTTTTGTCCGGCGGACAGCGCCAGGCGCTGACCCTGCTGATGGCCACTTTGCAAAAGCCCCAGCTGCTGCTGCTGGACGAGCACACCGCCGCCCTGGACCCCAAGACGGCAGCCAAGGTGCTGGACGCCACCGAGCGCATCGTGCAGAAGGACAAGCTCACCACCCTGATGATCACCCACAACATGAAGGACGCCATCGTCCACGGCAACCGGCTGATCATGATGTACGAGGGCAAAGTCGCCCTGGACATCTCCGGGGAGGAGAAGAAAAGGCTCACCGTGGAGGACCTGCTGGCCAAGTTCGGCCAGGCCACCGGCTCCGACGAGGCGGACGACAAGCTACTGCTGGGCTGAAAACAGAAACAGATCGCATTCGTGCCCGCCGGTTTCCCGGCGGGCGCTTTTTGCGCAAAATTTGGGAAACCCCTTGACAGCGGCACGGAATAAGCATATGCTTAACAAAAAGAGAAAAGTTTAGAGGTGACGGCCATGACCCAGCGGGAACGGCAGATCCTCCGATGGATCGAGGAGAACCCCCTGATCTCCCAGCAGGAGCTGGCGGACAAGGCGGGCATCGCCCGGTCGTCGGTGGCGGTACACATCTCCAACCTGATGAAAAAGGGCCACATCGCCGGGAAAGGCTACATCGTGTCCACCGCGCCCTACATCGTGGTGGTGGGGGGCGTGAATATGGACATCGGCGGCGTGTCCCACGCCCCGCTGGTCCCCGCCGACTCCAACCCCGGCGTGGTGCGCATGAGCCTGGGGGGCGTGGGGCGGAACATCGCCCACAACATGGCGCTTTTGGGGCTGGATGTGCGGCTGCTCACCGCCTTCGGGGACGACGGACACGCCCAGCGCATCGCCGCCTCCTGCGGAGAGCTGGGCATCGACATCAGCCGGTCGCTGGTGGTGCCCGGGGAGCGCACCTCCACCTACCTGTTTATCGCCAACGAACAGGGGGAGATGGCGCTGGCCCTGTCCGACATGGACATCTACCGGCACATCACCCCGGCGTTTCTGGCCTCCCGGGCCCCGCTGCTGCAAAACGCCCAGCTGGTCATCGTGGACGCCAACATCCCCGCCGACGCCATCGCGTGGATCGCGGAGCACGTCAAGCCCCCCGTCTTTGCCGATCCGGTGTCCACCGCCAAGGCGGATAAACTGCGGCCTGTGCTGGGAAAGCTCCACACCCTGAAGCCCAACCGCCTGGAGGCCGAGCTGTTGTCCGGGGTGCCGATCAGCGACGAAACGAGCTTGAACAGGGCGGCGGACGCGCTGCTGGACACCGGCCTGCGCCGGGTGTTCATCTCCCTGGGCGGGGACGGGGTGCTGTGTGCCGACCACAGCGGCCGGGTGCGCCTGCCCTGCATGAAGGGGAACATGGTGAACACCACCGGCTGCGGGGATGCCTTCATGGCGGCGTTGGCCTGGGCCTACCTGGAGGGTACCGCTCTGGAGGACACCGCCCGGGCGGGCCTTGCCGCCGCGGCCATCGCCATGGAGGGCGGCGAGACCATCAACGACGCCATGAGCGCGGAGGCGCTGGCGGAGCGTATGTCTTCTTTTTCTTTCTGAAGAAAGAAAAAGAAGACAAAAAGAAAGACTTTCGACCGCGAAACTGCGTTTCGCTCTAAGTAATCATAAGATAAGGAGGAACAAATTATGAACAAGTATCTTGACATTTCCCCCGAGGTGGCCGAGGCCCTGGCCAACGGCAGGCCCGTGGTGGCGCTGGAGTCCACCATCATCTCCCACGGTATGCCCTATCCCCAGAACGTGGAGACCGCCCTGGCGGTGGAGAACATCATCCGGGAGAACGGCGCCACCCCCGCCACCATCGCCGTCATCGGCGGGCGGCTGAAGGCGGGCTGCACCAAGGAGGAGATCGAGTATCTGGGCAAGGCGGGCACCAAGGTCACCAAGGCCAGCCGCCGGGATCTGGCCGTGCTGTGCGCCCGGGGGCAGGACGGGGCCACCACCGTGACCACCACCATGATCATCGCCCACATGGCGGGCATCAAGGTGTTCGCCACCGGCGGCATCGGCGGCGTGCATCGGGGCGCGGAAACCACTATGGACATCTCCGCCGACCTGGAGGAGCTGGCCCATACCCCTGTGATGGTGGTGTGCGCCGGGGCCAAGTCCATTTTGGACCTGGGGCTGACCCTGGAATACCTGGAGACCCACGGCGTGCCCGTGCTGGGCTACGGGACGAAGGAGCTGCCCGCGTTCTACACCCGGCACAGCGGCTTCGCGGTGGACTACCAGGTGGACACCCCGGAGGAGCTGGCGGCGGCCTTCCGGGCCAGCCTGGAGCTGGGCTTTGAGGGCGGTATGCTGGTGACCAACCCCATCCCGGAGGAGTACTCCATGGACCCGGCGGTCATCAACGCCGCCATCGACGAGGCGCTGCGGCAGGCGGCGGCCAACGGCATCCACGGCAAGGAGACCACCCCCTTCCTGCTGGCCAAGGTGAAGGAGCTCACCGGCGGCGACAGCCTGGACTCCAACATCCAGCTGGTATTCAACAACGCCAAGGTGGCGGCGCGGACCGCCGCCTGCCTGGCGAAGTAAAAATGAAGGCCCCCGGCGCGCCGCGCCGGGGGCTTTTCGCTCAATCGCCGGACGCGTACTCGTCCATGGCAGTTTTCAAGTTGGACAGGAAGCTGTTCCGGCTAAAGACCAGGAACTTCCACTCCCTGCCGTCCTGCATCCCGATGGTGACGGTGGGGAGGAACAGCGCCTTGCTTTTCTCCACGCTTTTGATCCGGCAGAAGGGGAGCTGTAGATTTCGTATTTCCGGCGGTACTTGGAGTTTCGTGGTGCCGTAGGTGATCCGCTCATCGTCTATGACCAATCCTCCGCCCAACAGCCCGCCATAATAGCAAAGACTTACCATGTACATTTTATCCATAATCGCTTACCCCCTAAAATATGCCCTTATTGTATTTGAATTGGGCGCAGATCATAACGGCAAGCCCGATTACCACCCCGGCAGCCAGTACATAGAAAATGGGCTCCTGATCGAAGATCATCTGAAGGACTGCCGTCAGGACAATCGAAGCTCCCATAATCAAGGTTCCAAGCCCCATTGCTTTCCCATATTTTGGGGCGTCCGCCTTGCTGACCTTACGGCGGTTATACCGTTTGACCGTAGATATATTGCCTTTGAAATTTTGAACGCTTATGACAATAAAAACAACCCCCAAAAGCAATAAAGGTATATATTCCATTAAAACGCATCTCCTCAATATGGTAATTAAAAGTAAAACAGTTCCTCGAACTTCTTGTCCAGCGCCACGCACAAAATGAGCGCCAGCTTGGCGGTGGGGTTGAACTGCCCCGTCTCGATGGAGCTGATGGTGTTCCGGGATACCCCCACCAGCTCGGCCAGCTGGGCCTGGGACAGACCCTTTTCCGCGCGGGCTTCCTTCAAGTGATTTTTTAAAATCAGACCTTCATCCATCAAAAGACCCCCAACACACGGCGCAGGTAGAGCACGAAGAAGAAAATGCTCAGCCCGGCATAGCCCAGCCCCAGCAGTAGTTCGTGGCGCCTCTTCAGCTTAACGAACTTCACCAGCATTCCGGCGGCCATCATGGCGAACATAACCGACCACACCTCATAGTCCACACTGTCCCGGAAAATAGCGTGAAGTACGCTTATGAGGCTGCATACCAGTACGCCTACGCTGATGGCAACGGCGTTGGCCCTGTTCAGCGCCTCGGCCTCCACAAAGTCCCGATCCCTGTTCTCCTTCCGGCTCCTCGCCAAAATTTCGTCTTTATCCATAAGGCGGCCCTCCAAAACTATAATGCCAAGTTTACTTGGTATTGCTATCATAGCACTGCCAAGTTTACTTGTCAAGTCGTCGGGGCAAAGTTCACAAAATTTTATTTCCGCCTGCGGCGAAAACAAAATTCGCTCCCTTGCCCCTCCTCTCCCCACAAAGCCTGGAGGGCGGCTTTGCTGGGGTCCCGTTTGCAAAGTTTTCTTGGCAAGCAAGGGGAAGCGTGGGCCCGTGGACACATCCTCCGCAGCGAAGGGACGGTGATCCAGCGCCCCGCAGCCTATCGCCGTCCCGGAGCGAGGAGGATGTGTCCACGGGCTCTTCCGCACCGCTTCATTTCAAACTGTCCAGATACGCCCCCACGTCAAAGGGTTCCAGCGGGCTGTCCTTGCGTAAGTACAGCGGGTGGTGGGGATGTCCCGCCTTTGTCCGCTTCCCGGCGGAGAACCAGCGGGCGTTCCGCTTTTCCCCCGCCGCGATCATGTCCCGGACGCACTGGGGCAGGTAGTCCCGCTTTTCAATCACCGCCCCCCAGGCCGCCCATACCGCGGGCGCGCCCTCCCTGTCCAGCGACAGCGCGTAGTCGAAGGCCCGCATATTCTCGGCGTGGAGGGCGGCGTTGCAGGAGCGCTCCATGTCCTCCGGCCGGGTGGCCCGCTGGGCGTAGACGTTGAACATGATGAAGCTGTCATAGCCGTTGTGGAGCGCCACCCGCTCCACCGATTTCAGCGTGTTGTCCAGGTCGCCGGGGGCGGCGGTGGAGGGGTTCACCCCCACGCAGATCAGGGGCCTCTCCCCCCGTGTGCCCAGGATGTAACGATACTCCCCGTAATGATTGGGCACGTAAAGCCACTTAGTTATATCGTAGTCGGGGCTGGGGGTCAGGGCCCGGGCCAGAGCTTCGTCAAACCGGACCAGGTCCAGCAGGGCGGTGTCGCCGCTTGGGATATGCATAAAATCACCTCGTTCGACAGTTTACCACAAAAAAGGGAGGAAAGGAAGCCTGTAACGGGGGAAAACACGGTTGCGGGGAATTTCCCATTGTGGTATGATACTACCAATCAAAACCAACGGAGGGACCGAGATGGAACAGAAAAACATCCCTGCCATGACCCCGGAGCGCCGCCACCGCATCGGGATGCGTATTATCAAAACGGTGATCGCGGTGTTCCTGTGCGGCGTGCTGGCCTTCCTTCGGGACACGTCCGCCCTCTATTCCATGTTTGCCGCCCTGTTCTGCGTCCAGAACTCGGCGGGCAAGACCATTCACTCGTCCATTGACCGCGTGCTGGGCACCCTGATCGGCGGCGTGGTGGGGGTGCTGACGGTGTACGCGATGGATACCCTGAATATCCTGCACATCGACCTGCTGCGCTATCTGCTGATGTCCCTGCTCCTCATCCCCGTCATTGAGCTGTGCCTGGTGCTCAAAAAGCCCGGCTGTGCCGGCATGGCCTGCATGGTGATCATGTGCCTGGTGGTGGACCCAGGGGACAAGCCCGCCATTGACTCCATTGAGCGGGTGTTTGAGACGGTGGTAGGGGTGGTGCTGGCCTGCGGCATCGACGTGCTGCTGCCCTACGAGACGCCGTCTGCCCCGGCGGAGGGGACGTCCGGGGACGGCGGGGAGGCGGGGAAGTGATCTATCGGGACATCCACGCCGCCCGCTTCCTGGCCCGACCCAACCGCTTCATCGCCCGGGTCGAGCTGGACGGCAGGGAGGAGACGGTACACGTGAAGAATACCGGGCGGTGTAAAGAGCTTTTACTTCCCGGCTGTACCGTGTACCTGGAGGGAAGCGCCGGCCCACAGCGCAAGACAAAGTTCGACCTGGTGGCGGTGGAGAAGACCCGCCCCGGCGGTTTGCCTTTGCTGGTCAATATGGACGCCCAGGCCCCCAACAAGGTGTTCGGGGAGTGGATGGCGGCAGGGCAGGGGGCGGAACTGGGGCTTCCAAAGCCCACGCTGCTGCGGCCTGAGATGACCTGGGGGAATTCCCGGTTCGATTTTTACTGGGAGGATTCAAAAGCGGGGCGGAAAGGATTCGTGGAGGTAAAGGGCTGTACCCTGGAGCAAGACGGCCTGGCCCGTTTCCCGGACGCGCCCACCCAGCGGGGGGTCAAGCATCTGCGGGAGCTCATGGCCTGTCATGGGGCCGGGTACGAGACGGCGGTGTGCTTCGTCATCCAGATGGCGGGGATGACCGCCTTCTCCCCCAATGACCGCACCCACCCGGAATTTGGCGCGGCCCTGCGGGATGCGGCGGGGGCCGGGGTGCGGGTTTTGGCGGTGGAGTGCGCCGTCACCCCGGACAGCCTGGTGATGACCGGGCCGGTGCCCGTGGAGCTGTGAGCAGGGCCGGCCGCTTGGAAAATTTTTCATCGCGCGCCGCCGTCCTTCCAGAGAAAACCAGCGGCTGATTTTGAATACCCTTCCAAATCCTGCGGATAATACAGAGGAAGCGATACAAAAATATGCCGTGCTTCCACGGCAAGACGCAGGAGGAAAACCATGAAAGCAACCGGGATCGTGCGCCGCATTGACGACCTGGGCCGGGTGGTGATCCCCAAGGAGATCCGCCGCACTATGCGTATCCGCGAGGGCGACCCGTCACTGATAACGTTGCAACGGTGGGAGCGGTTCTGCTTCGGGATGCTGGATATGGCAAAACGGACGGGATGGAGTTGTACATAGGGACGGAAAGATTTGGAGAAACCGCGTGAATCCGGGAAGGGCCAATTTGAGGAGTAAAACGCCGCAAACGCTTGGGGGACAAGCGCTTGCGGCGTTTTGACTGTTCCGATGTTTTTGGAGAGGGCAGAAAAACAGCCGTTAATATAGTTGCATTCCAAAGCCAAATATGGGAATTGCTGTTTTACCAGTGGACAATTTTCGGTTCTGGTGGTAAAATCAGAGACACTAAAATGGGGGAGGTTATCCCCTGGGAGGTTATGGCATGAAACGCAGAGTACTAAGCTTCATTATCGCATTGGCGCTGTGCCTGAACCTGTGCCCCGTGTGGGCATTCGCCGCTGATGAGGGGACGGACAGCGGCCTGTGCCCGCATCATTCGGAGCACACGGACGAGTGTGGGTATGACCCGGAAAGTCCGGACGAACCATGCACGTTTGCCTGTCGGATCTGCCCTATCGAGGACTTGATCGACAAGCTGCCCGATAGCGTTTCGGAAGACAACAGCGGGCAGGTCCAGGCACAGCTCAATGAGATTTACGCCTTGTATGATGAGCTGACCGCTGACGAACAGGAGCAAGTGGACCTGTCGCCCTGTGAGTCTGCGCAGAAGCAGCTGGACGAGATGGATTCCGAGGAACCGGGCGGCGGCTCCAGCGACAACGTTTCGTCCGGGCGATATGTAATGAACGAGGATAAGAACATTCCCGATCCATTTGAGGTATCGTCCCTGGTGAGGTTCAATACAAACGGGTATACCTACACCGGAACGGGCTCGGTCGCTGTACAGGTTATCGGAACGGGCGAGCTGTACCTCATGGGTACGGTCATCGCCCCCAATGGCGTTGGGGTGGAGGTCCAGTCCGGCGGCTTTTTGAGCGTTACGGAGCCGGGCACGTCCATCACCGGCAGGGGAAGCTATGCCCTGGACATCGCCTCCGGCGCGGAAGTACACCTCTCCGCTGGTACATATTCCGGGAAAGCCACCGCGATCAGGACAGCGGACGGCGATTTCGCCGCGCTCCTGGAACCGGGATATGCCTACTTTGACAACAAAGGCGGGCTGTTGCTCCCGGCAGACGCGGTGAGGGCCAAGACAATCGTCATTGGCCAGTGTTCCGGCCATTCGGACAAAACCTGGACGCACACCCCCGGCGCCACGACGCACACCTGGACTTGTCCGTACTGCGGTGTGGGCGAGACGGAGGCGTGTACCTTCACCTTTGATCAGAACGGAAACGGGGCCTGTACCCTCTGCGGAAATGGGATCACCGTTGCCGTGGACGATGACGGCCTGGCCGGTCTGGTCTATGACGGCACCTTGAAGCCGGGAACCCCTCCCCCCATCACAGTGGCCCTGACCGACGGCTCCGGCACGGTGCTGGTGAAGGATACCGATTATACGGTAGCTTATGAGCCCCGGAAAGACGCCGGTGAAATTACGGTGACCGTCACCGGCATGACGTTCAACGGGACCTTTACCAAGACCTACCATGTCGAGCAGGACCAGCCTGGGATCAGGTGGGATGAGTCCACCCGCGCTGTGGACTATGACGGCAGGGGGCTCCCGGTCGACAGCGCAAAGCTGCCTAATATTACCATCACCATAACAGCCTCCGAAGATCTGCATCCGTATCTCCAGTACTCCTACCGGAAGGTTGGGGATACGGAATTTACCGCCGGCCTGCCCACAAACGCGGGCGAGTATGAGGTCAAGGCATACATCCCGGAAAGCCAGAACTATAAAGCGGCCGAAACGGACCTGCTGACCCTGACCATCAACAAAATCCCGGCGGTCACGACCGCGCCCGCGGCCAAAACACTGACCTACAACCGCGAAGCCCAGGAGCTGGCAACAGCGGGCGTTCTGAAGCCCGGCGCGGCCGCCGAGGGGGCGGAGATCGAGTTTAAGCTGGGTACAGACGGCACTTACTCCACGAATATTCCGACTGGTGTTGGTGTGAGTAGTTATAACGTCTACTATCGGGTAGCGGACACGGAGAACTACAGCGGTGTTTCGGAGACATTGGTCAAAAACCCGGATACAAAATATCCAAGCGCACGGATCAATCACAAAGAGATCACGCCTACGGTAGAGCTGGAGTATAAGACAACTCTGTACACTGGCGGGGATAAGGAGCCGGCGGTCACCGTCAAGGACGGGGAAGCGGTAATTCCAAACAGCGAGTATGAAGTGACCTACACCAACAACAAGAACGTGGGCACGGCTACCGTCACGGTCACCAACGCAAGTAATGGCAATTACAAGCTCACAACAGCTACCGCTACATTCAAAATCACCTCCAAAGAGCAGGAGGCGCTGTCCATCACCAACCAGCCCAATACCGTCATTTACGGAGACCAGTTCACCCTGGGCACCCAGGGCGGCTCGGGCAACGGCAACGTTACCTGGAAGATCACGGCCGGTTCGGATGTCGCCGTGGTGGACGAACACAGCGGGCAGGTCACGGTGAGCGGCCACGGTTCCGTTACCGTTCAAGCGACAAAATCCGGCAAAGACCCTGCCACCAACGTGGTCAATTACGACGACGCCACCGCGTCCTGGACGTTCAAAGCAGAGAAAAAGCCGGTCACCGCGACGGTGACGGCCGAGGATAAATTCTACGGCGAAACCTACGGCGGCGACGACCTGAAAGCGGCCAAAGTCCACGCCGTGGTGGAGCAGGGCGTTCTGCCCGGAGACGAAATCACGATCACCGGCCTGACCGGCACGTTCGAGGATGAAAACGCCGGTAAGGACAAGAAAGTGACCGTGGATACGACGAACGCTCACATTGAGGGTGAGAATTCCCAGCACTACGCCGTTACCTATTCCAGCACCCCCGTCAAGGCAACGATCAACAAGGCTGTCGTGCATATCACGACAGCGCCGGATGCCGCGGATCTGACCTACAACGGCACGGCCCAGAAACTGATCGATGATTCTGTGCTGGTTGTTGACACCGCGGGTGTGCTGGTGGAGTACGCCCTGAGCGAGAGCGGCACCTATTCCACAGCGATTCCGAAAGGAACCGACGCGGGTACTTACACCGTCTGGTATCGCGTTCAGGAGACCGGCAATTACACCGGCCTGGCGGCCGCCAAAGTGGACGTGACGATTGCTCCCAAGCCGGTGACGCCCACGATCACGCTGAGTGGCGACGGCTTGAAGGAAGAGGATGACGGTACTTACTCCTACATCTTCGACGGGAACGCGAAGGAACCGGCTGTCACGCTGACAGAAAACAACGGAACCGTGATTCCGGCTGACCAGTACACGGTGTCGTACAGCAATAACGTCAACGTGGGCACCACCGCCACCGTGACCGTCACGGCCAAGGCCGGCGGCAACTACACGTTTACGAACGCCCCTGTTACCACTACATTTGAGATCAAAAAAGAGCAGGCCAAGGTCCTCACCGCGCCGGAGGCGGCGGGCGACCCGTTGACCTTTAATAACCGCGCCCAGAAACTGGTGACCGCGGGCACGTGGTCCGGCGGTACGATGGTTTACTCGGTAAATGATCCGGATGGGCCTTACCTTTCGGCCATTCCCACTGAGGTCGATGCCGCCGAGTATACGGTGTATTACAAGGTAGAGGGCGACGGCAACCACAGTGATTCCGATGTGGGGTCGGTGACCGTTACCATCGCCCCCAAGCCGGTGAATAGCCCCACCATTGAGCTGTCGGATCCCAGTGACACGCAGTTTGCCGCCGATGGCAGCTATACCTATGACGGCGACGCAAAGCGGCCCGCAGTCATCGTCAAAGACGGCAGTACAGTGATTGACGAGGGCGAATACAACGTCATCTACAGGAACAACACAGACGCCGGTGACGCCACAGTCAGCATCACCGACAAGCCGGGCGGCAATTACACCGTGACGGGTTCGGCAACGTTCGTGATCGTCAAAGCGGACATTGAGTTTGACCCGGCCCCGAGCGCGGCTGTTATCACCTATGACGGCAAGTCCCACGAGCTGCTGGTTGCGGGCAAGACCTCCGGCGGCGAGGTGCTGTACGCCCTGAACAGCCCGACGAGCACTTATTCCGCCGCGATCCCCACCGCCACCGAGGCGGGGGATTACACCGTCTACTATAAGGTCACCGGCGATAAGAACCACAACGACTTCACGGGGGAGCCTGTGCCCGTGACCATCCAGCGCAAACCGCTGACCGCCATCACCATCGAGCTGTCGCCTGAGGGCTTTGCCTACGATGGCACGGTGAAGCTGCCCGAGGTGAAAGTCTGGGATGGGAAAACGCTGCTGTCTGAGGAGGAGTACGACTGGTTGTGCAATGTTGTCGATCCGACAGACGTGGGGACTTACACCATTACGATCAGCGATAAGACAGACGGCAACTATGATTTGAGCAAGCTTGAGGCCCCTGCCAACGAAGCGACTTTCGCCATCGGCAAGATCCCGCAGGCAGAATTGGTCATCGGCGGGAAGCCCGCCGCCACCAACTACGGGGACAGCTTCCAGCTGACCGTCACCGGCGGCAGCGGGAACGGCGGGGTGACCTGGAATGCGACCGGCTCCGCCTCTGTAGACGCAGACGGCAAGGTAACCATTACCGGTGTGGGCGAAGTGACGGTTACGGTGGAGAAAGCCGCGGATACCAACTACCTCTCCGCCGAGACCCAGTGGACCTTCACCGCCGCGCCGATGCCCGTTGAGGCTGCTGTTACGGTAGATAATAAGCCCTATGACGGCAATACAAACGCCACTGTGACCTCCGCGGAGATCGCCACAATAAACGGCGATGCGGTCACCATCGACCCTGACAGCATCACCGCCGCCTTTGATACCCCCGCGGTTGGAACAGGGAAAACCGTCACGCTGGATACCTCAAAAGTCAAGGTGACCGGGGACACGGCCAAATACGCTGTCAGCTACCCCGGCACGGTGACCGCCGATATCACACTGGTGGCCGCGGAGATCACCACCGACCCCGCGGGTATCGCGCCGCTGACCTACACCGGCCAACCCCAGGCACTGGTCACGGCGGGCAAGACCAATGTGGGCTTTATCGTGTATTCTCTGGATGGGATCAACTTCTTCCCGGAGATCCCCACTGGAACCGATGCGGGCGATTACACCGTCTACTATAAGGTAGACGAAACCGCCGATCATACCGGCGTGGCGGTGAACGCGGCACCTGTGACCGTGACCATCGCCCCCAAATCCATCACCCCTGTGATCGAGCTGTCGGAGTCCTCCTATCTGTACGACGGCACGAAGAAGGACCCGAAGGTCACAGTCAAAGACGGCAAAACCGTCATTGACGAGGAGCAGTATACGGTCACATGGGCAAATGCTGACGGCATAACGGTTACCGGCATATTAACAGATGCCGGGACGTATGAGGCGACCATCGAAAATGTGGCCAACGGGAACTACACGTTCTCCGAGACCGCCACGGTGGAGATCGTCGCGGCGGAGCAGGCCGCCCTGAACATCACCGGCAAGCCCGACCACGTCTGTTACGGCGACAAAGTCACAACGCTGGATACCACCGGCGGCTCCGGCAACGGGACGGTGACGTGGAGCATGACCGCGGGCGGAGCCAATTCCACCATTGACCCGGCTACGGGTGAACTCACTGTCAAGGATACCGGCTCCATCACCGTCACAGCGGAGCGGACCGTCCCCAACTACGGGACGGTGAGCGACACCTGGACGTTCACTGTGGAGCCCAAGCCGGTCACGGCGGTAGTGACTGTCGCGAATAAGGTCTACGATGGGAAGAATACGGCTGTGGTAACAAGCGCTGTCGTGAACGATCTGGTAGACCCCGACAATGACACCATCACCATCACCGGCCTGAAGGGTACGTTTGACGATGTCAATGCCGGCAGCAACAAGACTGTCACGCTGGATTGCTCCGATCCCGGTTTCTCCATCACCGCCGATACTGCCAAGTACGCAGTCAGCATCCCTGCCACGACCCAGGCGAATATCACGCCCAGAGAGGTCGCCGTGACCGTCGAGCTGTCCGACCACGATTTGAAGAAGGATGGCAGTGTTTACTACTACGTTTTCGACGGCGCTGAGAAGAAACCTGCCGTCACAGTTAAGGCGGACGATGACGGCGCCACACTCGCGGCCAGCGACTACGACGTGAGCTACGCCAATAACAAGAATGCCGGTACCGCCGCTGCCGTGACCGTCACGGCCAAGGCCGACGGCAACTACAAGTTTGACGACGTGACGGTGAGCTTCGAGATCAGGAACGGCGCCGCGGTGCTGACCGAAACTCCCAAGGCCAAGGATCTGACCTATGACGGCACCGCTCAGGATCTGGTGAACGTGGGCAGCGCCACCGGCGGCACAGTGGTGTATTCCTCCACCGGCGCGGCTGGCTCCTATTCGGAGACCATCCCCCAGGAAACCAACGCGGGCACTTACACCGTCTACTACATGGTAAAGGGCGACGCCAACCACGGCGATACCGCGCCCGGCCAGGTGTCCGTGACCATCAAGCCCAAGACGATCACCCCGAAGATCACGCTGAACCCGGCTTCCTATGTGTATGACGGCAATGAGTGCGAGCCCACCGTCACCGTTGAGGGCGGGGTCAACACTGGCGATGATCATGACCCGATTGCTGACACTGAGTACTCCGTGACCTACCAAGACAACACCAACGCGGGCACCGCGAAGGTCATTGTCAGCAACGCCACCGGCGGAAATTACATCGTCAACGGCACGGCCTACTTCGAGATCACAAAGAAAGCCCCGGTGGTTACGCCCCCGGAGGAGAAAACCGGCCTGAAGTACAATGGCGCCGTCCAGGATCTGGTCAAGGCCGGTGTGTCCGACGACGGCACCGTGGTCTACTCGGTGAACGGCGGGAACTGGTCCGCGGCCGTCCCCTCTGCCTCGGCGGTGGGCGACTATGAGATCAGCTACAAGGTTCTGGGCAACGCGAACCATAGCGATACAGCCCCCGTTGCGCTGGGTACGGTGACCATCGCCAAAAACACCGTGACCAACCCCACGATCTCGCTGTCCTCGAATCAGTTCACGTTCAACGGCGGCCAGCAGAAGCCGACGGTCACCGCCGTCTACGATGATAACGGCCTTTTGATCCCGGAGCATGAGTACACCGTGGCGATCACCGGCGGCAACATGGTGGATGTAGGCACCTACACCGTGACGGTCACCACGCCGGCAACCTCCAATTATGACATAAAGGGCAGCAACACCCGGACCTTTGAAATCGTACCGGCGAACCAGGAGACCATCTCCATCACCGGCACCAAGGCCCAGGTCCGCTACGGCGACGTCATTCAGCTTGGCACGACGGGCGGCATCGGCGGCAGTGCGGTGACTTGGACGGTCACCGATGCCGGCGGCGGCACGGTCAACAGCACCATCAGCACCACCACCGGACTGCTCACCGTGAAGGACGTGGGCGGGCCTATCAAGGTGACGGCGAAGCGCTCCGCGGGCGGCAACTACAAAGACGTATCCGCCACGTGGGAGTTCAGCGCGGCCCAAAAGCGGGTGACGGCGGTGGTGACGGCGGATGACCGTAGCTTTATCGCCAACGACAAGACGGCCACAGTACATGCCTCTGTACCCGGCAGCGAACTGGTGTCCGGCGATTCCATCACCATCATCGGCGTGACCGGCACCTTTGACGACCCCAACGTTGGAACCAGCAAGAAGGTGACAATAGACAGCTCGAACGCGTCCGCCACCGGTACCAATGCGGATAACTATGAGATCATCTATCCCGCCACAACCACAGCTTCCATTTTGGCGGGGGCCGCGACAGTAGACACAGAGCCGACAGCGAACACCCCCCTGACCTACGACGCCAGCCAGGCCCAGGAGCTGGTCACAGCGGGGACTGCGACAGGCGGCATCATGGTCTACTCCCTGGACGGCGCCAATTTCACCGCGTCCGTCCCCACGGGCAAGGACGCCGGCACGTACACGGTCTATTTCAAGGCCCAGGGCGACGGCAACCACACCGACAGCGCGGTCAAGTCCACGCAGGTGACCATCGCCAAGCAGTCTGTGACGCCTCGGATCGAGCTGACGCCCTCCGGCGCCAAGTATGACGGCCAGGAGCATAAGCCCACCACGGTCACCCTCCGGGACGGCGCCAACAACGTGATCCCGACCAGCGAGTATACGGTCACCTATGTTTCCGACAACGGTGAGAACTGGACGGACAAGGGCGATTACACCGTCAAGATCGAGAACATTGACCGCGGCAACTATGTTGTTGAAACGGTCACAGAGACGTTCACCATCAGTACCACGGCGCAGAACCCGCTGGAGATCACCAACAAGCCCGGCCTGGTCTACTACGGCGACACCTTCACTCTGAGCGCGGTGGGCGGATCCGGAAACGCTGCGGTCACATGGAGCGTGGACGATGCCGGTGCCAGTGTTGTCGAGATCGATGCCAACGGTTTTGTGAAGATCGTCGGCACAGGTTCCGCTGTAATCACCGCGGAAAAGTCCGGCGGCACGAACTACGACACTGTGAAGGCGGCCTATCCCCTCAACGCGCTGAAGAAGCCCGTCACGGCCATCGTGACCGCGGACGACAAGGTGTATGACGGCGAAACTCCCGCCAAGGCCACGATCCACGTCACTTGGAAAGACGGCGGCCTGGTGGGGGACGACACCATCAACACCGCGGCTCTGGAGGGAACGTTTGACGATCCCTATGTGGGGCAGAACAAGACGGTGACGATCACTGGCGGCCCGATCAGCAGCGACAAGTACGTCATTACCATCCCGGGCAGCACCACCGCCTCTATCCTCAAGGCGGACACGGCCGCGCCCGATTTGACGGCGAATGACCGTGAGTACGACAGAACCGCGCAGCCCCTTGTGACCGGCGGCAATACCAATACTACGGTCTACTCTGACGCCAGAGACGGCGTGTACTCCCCAGACGTCCCCACCGGGACCAACGCGGGGACCTATACCGTCTGGTACAAGGAGCTGGGCGACGCCAACCACAACGATTCCGCGCCCCAGGCCAGGACGGTGACCATCCGTCCGAAGACGCTGAGCCCTGTGAGTATCACCCTGTCCGGCAATGATTTGCAGGATGATGGCAGCGGGAACTACTCCTATGTGTACGACGGCGCCGAGAAAAAGCCCACCGTCACCATCAAGGACGGCGAGGCGGTGGTTCCGGCCAGCGAGTACACGGTCAGCTACAGTAACAATAAGAACGTCAGTACTGAAACCGCGAAGGCCACTGTGACCATCACCAGCAACGCGGGCGGCAACTACACCTTTGACGAGCAGACCGTGACATTTGAGATCACCAGCACCGGCGCACAGCTGACCGGCTCTCCCCAGGCGAAAGATCTGACCTACACCGGGCAGGCTCAGGAGCTGGTGACTGTGGGCACCGCCACCGGCGGACACATTGAGTATTCTCTGGACGGCATCACCTACAGTGAGAGCATCCCCAAAGGGGAGACCGCGGGCACCTACACCGTGACGTATAAGGTGGTGGGCGACGGCAACTACACAAGCGGCACCGAGACCTGGACGGTCTCCGTGACCATCAAGCAGAAGGAGGTCGTCAGCCCGAAGGTCACCGTGACCGGCACCTATACCTACAACGGCAACCCGCAGGAGCCGGCTGCGGCTAATATCACGGTGGAAGACGGCGCTACGGTCATTCCGGCCGGTGAGTACACCGTGTCCTTCCGCGACAACGTCGAGGCCGGTAAGGCGACGGCGGTCATCACCAACGCCAACGGCGGCAACTACATCGTCAACGGCACGGGCGCCTTTACCATCGGGAAGGCCGGCGCGTCGGTGGAGACGGCCCCCACCGGCAGGAAAAACCTGCCCTACAACGGCGCCGCCCAGGCGCTGGCCGAGGCGGGCAAAGCGTCCGGCGGGACCATGGTGTACTCCCTGAGCAAAGACGGCGAGTATTCCCCGGTTATCCCCACACAAACCGCTGTGGACACTTACACCGTCTGGTATAAGGTTCAGGGCGACGGCAACCACAACGGCACTGATCCTGCCTCGGTAGATGCTTCCATCATCGTGAACGCCGTGACCGACCCCACCATCCAGGTAACGCCTGAAACGGCGACATACAACGGGAAGAAGCAGGAACCGACAGTCACGATCAGGGACAACAACGGTTATGAGATCAACGGCAGCGAGTACACGGTGACCTATACGGACGGCGAGGGCAATGCGGTTGCCAGCCCGACCGGCGTGGGCACCTACACCCTGACCATCACCGCCACAGGCGCCAACTACGACTTTACCGGCAATACCAAGACCGCCACATTTGAAATCCTCCCGGCGGATCAGACCCCGCTGACCATCACCAACACGCGGGAGCGCGTCTACTACGGCGACACGATCCGGCTGGACACGACCGGCGGCAGCGGCACAGTCACTTGGAAGGCTGAAGGCAAAGATGACAGCAGCAAGGACATTGCGAGCATTAGCGATGACGGCCTGCTCACCATCACGGGCGTGGGTTCCGTCAAAGTCACAGCCACCAGCTCCGCCACCGGCTACGCCGACCAGACGGCCGCTTGGTCGTTCTTCGCGGAGAAGAAGCCTGTCACAGCCGTTGTGACCGCGGAGGCCAAGACCTATGATGGCGAAAAGGACGCCGCTGTGACCGCCGTGCTCCAAAGTAGCGACCTGGTAAACGGTGATGAAAAGATTACGATCACTCTGGAGGGCAGCTTTGAGGACGCCAACGCCGGAACAAACAAGAAGGTGACTGTTGACAGCACAAGCCCGGTTTTCCCCGTAGGGAAAGAGAACATTTATGAGAACTACAGCATCACCTACCCCGCCACGACCACCGCGTCGATCTTCAAGGCGGACGTAACAGACGTGACTCCTCCGGCGGTTAAGGGCGATCTGAAGTACACCGGCATCGCGCAGGTTCTGGTCACAGCCGGTTCCTCTACGGAGGGCACCCTGGAATACTCCACGGACGGCCTGACCTATTCCGCCAGCCTGCCCACCGGCACCGACGCGGACAGCTATGACGTCTGGTACCGGGTGAAGGGCGACGGCAACCACAACGACAAGGCGGGCGTAAAGCTGGAAAGCAGTGTGACCATCGCCCCGCAGGAGGTGGCCTCTCCCACCATCGAGCTCAAGCCCACCGGCGCGTCTTACGACGGCGCGGCGCATAAGCCGGAGGTCACGGTGAAGGACAACAATAACCGTGTGATCCCGGACAGCGAGTACACGGTCGCTTACGGCGACGGGAACTGGAAGGACGTCGGGACGTACAAGGTCACGATCAAAGATGTGAGCGGCGGCAATTACAGCATTACCGAGAAAGAAGCCGAGTTTGAGATCCTTGCGACAGGCCAGAGCCCGCTGTCGATCACAGACAAACCTGGCACGGTCCACTACGGCGACAGCTTTACACTCAGCGCGGTGGGCGGTTCCGGTACAGGAACCATCAAATGGGAGGTTACGGCTGGAAAAGGTGTTGCCGAGATCAACCAGAACGGCCTTGTGAAAATCTTGAAATCTGGTTCTGCCACCATTACAGCCACCAAATTGGCCGACGGTAACTACGGCGAGAGCACTGCCGCCTGGACGTTCAGCGCGGAAAAGAGGCCCGCCGAGGCGGTCGTGACCGCGAAA
Organism: Clostridiales bacterium; assembly: GCA_014799485.1. The sequence continues at coordinate 5,299 of JAAVHY010000027.1, read as the reverse complement.
GACAAGGAGTTCGATACCACTGACGACGCCGAGCTGGTCATCACCTGGAAGGCCGGGGATCTGCTGAAGGGCGATACCGTCAACCTTACTCTGACCGGCAAGTTCAGCAATGCCAACGCCGGGGACAACAAGACGGTCACGATCACCGGCACGGTTCCCGACAGCGACAAGTACGAGATCAGCTACAACACCACAACCACCGCCTCCATTACCCCGAAGGCCGCGAAGGTGACCGCTCCGACGCCCATAGATGATCTGACCTACACCGGCCAGCCGCAGTTCCTGGTCAACGGCGGTTCTGCAACAAACGGGACCATCCTGTATTCTCTGGATGGCATCGTCTACGGCCCGAACGTTCCCAAGGGGAAGGACGCCGGTTCGTATACGGTCTGGTACAAGGTCACCGGCGACGAGAATTACAAGGATGTTGCCCCGGCCGTGATGCCTGTGACCATTGACCCGAAAACGGTGACCAATCCCACGATCGAGCTGTCCTCTGAGACCTTCGACTACGACGGCGCCGAGAAGAGACCTGACGTTATTGCGGTCAAGGACGGCACCATCGTGATCCCCGCCGGCGAGTATACGGTGGGCTACAGCAACAACGTGAACGCGGGCACCAACGCCAAGGTCACGATCAGCGATGTTGACGGCGGGAACTACATCGTCAGCGGCAGCACCACCTTTACCATCAGGGCGGGTGTGGCCTATCTGAAGGATGAGCCGCAGGCGAACATCCTGATCTACAGCGGCTATGTCCAGGAGCTTTTGAAACCCGGTACGGCAGTCAATGGCCGTGTGGTGTATTCCACATCGCAAAACGGCCCCTACACCACATCGATCCCCACAGGGACCAACGCGGACACCTACCAGGTTTGGTACAAGGTGGAGGGTGAGAACGGAGCCGAGGTCAGAGAAGCCGACGCTACACCGCGTTACAAGATGGTGACGATCCAGCCGAAACAGGTCACGCCCACCGTACTGGTGACTGGCAGTTATACCTATACTGGCTCTACCGTGACGCCTGATGTAATTGTTATCGTGGACGGCAAATTGCTGACCAAATTGGTGGACTATTACGTTATCGGCAACAGCGTCAACCCCGGCGCCGCAACGGCCACAGTCATAAGCCTGGGCAGCAATTACCAGTTCACCGCGGTCGCGACGTTCGAGATCACAAAAGCCAAAGCAGAATTTGCACTGGAACCAAGACCTGAAACTACGCTGGTCTACACTGGAGAATCCCAGAAGCTTGTTAGGGCGGGTATCTCTAAAACTGGTGGAACGGTAGTTTACTCTCTGGACGGCAGGACCTATTCCCCCTCGATTCCTAAGGGGACGGAAGTGGATGACTATGTGGTCTTTGCCAAGGTGCTGGGCGATGATATGTACGCGGACAGCGACGTTGTCTTTGTTGATGTGTCCATCGGCAGGAACACGATTGCGGCGGACAAACTGGACGTTACCCTGTCCGACGACAGCCTCAAGTACACCGGCAGCGAGCTGAAACCCACCGTCACGGTCCGGGATGTGGAGAACAACGTCACCATCTCGGCCAGCGAGTACTCGGTGAGCTACAAGAACAACATCAACGTGGGCCAAGCCGACGTGACGGTTACCAGCACAACCAAGAACTACAGCTTCAGCAAGACCGTCCACTTCACCATCACGGAGGGAGACGCCCCCAAGCTGACCATCACCGGCAAGCCGGAAACCGTCTGCTACGGCGACACCCTCAAGCTGGGCGCCACCGGCGGCTCCGGCACAGTGACGTGGAGCGTCGAGAGCGGAGAGGCCGAGTCGAAAGGCGGCGGCCGGTTTGAGATCAAAGGCCCCGGCAGCATCACGGTCAAGGCCGAGACCAGCGACAGCTCCGACACCTGGTCGTTCTACGCTGACCCGAAGCCGGTCAAGGCAGTCGTGACGGCGGCGAGTAAGCCCTATGACAGCAACACGACTGTTGCCTCCTGGACCGTCTCCATCATCGGCCTGGTCCCCGGGGACAACATCGGCGAAGGCAGCATTACCGCGTCGGGCTACTTCACGGACGCCAACGCCGGGACAAACAAGACCGTTATCATCACCGGCCTGAACGTCCCGGACGCCATCAGCGCGAAATACGACATCAGTTACGATGAAACCACCACGGCATCCATCACCCCGGCGCCCGCAAGCGTGACGGCAGCACCCGAGAAAAACGGCGGGCTGACGAACTACACCGGCCAGCCCCAGGCCCTGGTTACCCCCGGCGCGGCGGCAAACGGGAACATGATGTACTCGCTGGACGGCGTCAACTACAGCTACACCGTCCCCACGGGTACGGACGCGGGCGGCTACACCGTCTGGTACAAGGCTGCCGCCGCCGATGAGAACCACAAGGACAGCGCACCGACCCAGGTGACCGGCGTGACGATCGGCGTGAACACCGATACGCCCACCGTCAGTGTGCTGGATACCTTCCAGTTTGACGGCACGCCGAAGACGCCCACCGTCGTGGTCCAGGACTCCGCAAAACGTATCATCCCGGAGAGCGAATATACCTATACCGTAACGTTTGGTGAATCCCCCGAACCAGTCACATCCGCCATCGCCGTGGGTATCTACACAGTGACTGTCAAAGACAAATCCGGCAGCGGCAATTATGAGTTCAGCTCTCCCGTGACCGGGACCTTTGAGATCGCGGCGTCCAGCCAGAACCCGCTGTCCATTGTCACCGAGAAGCCTTCCAACGTCTATTATGGCGACACCTTCCGCCTGAGCGCCATGGGCGGCTCCGGCAGCGGGGCGATCCGGTGGAGCATTGAACAAACTGGCAATATTGCCAGCATTGACGGCAACGGTGTGGTGACCGTGACCGGAACGGGCGGATTTACCGTAGAGGCGTACCGGGAGGCCTCAGACGGCTACAGCAAGTCCAACACGGCCAGCGTACCGTTCTACGCAAACCCGAAGCCGATTACCGCTGTCGCGACGGCTGTGAGCAGAGGGTATAACACCGAAAAGACTACTGATGTAACGGTTACCGTGCCTGAGCTCAACGCCACGATCCACGTAACGGGCACCTTTGACGATGGGAATGCCGGAAGCAACAAAACCGTCACGATCGTATACGGCGAGGGTGTAAAGGTCACAGATCCCAAGTATCAGATCACCTGGCCTGAAACAACAACAGCGTCGATCTACAAGGTGGACGCGCAGATCGAAAACGCGCCACAGCCCAATCCCGGTTCCGAGAACAAGGGCCTGACCTTCACAGGAGAGGCCCAGCCCCTTGTCACCGGCGGCACGACAGTGGGCGGTATCGGCACGATCGTTTACAGCACCAGCCAGAACGGCGCGTATTCGACCAGCATCCCCACAGGCACCGGCGCCGGAACGTACAGCGTCTGGTACAAGGTGGCGGACAGCGTCAACTATACCGGCATCCCCGCCGCGGAGGTGAAGGTGGAGATCAAGAAGGCGGATCCGAAGATTACCGGCAATCCCACGGCAACCGGCAAGGAGGGGCAATTGCTGAGTGAAATTCCTTTGAGTGGCGGTTCGTTCAGCGTTTCCGACGGCAAGTTTGCCTGGGCGAACGGCAACACCCCAGCCGTCAATGGCGCTGAGTATGATGTGATCTTCACGCCGGGCGACACGGCCAACTACAACACGGTCACCATTCAGGTCAAGGTCACTTTGACCGAGCAGTCGTCCCCAAGCAACAACGGCAGCAGTTCGAATAGCGCTCCGGCCAGCAGGCCGGGCACATCGAGCACGGCGGCAGCTACTCAAAGCACCCCGACCCAGACGACCACTACCGTCCAGAATGGCACGGCGAGCACCGTCATAAGCGCCGCGGATGGCAGCAAGCTGGTGCAGGAGGCCGTGGAGAATCAGAGCCGGAACGTGGTCATCAAGCCGGAGATCACCGGTGATGTGACCAAAACGGAGGTCTCTATCCCGTCCTCGACAATAAGCCAGCTCGGCAGCAAAACGGACACGGCACTCACCGTTTCCTCTCCCGTCGCCGACGTGACCATCCCCAATGGGGCGCTGGGCACCCTGAGCCGTGCGGGCGGCACTGTCAGCATCGCGGCCGAGCAGGTGGAGCAGTCGGTGGTGCTGACCGTGGCCGCGGGCGGCGAGACCGTGGAACAGGTCCCCGGCGGCCTGACCCTCGCCGTTTCGGTGGAGGACGCCGGTCCCGGCACGGTGGCCGTCCTGATCCATGAAGACGGCACCCGGGAAACCGTCCGGAAATCCGTTGTGGCCGGCGGCGTGATGAGCATTCCCCTGAGCGGTTCCGCCGCCATCGAGATCGTGGACAACAGCAAAGACTTCGCTGATGTCTCGCCTGAGAATTGGGCGGCCGACGCTGTGGACTTTGCCAGTGCCCATGAGCTGTTCAGCGGCACCAGCACGACGACGTTCAGCCCGGACCTGGCCATGAGCCGGGGCATGCTGGCCACCGTGCTGTACAGGCTGGAGGGCAGCCCGACGCTGGACCCGACCGATTTGTTCAACGACGTCAGCAGCGACGCGTGGTATGCGGAGGGGGTCGCTTGGGCCGCGGAGAACGGCATCGCAAGCGGTTACGGCGGCGGCCAGTTCGGCCCCAACGACAGCATCACGCGGGAACAATTTGTTGTCATGCTCTGGCGCTACGCGGGAAGCCCCGAGGCCGGCGGCCAAGTCCTTGATTTCGTTGACACGGACCAGATCAGCAGTTTCGCCGTAGAGGCGCTGAGCTGGGCGGTGGAGAACGGTATTCTGCGCGGTAAGGGCAACGGCATGCTTGACCCAAGAGGGACGGCCACCCGTGCCCAGGCAGCGCAACTGCTGAAAAACTTTATGGAGAACACCTGATAGAAGATGTCAAAACCGCCCTGTACCGAAACCGGTACAGGGCGGTTGACTTATTTGAGCGTTTGTAAAGCCGCAAACCAGGGGGAGGATCTGCCGGCAGATCCTCCCCCAATTTTATAGCAATTCGTTTGTTTTTCGTGCCAGGTACAGCGGCAGGTTCGTGATCGCGCCGTCCTTGCGGTAACCCCGCTTGGAGAAGCGCAGGGCATATTGGGGCTGATTTTGCGCGACGTACCGCTTAAAGGATGGGGCGGACTTATCCTCACCGCCTTTGGCTTCCACAGGGATGATCTCCGTTCCGTATTGCAGCACAAAGTCGATCTCACCATTTTTATCCGAGAAATAGCGCGGCTCTACCTCAAACTGACCCCGGAGCTGCTGGAGGACAAAGTTTTCCGTCAGCGGCCCCTTGAATTGGTAATCGCTTTTCAGCAAGATGGCGCTGTTGTCG
>JAAVHY010000026.1 GCA_014799485.1 Clostridiales bacterium | reverse complement strand
GTGGTGGCCGCCTCGGCGAAGCCGTACTCGATGTCGGCGCGGATGGTCTGCAGGGGGATGGTGCCGTCATGGTAGTGCTCGGTGCGGGCGATCTCGGCGCCGTTCAGGCGGCCGGACACCTGGACCTTGATGCCCAGGGCGCCCATGCGCATGGCGCGGCCCATGGCGTTCTTCATGGCCCGGCGGAAAGCGATGCGCTTCTCCAGCTGCTGGGCGATGTTCTCGGCCACCAGCTGGGCGTTGGTGTCGACGTTCTTGACCTCGACGATGTTCAGCGCCACGCTCTTGCCCAGCTTCTTCTCCAGCTCCACGCGGAGCTTCTCGATGTCCTCGCCGCCCTTGCCGATGACCAGGCCGGGCCGGGCGCAGTGGACGTAGATCTTGATGCGGGCGTTGTCGCGCTCGATCTCGATCTTGGGCACGCCGGCGGCGTACAGCTTCTTCTTCAGCTCACGGCGCAGGTTGTAGTCCTCCACCAGAAGGTCGCCCACTTTTTCGTCACGGGCATACCAGCGGGAGTCCCAATCCTTGATGACGCCCACGCGCAGGCCGTGGGGATTCACTTTCTGTCCCATTTATTCTCGACCTCCTTTTCAGCGCTCTTTGACCACGACGGTCACATGGGAAGTTCTCTTCTTGATGCCGTAGGCGCGGCCCTTGGCCCGGGGCCTGTAGCGCTTGATGATGGGCCCGGGGCAGGCATAGGTCTCGGCAACGTAGAGCTTCTCGGGGTCCATGCCGTGGTTGTTCTCGGCGTTGGCCGCGGCGCTGTTCACCAGCTTGGCCAGCGGCTCGGAGGCGGCCTTGGGGATCAGCGCCAGGATGGCGGAGGCGTCCTTGACGCTCTTGCCGCGGATCTGGTCGCACAGGATGCTCACCTTGCGGGGAGAGATACGGATGTATCTCAGTGTGGCTTTCGCTTCCATTGTCTCTCTCCTCCCTTACTTACCGGTCTTGCTGCCCGCGTGGCCCTTGAAGGTGCGGGTGGGCGCGAACTCGCCCAGCTTGTGGCCCACCATGTCCTCGGTGACGTAGACGGGCACGTGCTTGCGGCCGTCGTGGACGGCGATGGTGTGGCCCACGAAGGAGGGGAAGATGGTGGAGGCGCGGCTCCAGGTCTTGAGGACCTTCTTCTCGTTCTTCTTGTTCAGCTCGTCCACGCGCTTCAGCAGCTCGGGAGCGCAAAACGGGCCCTTCTTGATGCTTCTGCTCATCTGTTACACTCCCTCCTTACTTACCGTTGCGGCGCCGGACAATGAACTTGTCGGTGCGGTTCTTCTTCTTGCGGGTCTTGTAACCCAGGGCGGGCTTGCCCCAGGGGGTCACAGGGCCGGGACGGCCAACGGGGCTCTTGCCTTCGCCGCCGCCGTGGGGGTGGTCGTTGGGGTTCATGACGGAACCGCGCACGGTGGGACGCCAGCCCATGTGGCGCTTGCGGCCGGCCTTGCCGATGTGGATGTTGGCCCAGTCGGTGTTGCCCACCTGGCCGATGGTGGCCAGGCAGTTCTCGCGGACCAGACGGACCTCGCCGGAGGGCAGGCGCACCTGGGCCATGCCGTTCTCCTTGGCCATCAGCTGGGCGGCGGTGCCGGCGGAGCGCACCAGCTGGGCGCCCTTGCCGGGGTAGAGCTCGATGCAGTGGATCACTTCGCCCACGGGGATCTCGGCGATGGGCATCGCGTTGCCGGGCAGGATGTCCGCGCCGGAGCCGGTGGTGACGACGCTGCCGGCCTTCAGCCCCACGGGGGCCAGGATATAGCGGCGCTCGCCGTCCTCATACTCGATGAGGGCGATGTTGGCGGAGCGGTTGGGGTCGTACTGGAGGTTGATCACAGTGGCCTTGCCCGCCTTGTCCCGCTTGAAGTCGATGACGCGGTACTTCTTCTTGTTGCCGCCGCCGCGGTGGCGGACGGTGATGCGGCCGTAGCTGTTGCGGCCGGCGTGCTTCTTCAGGCTCTCCAGCAGCGAACGCTCCGGCTTGGCCTTCTTGTCGATGCCCTCGAAGGCGGACACGGTCATGTGGCGGCGGGAGGGCGTCGTGGGCTTATAAGTCTTGATAGCCATTCTCTTTTCTCCTCCTTACACCATGCCTTCGAAGAACTCGATGGTCTTGGAATCGGCGGTGAGGGTGATCATCGCCTTTTTCCAGTGGGGGCGGCGCCCCTCGGGATAGCGGCCCATGCGCTTGGCCTTGCCCTGCATGTTCAGGGTGTTGACCTTGGCCACCTTCACGCCGAAGATCTCCTCGCACGCCTTGGCGATCTCGATCTTGTTGGCGTCCTTGGCCACCTCGAAGGTGTACTTCTTCTCAGTGGCGGCGGCCATGGACTGCTCGGTGATGATGGGGCGCTTGATGATATCGTATGCGGTCTTCATCAGGCGAACACCTCCTCGATGGCGGCCAGCGCAGCCTGGTCGATGATGACCTGGTTGGCGTTGACGATGTCGTAGACGTTGATGAGGTTGGCGGGGCTGGTCACGATGCCGGGGATGTTCCGGGCGGACAGCACCACGTTGGAGTCGCTGGTGACCACCACGGCCTTCTTGGACTCCACAGCGTTGAGGAAGCCCTGGAAGGTCTTGGTCTTGATCTCGCCCATCTCCAGCTTATCCACCACCAGGACGTTCCCGGCGGAGGCCTTGGAGGACAGGGCGGACTTCAGGGCCAGGCGGCGCACCTTCTTGTTGAGGGTGTACCGGTAGGTGCGGGGCTTGGGGGCGAACACGATGCCGCCGTGGGTCCACTGGGGAGCCCGGGTGGAGCCCTGACGGGCGCGGCCGGTGCCCTTCTGGCGCCAGGGCTTCTTACCGCCGCCGGACACTTCCGCCCGGGTCAGGCTGCTCTGGGTGCCCTGACGGCAGTTGGCCAGGTGGTTCTTGACCACGTCGTGGACCACGTACTGGTTGGGCTCGATGCCGAAGATGGCCTCGGAGAGCTCGACCTCGCCGATCTGCTTACCGGCCATATTGTAAAGGTTCGCTTTAGGCATTTGTCATTCTCTCCTTTCTCACTTGTTACGCGCAGAGGCCTTCTGCGGGTTGACACGGGCGGACTGCTTCTGCGGGTTGACGCGCCCGGTGCCCTCGGCGGTGTGCTTCTCGGCCAGCTTCTTGGCGCTGGTGCGCAGGGCGACCACGCCGCCCCGGGGGCCGGGTACCGCGCCGCGCACGGCGATGACGCCCAGCTCTTCATCCACCTGGACCACGTCCAGGTTCATGACGGTGACCTGCACGTCGCCCATCTGGCCGGCGCCCTTGTGGCCCTTGAAGATCCGGCTGGGATCGGTGCCCGAACCCAGGGAGCCCTGATGACGGTGGACGGGGCCGCCGCCGTGGGTGTTGCGCTTGACGGCGAAGCCGTGGCGCTTGACCACGCCCTGATAGCCGTGGCCCTTGCTGATGCCGGTGATGTCCACGCGGTCGCCGGGGGCGAACACGGTGGCGGTGAGCTCGTCGCCCACGTTCAGCTCGGCGGCGTTGTCCAGCTTGAACTCCTTGAGCACCCGCAGGCACTTGCCGGCCTTCTTGCTGTGGCCCGCCTCGGGCTTGGACAGCTTCTTCTCCGGGACTTCATCGAAGCCCAGCTGGACGGCGGTGTAGCCGTCCTTTTCCTCGGTCTTCTTCTGCACCACGGTGCAGGGACCCGCCTGGATGACGGTGACCGGGATGACCTTACCGGCTTCGTCGAAGATCTGGGTCATACCCACCTTCTTGCCGATGATGGCCTTTTCCATGTGTATTCCTCCTTGTTTAAGGTTATTGGTCAACGTAGTTGGGCATTGGCTCCCATTGCTCCGCTGACATGACCCGCTCACCTCAGTAACGCGGTGAGCTGCGGTGCAAACAAAATTGGGTGAGATTACAGCTTGATCTCGATCTCAACACCCGCCGGGAGCTCGAGGGCCATCAGGGCCTCCACGGTCTTGGGGGAGGGCTTGATGACGTCGATGAGCCGCTTGTGGGTGCGGCGCTCGAACTGCTCGCGGCTGTCCTTATACTTGTGGGGGGAGCGCAGGATGGTGACGATCTCCTTCTTGGTGGGCAGGGGGATGGGGCCGGAGACGGCGGCGCCGCTGCGCTTGGCGGTGTCTACGATCTTCTCGCCGGCCTGGTCGATGAGCTGATGGTCGTAAGCCTTCAGCCGGATGCGGATCATTTCTTTCTGAGCTGCCATTGTGTTTCCTCCTTGAACATACGAAGTTGACGTTAATGGAACTGCGTCCTTGTCACGCCTCGCCTGTTCGCGACGCGCGGCTTCCCTCCGACTCGGGCAAAACCCGGCCACACTTTAGTGAGCCCTGGGCTTTTGCCCTTGCTTCAGTCCATCCGCGCTGCTCACGACGGCTCGGTCGCTTCTTCGTACGGGTGAGTGATTCTCAATCCACGTTTCCGTGCGTATCACTCCCCGGCATGAATAAAACCGGCGCAAAGCTGGCCGGTTCTACCCACCCAGGGCGATATACGCCGTGGAATGGATCTCTCAGCCGCCCGATCTTACGGACATACTCCGCGGAAGTTACCTCGCTTGCGCGAGCAATCTCCCGCATCATCGCAGTGCGCCCTTGACAGGCGCTTGATTATTGTACAACAGGCATCCCCTGGAAGTCAAGCACTTTTTTACTCAAAGTCCAAAGTTTTTTCACGGTTTTGGGCCTTTTCGCGAAAAAGCATCTGTGCAACATAGACAAACGCCGCCCCGCTGGCGCGGGGCGGCGCGAAAAGCCTCGGGCCGCTCGGTTTTCAGTATGCCACGCCCCAGTAGACCATATGCTTGGCGGGCTTGCCGCAGCAGGCGCACACGTCGCCCAGGCGCTCCTGCTTGAAAGGGATGCACCGGGAGGATACCCCCGCCTCCTCCTTCATCTTCAGCTCGCACTCCAGCCCGCCGCACCACATGGTCTTGGCGAAGCCGCCCCGGTCGGCCATCTTCTCCTTGACCTCTTCCAGCGTGGCGCAGGGGTAGGTGTTGTCCTCCAGGTTCTTCCTGGCCCGCTCGTACAGCCCGGTGTGGATGTCCTCCAGCATCCCGGCCACGGTGTCCTCGATGCCGTCCAGGGAGACGAAGGACTTCTCCCCGCTGTCCCGGCGCGCCAGCACGCACTGGTTTTTCTCCATGTCCTTGGGGCCCAGCTCTAGCCGCAGGGGCACGCCCTTCATCTCGTACTCGGCGAACTTCCAGCCGGGGGAGTTGTCGGACGCGTCCATCTTCACCCGGAAGCCCGCCTTCTTCAGCCGCTCCATCACGGCCTCGTTGGCCTCGATGACGCCCTGCTTGTGCTGGGCCACGGGGATGACCACCACCTGGATGGGGGCGATCTTGGGGGGCAGCACCAGGCCGTTGTTGTCCCCGTGGGTCATGATGACGCCGCCGATCAGCCGGGTGGACACCCCCCAGGAGGTCTGGAAGGGGTTGTGGGGCAGGTTGTCCTTCCCCGCGAAGGTGATGCCGAAGGCGCGGGTGAAGCCGTCCCCGAAGTAGTGGGAGGTGCCCGCCTGGAGGGCCTTCTTGTCGTGCATCATGCACTCCACGGCATAGGTGGCCTCGGCGCCGGAGAACTTCTCCTTTTCCGTCTTGCGGCCCTTCACCACCGGCATGGCCAGGTAGTTCTCGCAGAAGTCGGCGTAGATGTTCAGCATCCGCTCCGTCTCGGCCACGGCCTCCTCGGCGGTGGCGTGCATGGTGTGGCCCTCCTGCCACAAAAACTCCCGGTGGCGCAGGAAGGGGCGGCTGGTCTTCTCCCAGCGCAGCACGCTGGTCCACTGGTTGTACAGCTTGGGCAGGTCCCGGTGGGAGTGGATGACGTGGGCGTAGTGCTCGCAGAACAGGGTCTCGGAGGTGGGCCGGATGCACATACGCTCCTCCAGCTTCTCGCTGCCGCCGTAGGTCACCCAGGCGCACTCGGGGGCGAAGCCCTCCACGTGGTCCTTCTCCTTCTGGAGCAGGGACTCGGGGATCAGCATGGGCAGGTAGACGTTCTCATGGCCGGTCGCCTTGAACATCCCGTCCAGGATGCGCTGGAAGTTCTCCCAGATGGCGTAGCCGTAGGGGCGGTAGATGAACATCCCCTTGATGCTGGAGTAGTCGATCAGCTCCGCCTTGGTACACACGTCGGTGTACCACTGGGCGAAGTCCACGTCCATATCGGTGATCTGGCTGACCTGCTTGTTTTTGTCCTGTGCCATATTTTTCAATCCTTTATATATTAATGTGGGAAACTCCATATCCTAACCCTTGCGGGGAGTGCACAATATTGTATTGCCAAACCTGGAAAAAGTCAAGGGGGAAGGGTTTCCCCTTCCCCCTTGTCACTCGGACACCCCCACGTACCGGGGCGCCCGGTTCATTCGTCCTCCGGCCTAAAGGCCCGGGCGGGCAGCAGGTCGCTGAGGGCCACCAGCCCCTCGTCGAAGCCCCCCCGGTCCCAGGCCAGCGCCGGGGTCTCCAGCAGCGCCCCCTCCGCCGTGCCCAGGGGGATGGACGCCACCGCCCGCAGCCCCTTGCCCGGGGCGCAGCCCGCCACCAGCGCCCCGCCGTGGAGGGCCGCCACCCGCCGGGCGACCGCCACCCCCACGCCGCCGCGCCGCCAGTCGGGCACGGCCTCTTCTTCACTGGAAAACAGGTATCGGAGCCGTTCCGGGTCGATCCCAGGTCCGTCGTCCTCCACGGTAAACACCGCCTGCCCGCCCTGGCAGGCCAGGGCCAGCGTCACGTTTTTGCCCGCTTTCGCGGCGTTGGACACCAGCTCCATCAGCATCTGCTCCACCAGCCCTTCGTCCGCCTGGGCATGGAGGCGCTCCGGCGCGTCCACCTTCAGCGATACCCCGGCGTAGGCCAGCAGACCCGCCAGCCGCTCCCCCAGCTCCCGGGTGCTCCGGGCCAGGTCAACGGGGACGCGCTCCAGCCGGGGCGGTTCCTCCCCGCCCAGGCGGAGGGACAGCTCCAGCCGGCCCACGATGCGCAGCATCCGGCAGATGCCCTGGTTCAACGCCGCCAGGCAGTCCCGGCTCCTCTCGTCTGCGGCCGTCCGCTCCAGGAGCTGGCTGGCCGCCGTCATCTGGGCCAGCTGGAGGCGCAGCTCCGCCGCCGTGCGGGCCGTCCCGTAGTCCAGCCGCTCTTTGTCCACCGTTTCGCGCCCCCTTCCGCTCTTCTTTATGCTATGCAGATTTCCCCCGGCCTCTCCTGGGAATGGCTTCCGCCCCCCTGTCGAGCCGTGTCGTATTTTGTCGAATTTCCCCCATTGTAACAGACCCGCCCGGTTTTGGCAAGGGCGTTGCGCCGGGGGAATATCCGTGGTATAATCTGTCTGTAGACAAGATAAAACGATTTGGAGGTGCCCCATGGCGCAGCTCAGTATGCTCTCCTACAAGCTTCAGGATCTTCAATTCTTCAACAAGCTGGAGACCTCCGGCCAGGTCCAGCTGGAAAACAGCTTTTCCTTTTCGGTGAATTACACGCCGGACAACACCCGCTGCCGGGCCACGCTGTACCAGTGCGTGAAGGACAAGACCGATTCCCCCGACCACCGTTTCTTCGTCTCCGTGGAGCTGGTGGGCATTTTCGAGGTGTCCGGCGAAATCACCGGCGAGGACAAGCGGGATTTCCACGTCCTGTGTTACCAGCAGCTCTTCCCCTACGCCGAGGTGCTGGCCAAGCAGGTGTGCGCCGCCGGCGGTATGCCCACCTTCCAGCTGCTGCGTCAGAAGATGACCCGGGACAACGTGGTGCTCAACCCCGCGGGGCAGTGAAAAGGCCCCGGACGGGGCCCCCGCGCCCGCCCAGGCGCTTCCGGGGCGGCGCGCTGAAACAGCAAAAAAGCTCCCCGCCTGACGGCGGGGAGCTTCTGTTTTCTTGTATGTTGTCACGCTCGGATTGGACGCGCTCAGCTCTTTTCCTCAAACACCGCGCCACAGGAGCGGCAGTGGACGGTGATGCGCCCTTTTCCCCTGGGCACCCGCATCCGCTGGCCGCAGTTGGGGCAATTGAAGTAGCGGTGCTCCTTGTCGTGGGCCCGGGTACGGAAGGCGTTCCAGCGGCGCAGGGCAGGCCGGACCGCCTGGAGGAAGCGGGCGTTCTCCGCCCTCCGGCGCTCCAGGTCCCGGGACAGGGAGCGGTACAGGCTGAGGATGATGAGGATCAGGCCCAGCACCTCAAAGATCAGCATCCTGGTGAACAAAAAGACCACATAGAGGATCACATACAGCGCGATGAGGAGCAGATTCAGCTGATCCCCCCCGTAGCGCCCCGCCATAAAGCGGGTCATATATCGGCGGATCATTGGCGCTCACCTCCTACGGGGACCGGGTCTTGGGACTTTTAAGGGATTATTACTAATATAGCGCCGGGAAATGTCCGCGTCAATGGGGTAACCGTAAACAAAATGTGAATTTGCGGCGGCATCCCCCGGAAGCGCCGCTATTGGCGGCCCTTCCCGCGCTCCCGCTCAGCCCTGCTCCCACTCGTACTTCAGCACCTCCCCGGTGGCGGCGTCGATCTCATACTCGTACTCTGTCCTGTCCTTGCGGAACTCGATCTCATACACCGCCCTGCCGTCCTCGTCGTCCAGCTCCGTTTTGGTGAACGTCACCTGGCCCGCCTGACAGTCCGCGTGGGTCAGGGCGGCGCTTTTTGCCGCGTCCAGCCCGATCAGGACAGCGCCGGAGCCTTGCGGGGCGCTGTGGTGCCGGTCGGAGTGGTGCCCGCTGGAATGGTGCCCGCCGGAGTGGGGGCAGGCCCCCACGCTGTGGCCGCAAACGGCCCCGGTGCGGGCGTGGATCTCGTACTCGTGCTCATGGGTATCGGTGCAGAACTCCAGCTCGTAGACGGGCACGCCGTCCTCATAGTCCAGCTCCGCCTTGGTGAAGTACACCTGGGAGCTGTCCACCCCCGCGTCCGCCAGGGCGGCCCGCTTGGCCGCGTCCAGCCCGATATAGGTCCGGCCTTCCGTCTGCTGGGACTGGGCGGGGGCGCTGGGCGCTGGCGCCTGGCTGGGCACCGGCGTCTGGTCCGGCCGCGGGTCAGGGGCGGCCGTCTGGGCGGGCGGGGCGCTCTGGGCCGGGGCGCTGGGCGCGGGGGGCTGGCTCACATAGGTCACGACGCCCTTGCTGTACACCGACCCGGTGTGGGCGTTGATCTCGTACCGATATTCGGTGTCCCCGGCGCGGAACTCGAACTCATACACAGGCGCGCCGTTTTCCGTATCCTCCTCCGCCTCGGTGAAGACGGCCTGCCCCGCCGTCAGCCCCGCGTCCGCCAGTGCGATCGCCCGGGCTTCCTCCAGGGTGAGGGGGATCAGCGGGGGCGCGTCCGTCCCGGCGGCCTTCACCGTCCTGCTCTCCCGCTTCACCACAGAGCCGTCCTCCGCGTCGATCTTATATTCATATTCCGTATCCCCGGCGGTGAACTCCACCTCGTAGACGAACCCCTCCTGGAACTGTTCATACTTCACCTTCACCGACCTGGCCTCCACGGGGTCCACCCCCGCGTCGGCAAAGGCGAAGTTCTGGGCCCGTTCCCCGCCGATGGCCCGGCTCCGCTCCGGCCCGCCCGCGGCGCATACCATGACGCACACGCCCAGGGTCACCAGCATCACGCCCGCGCAGGCCAGGGTCAGCGCAGCCTTTTTGGGGGTGGAAAACAGTCTTTTGATGCCCGACACAGCAGGTCGCTCCTTTCTTGATCCGGGACGGCCCCGGGGACTGCCCCCGCCCGCCCTGTTCCTATGACGATTATACTGGTTCGGGCAGAATCAGTCAAGCGCGTCCCGGCGGCGGGAGGATTTTTCCCTTGCGGCCAGGGCAAAAGCTTGATATACTGAGAAAAAACGGGAGGGATCGCCATGGCCCGCATCGACAAAAAGAACTACTACCTGGACATCGCCGGCACCGTGCTGGAGCGCTCCACCTGCCAGCGCCGCCACTACGGGGCCATTATCGTGCAGAACGACGAGATCGTGTCCTCCGGCTACAACGGCGCGCCCCGGGGGCGGAAAAACTGCGGCGATCTGGGCTACTGCGCCCGAGAGGCCATGAACATCCCCTCCGGCCAGCGCTACGAACTGTGCCGCTCCGTCCACGCCGAGGCCAACGCCATCATTTCCGCCTCCCGGCGGGAGGTGCTGGGGGCCACGCTGTACATGGTGTGCCGCGACCCGGATACCGGGGAGCTCATCCCCGGCTCCACCTCCTGCTCCATGTGCCGCCGTCTCATCATCAACGCGGGCATCGCCAAAGTCGTCATCCGGGACACGCCCACAGACTACCGGGTGGTAGATGTGGAAGCGGAGTGGATCGACCGGGACGACTCCATCCCGGACCACCTGCGGTGAAAGGGCTGAAACGGCTGGCGGCGCTGGGGCTGGCGGCCTGCCTCCTGGCGGGGTGCGCCCCCGCGCAAACCCAGGCGGCCCCAACCTCGGAAAACACCTTTTTCGCCATGGACACGGTGATGACCCTGCGGCTGTACGAGGGCGGGGACGGGGCGCTTCTGGATCAGGCCGAGGACCGGGTGAAGGAGCTGGAAGCCCTGCTGTCCGTCACCGACCCGGACAGCGAGATCTACGCCCTGAACCGTGACGGCGCGGCGGAATTGTCCCCTGAGACGGCACAGCTGCTGGACGCGGCGCTGGGCATGTGCGGGCGCACGGCGGGGGCGCTGGACGTCTCCATCTATCCTATCCTGCGCTCCTGGGGGTTCACTACGGGGGAATACGCCATCCCAACCGAAGCCGAGCTGGCCGCCCTGCTGCCCCTGGTGGACTATACAAAGGTGGAGTGGGACGGGGCGCGCGCCGCCCTGCCGGACGGCATGGAGATCGACCTGGGCAGCGTGGCCAAAGGCTACACGGGGGACGTGCTGGCCGCCAGTTTGAAGGAAAACGGCGTCACCTCCGCCATGCTGGACCTGGGCGGCAACATCCAGACCGTGGGGGCCAAGCCGGACGGCTCCCCCTGGCGCGTGGGCATCCGCGACCCGGAGGGGGACGGGAACATCGGCGTGGTCACAGTGGAGGACCAGGCGGTGGTCACCTCCGGCGGATACGAGCGGTACTTTGAGGAGGACGGGGTGCGTTATTGGCACATACTTGACCCCGAAACCGGCTCGCCCGCCCGCGGCGGCCTGATCTCCGTCACCGTCATCGGGGACAGCGGGCTGGTCTGCGACGGGCTGTCCACCGCCCTGTTCGTCATGGGAAAAGAAAAAGCCATTGCCTTCTGGCTGGACAACGTCTTTGAACTGCACTTTGGATTGGTCCTGGTGGAGGAGGACGGCTTCATTACCTACACCTGCAACTCGGGTTTTGTTCCCGCGGAGGGGCGCCGCGCCGGCGACGTCAACTATCCCGAGCCCCTTCCCCAGCCTTGACACCCCGCCGCTGAAACGCTATAATGAAACCCGCCGGAGCGTTCCGGCGGGTTTTTGCAATTATGGGACCCCCATAAAGCCGTCGTTTGGCTTTGTGGGGAGACGAGGGGCAGCGAAATGAGTAAGCTTTCGCCATAGGCGGAAGCGAGGGATATGGAGCTTGCCCCGACGAAGAAAGGGTGATTCTTTATGAAAATGAACCGTGAATGGAGGGTCCACGGCATCTGACCCTCCAATATTTTTAGGAGGATGTCAAATGAACGACCAAATCACCATCAAAGAACTGACCACAACAGAGGAGGCCGACCGCTTCTGGGCAGAACTGCGCGCCTATTTCCCGCGGGACCTGTTCCCCGATGACGGCGGCCACCCGGACCGGGAGGAAGACCTGGACTACTTCCTGGGGGAAGAGTACCGCGCCGCCATCGAGGGGCTGCGCCGCCGGGAGAAGGACCCGCTGTACTACCTCGCCTTCCTGCGGGATGGGCGGGAGATCGGCTACGCCATGCCCGCCCTGTACCCCAGCGAGGACGGCAAGTGTGTCATCATGGAATTCTGGGTGCTGCCGGAGCACCGGGGCGGCGGCACGGGCCGCGCCTGCGCCCGGGCCCTGCTGGACTGGGCCCGTCAACGGAGGGCCGCCTATTTTGAAATCAATGCCGAAGGGGAGCGCCGCCGGCGGTTCTGGGCCTCCCTGGGTTTCCGTCCCAACGGGGTGGACGAGTGGGGCACGCCCTGTATGCTGCTGCCGCCGGAGGTGGCGCTGCCCATCACCGCGGAGCGGCTGGCCGATCCGGAAAGCTGGCAGCTGTACAGGCTGGAGAACAGCTTCCTGGCCGAGATCGGCGAGGAAGCGCTCACCGACGAGAAAAAGGAGCGGCTGTCCGCCGCCGTCCGGGAGGGGAAGATCGCTTTCTTCCTGGCCATGCGGGGGACGCGGGCCGTGGGGATGTGCTCGGTGTCCCCCTGCTTCTCCACCTTTGCCTGCGGGGAGGTCGGGGTGTTCGACGACTTCTACGTGGAGCCCCCCTTCCGCCGTCAGGGCGCGGCCCGTCTGCTGACCGAAGCCGCTCAGGCGTGGTGCCGGGAGCGGGGCATGGCCAGCCTGACGGTGGGCTGCTCCGCCGGGGATGTGGGGATGTACCGCTCCCTGGGCTTCGAGCTGGAGCTGGGCGCCATGCTGGCCTGCCCGCTGGAGGGGTGAGGTTCTTGCGTTTACGCGGGCGCTGTGCTATAATCCGATAGAAACAGAACAATATGCCATCTATGGAAGAAGCGAATGTGTTTATGGGTCCAATTAGAATCCTGCAATTTGGACTTGCGTCAACGAAATACTACGGCACGGAAAACGTGATCCTCAATCTATACCGGCACATTGACCGATCCCGGTATCAGTTTGATTTTTTAGTCGATCACAAATATCAAGCCATCGATTACGAGGCAGAGGTAGAGGCGTTGGGCGGACACGTCTACCGCCAGCATTATACACCCGCGGAGAAAAGCCAGCGGGGATACATCAGTCCGGCCCAGCTTTGGTCGCTTCATCCGGAAATCCAAGGCGGCGCACACCTCAATTTAGATTGCTATGGCTATGATAATTACGGCGCTCAATTGATTGCCGCCGCGAAAAAGCGCGGCTTCCCTATTCGTATTATTCATATGCACAGTGCGCTCCGTGGACCTTCCGTCCCTCTGCACACCCAGATCCGGCACACCCTCACTCTCCCATTCATTACACGATCCGGCAGTCAGCTTTTGGCCTGTTCAACAAAGGCGGGCCGATACGGTTTTCAAAGGCGCCCATACGAGATCCTGCCAAACGCAATTGAAACCGACAAATTTACCTTCGATCAGGCCGTTCGGAGCCGGCTGAGAGAGCAGTACGGCCTTACAGATAAGCTTGTGCTGGGCTTTGCCGGACGTTTTGTCCCAGAAAAAAACCCCGAGTTTCTGCTGAAGATCCTTCGGGAGATCAACCAGCGGTGCAGCCATGCCCATCTGGTCTTGCTTGGTGACGGGAGATTGGAGGACCGTCTGCGACACACCGTTCGGCAGATGGGACTTGAAAACGTGTCTTTTCAGGGCTGCGTAGACAACGTCTACCAGTGGATGCAGGCTTTCGACGTCCTGCTCCTTCCGTCCCAGTATGAAGGTCTGCCTATGGTTTTGGTGGAAGCTCAAGCTGCCGGCCTTATGTGTTTTACCTCGGACAACGTTTCGAAGGACGCCGCGATCACGCCCAGGCTGTCCTTCCTGAGCTTGAAAGATCCGGCGGCGTGGGCCGAAGTCATTTTGCACACCGATTTTTCCTTTGACCGGCGAAAGGGTCAGGCTGAGGTCACCGCCGCAGGATATGACATCAACGAGAGCTCAAAGCGACTGGAGGCGATTTACGACAGTCTGTTCCACCAAAAATCATAGACACAGTAGGCATAATGCATGGAAAACAGGGGCTGCGGGAAATCACTTGCGCGGCCCCTGTTTTCCGTGGTTTCAACCAGCAAATTGAGCCAAACGCTGGAGGCAAGGCCCTTGCGTTCACTCGGGTGTTGTGCTATAATTTGATAAAAATTGGACAATATGCCGCCAATGGAAGAAGGGACTGGGTTTATGGAACCAATCAGGATCCTGCAGTTTGGGTTTGGGGACAAATACTACGGCACCGAAAGTGTCATCCTGAATCTATACCGGCATATTGACAGGTCTCGCTATCAGTTTGACTTTTTAGTAGATCATAAATATCAAACCATTGATTATGAGGCAGAGGTAGAGGCCTTGGGCGGGCACGTCTACCGCCAGTATTATAGATTCACAGAAAAAAATGAGCGGGGGTACATAGGCCCAGACCAGTTTTGGTCGATGCAT
>JAAVHY010000025.1 GCA_014799485.1 Clostridiales bacterium | reverse complement strand
GTATTCCGGCACCGAGGTCAAGGTGGACGGCGAGGAGTACACCATCGTCCGTCAGAACGACATTCTCGCCATCGTGGAGTAAGCTCCCAGGCTTGCATCTGAAAGCCGGCCACCTGGGGCCCCATCGAAGATGGGGCGGCGCGTAAGCGCCGAAGGCTGACGGACTTCATTTCCGGCAGCCGCATATGAAGTCCTAAGGGGCCCCCGCGAAACAGAGTTTCGTGGGGAACGGCGGCGAGGAGTACACCATCGTCCGTCAGAACGACATTCTCGCCATCGTGGAGTAATTTTTGTTAACCCATCTCAATATTTTGGAGGTAATGCGATATGTCTAAGATCATCTGCTACGGCGAGGAGGCCCGCCACGCCCTGGAGCGGGGCGTGAACCAGCTGGCCGACACCGTCAAGATCACCATGGGCCCCAAGGGCCGCAACGTGGTGCTGGACAAGAAGTTCGGCACCCCCCTCATCACCAACGATGGCGTGACCATCGCCAAGGAGATCGAGCTGGACGACCCCTTTGAGAACATGGGCGCCCAGATCGTCAAGGAGGTCTCCACCAAGACCAACGACGTGGCCGGCGACGGCACCACCACCGCCACCCTGCTGGCCCAGGCCATCATCCGCGAGGGTTTAAAGAACCTGGCCGCCGGGGCCAACCCCATGGTCATGAAGAAGGGCATCGCCAAGGCCACCGAGGCCGCCATCGAGGAGATCAAGAAGAACTCCAAGCCCGTGTCCGGCACCTCCGACATCGCCCGTGTTGGCGCCATCTCCTCCAGCGACGACGCCATCGGCACCCTGATCGCCGAGGCCATGGAGAAGGTCAGCCACGACGGCGTGATCACCGTGGAGGAGTCCAAGACCGCCGAGACCTACTCCGAGGTCGTGGAGGGTATGCAGCTGGACCGCGGCTACATCACCCCCTATATGGTCACCGACACCGAGAAGATGGAGGCCGTGCTGGACGACGCCCTCATCCTGCTCACCGACAAGAAGATCTCCTCCATCCAGGACCTGCTGCCCATTCTGGAGCAGGTGGTGCAGTCCGGCCGCAAGCTGCTCATCGTGGCCGAGGACGTGGAGGGCGACGCCCTGTCCACCCTGCTGGTGAACAAGCTGCGCGGCACCCTGAACGTGTGCTGCATCAAGGCCCCCGGCTTCGGCGACCGCCGCAAGGAGATGCTGGAGGATATCGCCATCCTCACCGGCGGCACCGTGGTGTCCTCCGACCTGGGCATGGACATCAAGGAGACCACCATGGATATGCTGGGCACCGCCCGCCAGGTGAAGGTGCAGAAGGAGAACACCATCATCGTGGACGGCGCCGGTTCCGCCGACGCCATCTCCGCCCGGGTGGGCCAGATCCGCAAGGCCATCGAGACCACCACCTCCGACTACGACAAGGAGAAGCTCCAGGAGCGTCTGGCCAAGCTGGCCGGCGGTGTGGCCATCATCCGCGTGGGCGCCGCCACCGAGGCCGAGATGAAGGAGAAGAAGCTGCGCATCGAGGACGCGCTGAACGCCACCCGCGCCGCTGTGGAAGAGGGCATCGTGGCCGGCGGCGGCGCCGCCTACGTCAACGCCATCCCCGCCGTGGAGGCCCTGCTGGCTTCCGCCGAGGGCGATGAGAAGACCGGCGTGGCCATCATCGCCAAGGCGCTGGCCGAACCCATGAAGCAGATCGCCGCCAACGCGGGCATCGACGGCTCCGTGGTGCTGGAGAAGGTCAAGACCTCCGGCAAGACCGGCTACGGCTTCGACGCCTACAAGGAGGAGTACTGCGACATGATCGCCTCCGGCATCGTGGACCCCACCAAGGTGACCCGCTCCGCCCTGGAGAACGCCGCCTCCGTGGCCGCCGTGCTGCTGACCACCGAGTCCCTGGTGGCCGACAAGCCCGAGCCTCCCGCCCCCGCCGCTCCCGCCGCGCCGGATATGGGGATGTATTGATTGGAAAATAAGTGATAAAAAGTCCCGCAGTCACAGACTGCGGGACTTTTTATGCTTTACGGGCTTTTCAGGCGGAGATTCCCCGCCAGACGTTATACACGCAGATGGCGACGATCAGCCCCATCAGGCCGATGAACAGCCGATCCACCAGCCGGTTGTCCATCTTTTTGTTGAGCGCGCGGCCCACCATGCCGCCGCCCACGCCGCCGCACACCATCACCAGCAGCACCGGCCACTGGAAGGGGGGCACCGTGCGGGTGACCAGGGTGGTGATCAGGCTGGCCAGCTGGCTGAACAGGATGATGTACAGGCTGTTGGCGGCGGCGGTTTTGGTGTCCATGCTGAAGAAGAAGTAGAGCACCACCAGGTTGATGGGCCCGCCGCCGATGCCCAGGAAGCTGGACATGACGCCCAGGGCCAGCCCGATGGCCACGCACACCGCCGGGGCGGTGATTTTATGGGTGGGGATGCGGGCCTTGTTCACCGTATAGGCCAGCGTCCCCAGAGTGATGACCCCCAGGCAGGCAGCCTGGACCGCCCCCACCATGCCCTGGTCGGGGGAGAGGGACTTCACCAGCTCGAACAGCTGCTTGCCCGCCAGCCCGCCCAAGGCCGCGCCGGCGGCCAGCGGGGTGCCGGTGCGCAGGTCCACCCCGCTGTCCCCTTTGGCAAGGGCGCGGGTGACAGAGTAGCAGCTCATGGACAGCACCGTGCAGCCGGACAGGAAGCTGATGGCGGCCACGGTCTCCAGTCCCAGCATGTCCAGCACCGGCTTGATGACCACGCCGCCGCCAATGCCGCAGATGGCGCCCACCACGCTGGCGAAAAAGCTCACCAAAAAAAAGATTACCATTGTGTTTTCTCCCCTTTTCTCCACCAAATCATGCGGTCCTGCCTTGACACCCATTTACCGGCCCAGTATAATAATAATCATAACATATTCCGTGGGCGCTGTCAAAATTTGAGGAAGGGCGGTGAGCGAATGCAGTTTGAACAGGGCAACAACCTGCCCCGCGTGCGGAGCGCGAACCAATCGTCCATCCTGCGCATGGTATACCACTGCGCCCCCATCACCCGGGCGGACATCGCCAAGCGGCTGGGTCTCACCCTGCCCACCATCACCACCAACATCAACAGCATGATCGCCGCCGGGATGGTGCGGGAGCTGGAGTCCTCCGGGCCGGCGGACCACCGCCACGGCCGCCCCAGCCGTCTGCTGGATATCGTGCCCGGGGCCCGACGGTTCGTGGGCGTGGAGATGCGGGGCTCGGAGAGCGCCGTGTGCCTCACCGACTACCGGGGGCAGATGCTGGCCAGCCGGGCGGCCCCCGCCCCCAGCCGGGATTACGAGGACAACCTGGACATGACCTGCGCCCTCGTCCTTGACATGCTGGAGGGGTGCGGCCTTACCCTTGACGGGGTGGACGGGCTGGGCTTCTGCGTCCCCGGCCTGGTGGACAGCAGGGCGGGGATGCTGAAGGTGCGCCCCAGCTACAACTGGTACGACAAGCCGATCCTCCGGGACGTGAGCCGGCGGCTGGGCTTCAGCGGCCCCATCTCGGTGGAGAACAACGCCTGCGCCCGGGCCTACGGCGCCTCCCTGTTCCAGCGGGAGCTGCTGGACAACGTGCCCACCTTTGCCTACCTGTTCATCCACGCGGGCATTGCCTGCCCGCTGATCTTGAATTCGTCCAACTCCTTCGGCTCCATCGTGGGGGCGGGGGAGGTGGGCCATATGGTGATGGAGCCCAACGGCCCCCAGTGTACCTGCGGCAACCACGGCTGCCTGGAGGCCATCTCCAGCGACCGGGCCATCATCGGCCGCTGCATGGACGCGTTGGCCCGGGGGGGCGCGCCCGTGCTGCGCTCCCTGTGTCCCAAGGGGGAGGAGCCGTCTATGGCCCAGATTTTGGAGGCCCAGCAGGCCGGGGACGCGGACGTGTACCGCATCGTGGAGCGGGCGGTGTACACCCTAGGGCTGGCCATCGCCAACATCGACAACTTTACCTGCCCCCACACCATGCTCATCGAGGGGAAGCTGTTTCAGAGCCAGGACAACCGCCGCCTGCTGCTGGATGTGGTCCGCCGCAACATCTGCACGGTGACCCGCACCGACACCGACTTCGTATTCGTGGAGCCGGACAACCTCAGCGGCGCCCGGGGCGCGGCGGCGGTGGCGGTCTTCCGTGACCTCCAGACCGCGGCGGAGTGACGCTTCGCCGGGAAAAAAGTACACCATGGCAAAGCCATGGTGTACTTTTTTGCCCTTATTTCTCCAGCAGGCGGCCCCGGGTGAACACCATATCCACTTGGTTCTCCCCGTCCAGCACCACCAGATCCGCGTCCTTGCCGTCGGCGATGGAGCCCTTGCGGTCGAACACGCCGATCAGCTTGGCGGGGTTCTCCGTCAGGGCGGGCAGCAGCTCCTCCATGGGCAGGCCGGTGAAGGCCAGCAGGTTGCGCAGCGCCACGTCCTGGGTGAGAGTGCTTCCGGCCCGGGTGCCATCGCTGGCCAGCTTGGCGTCCCCGTCCTCCACCACCACCTCGTTCACGCCCAGGTGGTAGTTGCCGTCGGGCAGGCCGGCGGCCATGATGGAGTCGGTGATGGCCACCACCTTGTCCAGCCCCTTGGTCTTGATGAGCAGCCGCACGGAGGCGGGGTGGAGGTGCCGTCCGTCACAGATCATCTCGCAGTACACGTCGGACTCCAGTACGGCGCCCATGATGGCGGGGCGGTGCTGGTGGAACAGCCCCATGGCGTTGAAGGTGTGGGTGGCGGCCTCGGCCCCGGCGGCGATGGCCTCCATAGAGGTCTCATAGTCCGCCCCGGAATGGCCGATGGCGGGGACGATGCCCAGCTTTTTGGCCTCGGGGATCATGTCCACCACGCCCTCCACCTCGGGGGAGACGGTGAGGTAGCGGATATCGCCCTCCGCCCGCTCCTGGTAGGAGCGCAGCAGGGCCGCGTCGCCCTTCCGCAGCAGATGCTCCGGCATGGCGCCCTTGTACTGGGTGGCCAGGAAGGGCCCCTCCAGATGGATGCCCAGCAGCTCGGCGGTGGGCTGTTCCCCCGCCTTGTGGGCCTTGAACTGGTCGATGCACCACTCAGTCTGCTCCACCGTGTCGGTGAGCACGGAGCACAGCCAGGACGTGGTGCCGTTCCCGGCAAAGAAGCGGCCGATCTTCTCCAGATCCTCGGCGGTGGCGCCGTTCACGTCCACGCCCACCGCGCCGTGGGTGTGTATGTCGATAAAGCCGGGCAGCACCTTTTTGCCGTTGACGTCCACCACCTGCGCCCCCTCGGGGACGGCAGCGTCCGCGCCCAGCACCTCCAGCTTGCCGCCGGACAGCTTCAGGGTCTTGGCTTCAAACGCGCGGCCGATGTAGACCTGGCCGTTGACGATATAGGTATCCTTCATTTCGCCGCCCCCTTCTCAGCCGGGCAGGTTGGCCACGAACTCGGTGGTGCGGATGAGCGCGTCCGGGTGGGTCTGCATCAGGGTGGCGGGGAAGTGGCCGGACACCTCGCCGTAGGCCGTGTGGCGGATCACCGCGCGGTGCCAGTCGCGGAACACGCCCAGGCGCACCTTCCGGGCGTTGTAGATCTCGTTCATGCCGATGGTGACGCACCAGCGGGGCATATCGTCGATGGCGCCGTTCAGGTCGCCGATGGCGTTGGCCGTCCGGGTCTCCCTGGTGATTTCCAGCACCCGGGTGTGGAGCTGCTTGAACTGCTCCCCGGTCAGCTCGTCCTGGGCCTCGTTGAAGGCCAGGTGGCCGTTGATGCCGATGCCGCCGAAGCAGATGTCCACCCCGCCCAGCTTCTCGATGACCCGGGCCATGTTGTCGGGATCGTTGGGGTCGGGGAACACCCGCTGGCTCTCAGGCATGACCAGCTCGGGGCGGATCTTGGTGTACACCGTGCGGTCCATGAAGCCCCGGAAGCTGAGCTGGTGGTCCTTGTCGATCCACTGCTTGTCATCGGTGAGATACTCGTCCATGTTGAGGAACCACACGTCCTTCAGGCTGATGTCCTCCCCGTTGACGATGTCCACGAAGTAGGGGTACTGGCCCACCGGCCCCACGGGGCAGATGAACACGGTGCGCTCCCCCAGAGCGTTCTTGCGCTTGATCTCGTCCGCCATTTCCCGGGCAATGGCCTGGAACACGGCGGCGTTGTCCGCCAGCACCTCAATGGGCACCTTGGGGGCGGCCAGCAGCTGCTCCCGGTCGTAATAGTAGTAGTCGTGACGCATTTTGCGTCCTCCTTTCAATTTTCCCGGGGCTGAAACCCCGTGTATTTCTCAGTGACTTCCAGGACCCGGTACACGTCAAGCCAGGGCTGGAAGTCCGGCTCGTTCTCGCGGATCAGCTGCCGGAAGGCCTGCCAGCCCTCGGCGGTGCCCTCCCCGTCCCCCTGGGCCAGCCGGCGCCAAGCCCGGGCCAGCTTGAGCACATACTCCCGGTGGAAGTCCAGCACGTGCCAGAAGGGGGTCTGCCAGCCCTGGGGCGTGCGGTGGGCGTCCAGGGTGGGGGTGAAGTCCAGGCACAGCTCCCGGACGGCGTCCATCCGGGCCGCGAGGGCCTCGTCCCGCCGGGGGCCTTTGCCGTTGGCGTAGTCGGTATTGCTCAGCTCGGACAGCTGGAACAAAAAGTCGGCCACGACGGGCCAGTCCTCCCCGTAGGCGGCGGCAAAGTACTCGCCCATCAGCCCGTTCACGTCCAGGGACGCGTCCATGAGGGCGCGGCCCAGCACGTAGTTGGGAAAGAAATTGGGCAGGCCGGAGCGCAGCTCCTGGCAGCTTATGTAGCCGTCCAGCCCCAGCTCCCCCAGCCGCTTCACATCGCCGCCCATTACCCGGGCCAGCTTCATGTAGCCGAAGTCGCCGTAGTGGGCCCGGCCCAGGGGATAGTCGTAGATGAAGCTGTCCCCCTGGAAAACTTCCTGCCAGCCCCGGAGGAAGGCCAGGTTCTGGGGCAGGGCGGTGGGCAGCTCGACCTGGTTGCGCTCATAGGGCGGGATGGGGGGCAGCCCGCCGCCCACCTCATAGGAGCGCTCAAAGGTGCGGCTGATGGGGGCGAACATGAGCACAAAACGCTCCGGATGGGCCAGCCGGGCCCTGACCGGCGGCCAAAGCAGCTCCTGGTAGAGCAGGAACACGATCCTGGTGTCCAGCCCCTGGGCGGTGAGGCGGCGGTCGATCTCATTGAGCAGCTCCACGTACTGGTCGGTGGGGGTGGTTCGCCGGCAGCCCTCGCACTCGCACACGTTGTTGTACTCGTCCGCCAGCCAGACGTGGAGGTAATCCACGTTGGGGTTTTCCCTGGCGTAGTCCGTCACCAGGGCGGCGAAGGAGTCCGCCGCGTCCCCGCTGTGGAAGCACAGGTTGGTGTTGGCGGCCACGCCATTGAACAGGCCCCGCGTGCCGCCCACCTGGGCGGCCAGGGGACGCTTATCCTCCGCCAGGGGCCGGGTATCCGAATCCCAGGACAGGGCCTCGCGGCCCAGCACCTCCCCCGTCCAGCCGTGGCCCACCTTGTGGAGCAGCAGGCCCCGGCGCTTCAGCTCACGCTCCGCCTCCTCCGCCCAGGCCAGGGCGTCCGCGGGGGAGAAGGGGGACGGCTCCAGGAGGGGGTTGCCCCGGTGCTGATACCACCGGGCATAAAAGATATAGGGCGATTTGAACTGCAGGAAGAAGCTGTTGTACCCCAGCTTGGGCAGCCAGTCGATGAAGTCCAGCACGTTTTCCCGGCTGTCCGCCCCTTCGATGCACACGCCCCGGTGGCGGAAGGAGGCCCGGTGCTCATACCGCAGGGGAAGGGCTCCCCGGGTGATGGGGGGGACCACCTCGCAGCCCTCTACCGGGGCCAGGAACCGGCACCCCAGACGGCGCAGGCAGTCGTACACGCCCAGCAGCACCGAGCGGGGGTTGTTCCCGATGATGGAGCCTTCCGTTTCGCTCAGTTCCACGGAGAACCGGTCGGGGAGGCCGGCCTCCCGGTCGGGGCGGACCGCCAGCGTTACGGTGAGCGTCCCCTCCTCGCCCGCCAGCATCCGCCCCAGGTAGGCGGCCAGCTCGGCGGCGGCAAAGGTCACGGGTCCGGCCGCGTCCGGCGGACAAACAGTGTTGATATTCACACGATCTCCTCCTGTCCGGCAGGGGATAGGCGAAACGAAACCCTATGGGGCGGACTTGAGCTCCGTCCCATAGGGTCCGTTCCTATGCGTTAAGCGTTATTTGGTTGGGAGCGGACTTACTTCAGGGCGTCCTCCATGACGCTGAAGTCGACGAAATCGCCCACGTCATCCTTGGCGTCGCTGGCCTCGATGTTGCCGCCGTCCACCATGTCGTTCTGCATCCCCTCGTAGTAGCCCTTGATGGTGCCGTCAGCCAGGCCGGCCTTCAGGTCGGCGATGCTGAACCAGTGGGCGTCGCCCAGCTGCATCTGCTGAGACTCCAAGCTGGTCTTGGTCTGGTCGGCGCTGTACTGGGCCACGGTGTCATAGTTGGCCTCCTGGGAACCCCAGTCCATGCCCTTGAACAGGGCGCGGGTGAAGCGCACCAGGATGTCGTGGTTGTCCTTGGCGTAATCGGGCAGGCAGATCCAGCTGGAGATGTTGGTGGAGCCGTCGGCGAACTCGATCTCGTAGGAGCCCTCCACCTGCTTCAGGATCTGGCCGGAGTAGGGGTTCCAGCACACAGCGGCGTCGATGCTGCCGGACACGGCGGCGGGCACGATGTTGTCGATGCTCATGTCATAGGGGTCCACATCCTCGCGGGTCAGGCCGGCCACCTTGAGGGCGTTGTCGAAGGTGGTTTCGGAGGAGGAACCGGCGTTG
>JAAVHY010000024.1 GCA_014799485.1 Clostridiales bacterium | reverse complement strand
GGATTACGGCGTCATGAAAGCGCTGGGCTTCACCACGGGCCAGCTGATTTTACAGACGGCCTTGTCCTTTATGCCTACGGTCATCGCGTCCACAGCGCTTGGGCTGGTCGTGTGCAGCTTCATCATCAACCCGCTGACCGCGCTGTTCTTGAGCGGGATTGGGGTCGTCAAATGCACGTTTACCGTCCCAATGAGCTTTATCGCGGCCGCCGGGGTGGGGCTGGTGCTGTTCTCCTTTGGGACGCTGTGCCTGCTGTCTTTGAGGATCAAAAAAATCGCTCCAAGAGCATTGCTTTCAGGGGAATAAGAGAGCGCAAATTGTGGCGGCGTAACAATGAGGTAGCTCTGTGGGGCCGCTTTGACAGTTGGGTGTCCGTGCAAAAGAGGGAAAAACTTGTGATGTAACACCCCAAAGAGTTTTACAATTAAATTGTCCTGCTCCCCAAATTCTGGAGGGGATCCCCTCCAGAATTTGGGGAGGAAATGAATAAACAAGACGAATAACAACAAGAAAAAGACCCTTTCGCAAGAATAAGAACACTCTGAAAAAGTTCAAATTTTGAAAAGTGACGAAGGAAAAATCTACCCTGCTGTAATCATAAAGAAGCTCTCCGCCAGAGGATAAAGTTCCAAAAATGTTTCGGAGAAATAAAAAGCAAGTCGATAATTTTTCCGGCAGGGTTTTCTCTGCCAATAGCCGTAGATTTCATCCGGAGCCATAGCCTGAAAACAAGAAGCCCCATGTCGACCCTTTTGAGGCGGTTTGTGCCCACCCTGCGGGGCAGGTGGCATCCATATACCACCAGAGGACTGAAACGCGATGTTGGGGCTTTTGTGCGCCGTTGTCGGAGAGTGAAATTTTACCCTTGGAATTTTCGAAGGGCAGCACAGAAGCAGACACCGGGAGGCTGGGCAGGCCACCCAGCCTCCCGGCGGCGTTTTCCGGCCCTGACAGAGCCCGATTTTGCCTTATCCGGCTTAGGCAAAATGCCCAAGGCAAGGACAACGCAGAAGGTTCGAAGAAAAAGCGGGATAAATTTTGGAGCAAATTCTCTCTGTAGTGCCGACAGTCACTTATTGAGACCAAAGGGAAATCCCGCGTAAAGGTACCGCAGGAATACGCCTTGGGGAGTAAAAGTCATCTAAAAGTGAGGCAACAGATAAGAACTGCCGTAGGTTGGGCAATCAACTCAGCCTGCGGCAGTTCTTATCTGTTGCAAGCCCGAATCCTGTTGCATTTTCTGGCGGCTATGATATACTAAAACAAAAACCGTCAAAATGTGGGAAAAGCGCGAATCAAGGCTGAAATATGTATGTAATAAGTTCCTTCATGTGGTTGAGGGAGGATGGTGTAGAGCATGAGTTTTTGGAAGAAGGGCAGGTTGGAAGAAGATAGTGGACCCAAAGTGGGGAAGGATCAAGAAAAAAGTCAAGTGGCCATCTACCCACTGTCTCCCAACGACCGGCTGGATGAGGGTGTCAGCGAGGAGGGGGAATATTCCATTTATGAGGAATACTTGGATGAGGTCTTCCTTCACCCAGAGCTACACAATATTGCTGTTACTGGTAATTATGGTGTGGGGAAGAGCAGCCTCATCCGCACGTTTGACCGCAAGCGTAATCAGAGGCGATTGGACAATCGGCGCTTCCTCTATATTTCATTAACTAACTTCCATTCCAATGGTTCTCAGGACAAGGGTGGAGAGGATCAGGAAAGGAGTTTGAAAAAGAAACTGGAGGAGTTGGAGCGTGATCTCCTATGCCAGGTTTTGTATGTCTGTGATGATATTCGGAAAGTTCCAGGAGTCACTTATCGGTTAATTCCTTCGCCGAAATCCTGGATTGGCAGGCAGCTCCCTGTTTTCATGCTCATGCTGCTGGCAGTGAGTTTATTTTCGCTGGCTTATGGTTCGCAATTGTATGCTGGGGTGGAGTCCTATCTCCCAGTAAAGGCTGTGGCTTGGCAAAGGGTGCATCCCCATACCTTGGCGGCGATTCCTTATGGGGCGATTTTGTTGTGCCTACTGTTTTTTGTACGAAAGGTAGCGATGTGGCTGTCCAGTGGCTCATATCTGTCTAAGCTGACGCTGGAGGGAGCCAGCAAGGTGGCCGGGGTAGATAAGATCGGTGTGGACATCCAGCCCGTAGAAGGGACAAGCTATTTGGACAGACATGGTTTTGAGCTGATTTATGTCTTAGAACGGATGGCTTCTCGGTTTGACCATACCGTAGTGTTCGAGGACATGGATCGGTTGGGCCCTGATGTGCAGCGGGAGCTTTTTTCCGAATTGCGGGAGATCAATTGTCTTGCCAACTCACGGCTATCCCACAAACGAGGAGGAGTGTTCCATTGTTTAGGCGGGATATTCCCCGGTCTGGGTAAGCTTCCAGTGGTAGGTGATCTATTCCGGAAGCCGTGCCTACGTTTTTTCTATGTAGCTCATGACATGGAATTTTCACCTATGGAATGCTCTAAATTTTTCGACTACATCCTGCCAGTGATTCCAGCTATCAGTGGGGAGTCTCTTCCTGATCGTTTAGCTGAAACCTATCTGAAGAATGTGGGGATCTGGCTGGATGAACGGTCTGATGATACACACCAGCGGCCCTCTGTGTTCCTGGCCTGTGCTGCGCCAGAACTGAACGATTACCGAACGATCCATACCATCCTCAATGAGTATCAGATATTTGAACGTATAGAAAAGCAGCGCGGCCTGGTAATTACTCAAAAGGACAAGCGGGATCTGTTTGCTTATGTAACATACAAGAACTTATGCCCAGAAGACTACTACGGGATTCACACAGGCAAAAGTTTGGCCTTTCCGGCTAAGCCCCGACAAGGAAGTGAGACCTTCAATCAGTTTCGAAGCAGTCTTGTACAGGACTGGTTGAGGAACGGATTCCTGCCTTGGGACTGCATTTTATTTGCAGGATATTCGCTGAGTTGGTTGCGGGAGACCTATGAGGAGGTGTTACGCAGCGAAGACGCGGACAGAAAGCGCAGCCTTATGTGGTCATGTGTTGATGGGCGTTCCCGGCAGCGTTTTTTGTGCGCAAATATTCTTTTGGATATGGTCGAGGATGCGGAATTTTACCGGGCCATTAAAGGGATCCAACTCTCTTTGGTGCGCTACCTATTGCAAATCGTGCCAGTTGGGGCAAAAAATTCAGAGATAGCGGAGTTTGATGGAAAATTCCAAAGACTTTTGAAGCGCGCTAAGCATTATGATATTTTCTCTGACACCTCCCCCGAAGACCCTCCCGAGAAGCCTCCTGAAGAACTGAAAGATTTGATCCGCCTGAGGTTTTGGATGCTGTCCACCGAAAGCCAAATCATGCTTTTTCATTATCTTTTCTATTTTGGATATGACATGAAAGGTGTGGAACAATGGCTGTTTGACAAGGATATGTCTTCGAATTCGGCAACTGAGGTGTGGAATCTCCTGCATAGATTGTTCCGGCCCGAATTGGCAGCCTTGCTGCGCGGAAAAGAAACTGCCGCATTTGAATGGATGGTTACACCCAATATATTGAGTTGCCTTGACCAAAGCATTCAAGATGAAATCATGCTGAGAATTGTGGGACAAATTGCCTCAAAAGAGGGCTCGCTACCTTCAGAAATTGGAGAAATAAATTTTGAATTTAGGCCTGGGGAACAGAAAACAATGCAGGAATGGCTGGACGAGCTACAAGAAACGACAGCAGGTGTCGAGAATCAATCTTGACTGGACACAAAATTATACAGTACGTTAAGTAGCAGGAAGGTCTGCGAGGCAAACCATTTTGTCTGAGAAATTGCGGAAAATGAAACGTAGGTCGTATATCTACCTCCAGTGAGGCGGTTGGGATGAGCCGGAAAACTGCACAAAAGCACATCGGTGCATTGGTGGACAAAGGTCTCGCCCAAACTGAGGAAACTCCGTCCGCCGGAAGGATGGGTTCGTCTACAACGGCAGACTGCTCTACACGCTTAAGCCGATCCAGTAGGTAATGCGGGAACGTGAGAAAGAATTTCTAACAGAGCTGAAGTTGGCGCAGACCAGTGCGAATAGGCTCAGCGGCAGGGCGCTGTCATGGGTGAAAGCATGAAAGCCCCCTGTTTCGCGTTGTAAGGCCGTTTGTACCCCTCCTGCGGGTTGGGAAGCATCCGTACACCTCCGAGGGGCTGAAACATGGCTTTGGCCGCCTTGTGACCCGTTGTTGGCAGGCGGGTTACAAGGGATCAAAACTGCGGCGAAGCTGGTTTTTTCATGGCCGCAACCGAACAAATCTACTACGCTGTAATCAGTAAAGGCAACCCGAAATTCAGCGCCCAGGACAGCCCAGAGGGCCCGATTCAAGGACACACGAGAAAAATCCCAACGTACAGCTGGCTGCAGTGCGGACAACCCTTGGGTACGTAGACCGCACCGGGCAAGGGCACCGCAGAGGCGCCCCGTTGGGGCGGAAGCCCACCTCACCGGGGCCCCCGCAAAGCCGCCCTCTGGCTTTGTGGGGAGAGGAGGCGCAGCGGAGTGAGTGAGCCCTGCCGCCTGCGGCGGGGCGAGGGATACGGAGCTTGCGCCGACGAGGTGGGGCAAGCATCGCGTCCGGCTATACGCCGTCCGCACTCGCCGGGGCCCTGCCCCGGCACCCCCTGCCCCTAAAGGGGGGTGTGAAAGTGCAATTCAGAGAGAAAGCACCACATCAGAATTTGCGTCACAGTAAACAAAAAAGCATCCCGAAAATGTTTGAGAGACCTCCTGATTCCGTTCGTGGATTGCACCAGTGTATACAAAGAAAAGCCCTTCGCCACCGCTGAAAGAATTTGTGTCTGAACTGATAACTCTTGCCATTTCCCCTGGACATTCCCGGCAGGGTGTGGTATGGTCTGTCAGTGCGAAAGGAGGCGATGTCAGATGGCAAAGCGCAGGGCAAACGGAGAGGGAAATATCCGCAAGCGCAGCGATGGCCGCTGGGAGGGTCGGTACACAGCGGGCCGCGACCCGAATACAGGCAAGGCGATCTACAAAAATGTGCTGGCGAAAACCCAGAAAGAGTGCAAAGAGAAGTTGAAGCGGGCTATCGAAGAAAATTCCAAGTTAG
>JAAVHY010000023.1 GCA_014799485.1 Clostridiales bacterium | reverse complement strand
TTCAGTGCATGGCCGGGCATCGTAGGAGGTCAGCCGGCCAACGGATCGCGCCAGCTGGGCCGCCTGCTGGGTCGAGCGCCGCCGCAGGTCCTCGCGGATGATGTGGATGGGATATTCCTTCGCGTTTTGCTTGGTTGCCATGATGTGGGTCCTCCTTAGAATTTAGAGTTACCCTTTCTCCCATGAAAACAGAAAAAGGGCATAATACGGCCTTCGCCGTATCATGTCCTTTTTGAAAACTGTAAACATGATACATGATTGGGGACGATTTGTCAACCATTTGGCTGAAATTTTATGCGGCGTTCTCCATCAGGTCGGCCGTCAGCACGTCCACCAGCTTGTGCCCGGCCAAGTCCCCGGTGCGGATGACGATATTGTCGTGACGCATCTGCGCGAATTCTTGAGTACGCAGCGTCCGGCTGGCATCGGCCATCCGGCGATCCTCATCCGTCAGCCGCTCCGTTACCACCTGCTGCCACTCCTTCAAGAACTCCCTGGCCGCGTCGATGTCTGAATGCTGGCGGTCATAGTAGGTGCGCAGCTGGCGGACCGTGCCGTTAGGCTCGATCTCCATCGTGTAGTAGGGAACCTCCGGCTCGTCCGCCCTGCGGAGGAACAGCAGGTAGCTCTCCTTCCGCTCGATGCGCTCCCAGTAGCGGTCGCTGTTGGCGGTGCAGATGTGCAGCCGCGTCCCGTCCCGGATCACGTCCGCGACGCAGGCAGGGGCGGCGATCACGTAGCTTTTACCGGTATAGTTATACTTGGCTGGCAGCGACCGGCAGATATCGTCCACATGGGGATATTTCAGCAGGACCTCCCCGGCCTGGACGGCGATGTCCTTGTCCTGGCTCCGCATAGCCAACTCGTCATGGCGCTGGCGTAGCTTCCTGGCGCGGTACACGATCTCGTCGTTGACGTCCATGTGAAACCCTGCCGCCATGGAGAGGTAGTCCGCCCAGGTGGTCAGCGTCTCGCGGCTCGTCATGCCGCCCTCCGCTATCTGGCGCTTCATGTAATGATGAATCTGCGCCATGCTCATCCTGTCGCGGATGAACTTTAGGTCGTCCGGCTTGATCTTCTCACCGCAAAACCAAGAGATCGTCTCGTCCGGGATCTCCTTCCCGATGGCCTTCTCGTATTGCAGCCAGCGCATGAAGTCGCTGCCGCCGTCGCTCCGCCTCAGCCGCAGTAACTCCAGTGCGTTGACGCCCAGGGCCCTGGTAAGCTGGGTGGCGGTCTGGTCGGCCAACGTATCCTGGAACGACCAATAGGAGCTGATACATTCCCCGGCCATCCTCATCAGGCCCAGCTTCACCAGTTGCTCCAGCTGGGGGACCCTGTCCAGCACAGCCAGGTACTTCTCCGGGTCGATCCTGGACTTGGCCTTGGCATACTCCGACAGACCCGTCCGGCTCAGGCCGCGCCTGCACAGGCCAGGCAGCGTCTTCCCATACACCGGACCCCTGGTGCTGTCCCACCAGTTGGCGGAGCACAGGCCGGATTCCACCCAGCGCAGGTTGGTCTGCCTGTATACCGCCCAGCAGTAGGCCCGGAGCGGATGCCCGTAGGGGTCGCAGATCGTCCGGCGGTACTCGCGATAGAACAGTTCCGGGGTCTTATACGCGCTGGGGCGGTACGTGCGGGACGCCTTGAAATTCCGAATGACGAAGCCGTCCCGGCACTGCTGCAACAAGTAGATATAGCTCCCTTCCGCCCGCACCGTGCCCGCCTTTCCGACGGCCTTGAACGTAATCCTTCGACGGCAGCGGGGACAGCGGCCTTCGGCGTTGTGGCGCGGCCGCTTGATGGGCACGTCCTTCTCGCAGTAGGTACAGTAACCAACCTTCGCACCCCCGCGGGCATACTGATAGAAGATGAAATTCTCTGGCAGGCCGACCTTGGACACCCAGCGGGCCCAGTCCTTCGGCAGCGCCGGGACTTGGGCCAGGTCAGCGTCCCAGGGGTCCGTCTCCAGCTTGTGGCGAGCCCGGAGCTCATCGGCCCGGATGTTGCGCTGGTAGCTCAAGATGGCGTGATAACCGCCCGTCTCGCTACCCAGGTACTCGCTTATCAGCTTGGCGTCGGCGTCGGAGAGCCAGCGCTTCCCAGCGCTCCGGTAGTCCTCCTCCCACTCGATGCGGTCCAGTTTCCCGGTCAGCCACTTTTTCTTTTCCAGGCTGTACGTGAGGAACTTCCGGGCGGCTTTGTCGATATACAACTCATAGGCCGGGCGGCAGGCGCCCAGCCGCATGAGCCTGGGCAGGAACAGCGCGACCTTTAGGATACCGTCCCGCACCATGGCGCGCATGAACAGCTCGTACTCATACACGTCATAGGTCCGGCCATAGTACTTCTTCTTTTGGGGAATGTCATTGACGGCCATGTCCATCATCGTCCGGGTGGCGTCCAGGCGCGGCATAGCGAGCAGATCGTGCTTCTTCATGCGCATTGTCTCTCCTTTATTTGAAAATCAACGTCGTACCAAGCGTCTGGACGGATTTTCTCGCCGTCCACGCGGGCCAAGGCCACCTGCGTGACTTCCCCGGTGGACGGGTCCTCCTTCGCCATGGCGAGGATGCTGTCCAGCGGCCCCCTCGCCATGGGCGCGACGCCCCGGACGACCGCGAAGCCGCCCTGGGCGTCGCCGGATTCCTTCTGGACGTGCCCATTGTACTCCCTCTGAGAATGGTCTGCCATGTACGCCAGGGCGTGGAGGAAGAACTCTTCACGGCCCAGCTTCTTCAGGATGGTCAGCTCTGTGCAGGAGATCTTGGTGTCGTCGCCGTCCTCGTCGATGTCACCTCCGGCGTTGACCAGGCAATACTCTGAGCGGTCCATGTCCGGGTAATAGGTCAGGCAGTCCAGCGGGTCCTCCGCGCAATGGAATCCGTTCTTGGCGCAGTTGGCCTTCTCTGTCACGTTGAGACCCATCTGGAATTGATAACCCCGGCAGACCAAGCCAGGGCGAAAGCCCTTATACGCGATCATCCTGCCTTCGCCTCCATTGGGGCGAAGCCGCCTAGCGTGATTTGCCCGGCATAAGCCTCGTCCTTCGGCTTGAGCGGCTTCTTGTCTGCCTTGCCCTGGGTTTTCTTACGGGGCGCGGAGGCAGTGGGTATATACGGTTTCGGTACGAACTGTTCATCATCATCTTTGCGATCCTCCTCTGCGTTGGGGTCATTATAGTAATTTTCTGCCCATTCATACACCAGATCGTCCCTCACCGCGCACCCGTACCCCTCGGAACCGGGGCCGGGCCTGATGCCGTCGGCCTCCAGCTCGTCCTTGACGTACGCGAACGCTTTGCGGGAGATATAGCGGAAACAGCGCGCAAGGCTCTTGCGGGGCTGTATCGTCTTACGGGCGAAAGCCGGGTCTTTTAAGCACAAGGCTTGAAGGTGATCGGCCACCTGCTGCTTCATGTTGAGGCGTGTGATTTTCTCCACGTTGGCGGCGATGCGATGGGCGGATAACCTGCTGGCGTCGTCGTCGGACAAGGCCGCCAGCTTATCCAGCTCCGCCTGCTCGGTGGCCTTCTTTTCGGCCTGCTGGGCATCCCACTCCGCTTTCCTCTTGGCTTCGGCAGCCTCATGGGCCTGCCGGGCGGCGGTATCATCAGGAGCTTGGGTAACGTCTCCCGCCACGGCCAGCTTCACTTCTGGCGGCGGCGGGGTGTGGGCCGACGACACGGGCTCAGCCTGGGGCGATGTACTGGCCTCGACGGGGGCCGTGGGTGTGGGTGCGGGCCGTGCTGCCGGAGCCTCCGGGGCAGCGGCAGGCGGGGCGGGCGCAGGCTCTGGAGCAGCGGACGGTGCGGCTGTCTGGCGGGCAGGCGCGGTCATTCCCCGGCGTGCCTCGCTGGCGATTTCCGAAAAGAAACCCATTTTCATGCCTCCTCGTTATTATAATGAGAGCGCAGCACGGATTCCTGCCGTACTGCGCTCTATTGTTACTCTTTATCATACCCTTGGGGGCGGCTGCGCCGCCCTAATCCCCAACCACTGGTTCTGCCAATGTGCTGAGCATATGGACTTCCACAGGGATATTCCGCTTCTTGCAGTTGTCGATCACATATTTGGTCCCGTGGGATCTGCCGTCCCAGAACGCCAGGACAAGATCCGCACTTTCGATAATCGCGATATTGCGCTTCAGCGGAGCGGCCCGCCCGTACCTGCTGTACTCCGGCAGGTACTCCGTCAGTTTCACTCCCCGCCGCTGGGCATATTCACGGGCACAGGCGTCAATTCCCTTCGCACCGCCCGAGACGATCTCCGTTGTTCCCTTCGGAAGATAGTCCCCCAGATTTTCTATCCGCAGCCCTCTCGAACCAATTACAGCCACTCTCATATTCGTCCTCCTCAAATATTGTAGATATACTGCATATCTATATAGGAAATTGTAACACAGAATAGCTATAAAATAAATACGCAATATAGCTATAAAGGGGTGACGGTATGGCTGTGAAGAGTGTGTCTATCCGAATTGAGGAGGAGATGCTGGAAAAACTGGGCTATGTGGCGGACTATGAGGGTCGGTCTGTGAACAGTCATGTCCTGGTCTTGATCAGGGAAAATATCAAGCGGTTTGAAGCGGAGCATGGTGCGATTACGGAGCCAATCAGCCCGGACGTCAACGTGAAGCCTCCACGGAAAAGCTGAAAGGCGAAGGGGACGGTAGCGCCGTCCCCTTCGTTCAGTTATCCGGGCTGCCAATGGCGGTCATCGCTTCCAGGCACCAGATACCATGCTGTTCCAGCGCCTTCATCAGCGCCCGCTCCGCAGGGCTTAGGGAGTCCACCGCGACGACCTTGCCCAAAGGGTGCATCCGGATGCCCAGCCCAGGGCAGTCCAGGAACATCTCTCCGGGATGGTGAGTGTGCGGGTGTACGCTGGCCTTGCCCCAGTGGGGGATGTCTGCGGTGTAACTGACGCTAAGGAGCGTTCCCTTCTGGTCTTTCTGGGGTTTATCATCCCATGTAAGCATTGCTTTCTGCCTCCTTTTCTTTTTGGCCTGAGCTACATCAGATAGCAGTATTCCACTTTCCAACCATCCTTGCCGCCGTGCTCGGCGGCCATATACCGCTCCAGGCGGATACACGGGTCGCTGCCGTCGAGGCTGCTCCCGTAAATGCTGTACCCGCCCATGTTGGGCTGGAACGCCTTATTGGCGCTGGAGACGGCGTAGCTCCGGGCATCCAGCGGATAGGGTTTATCGAAGCTATCCTCGGTGAATACGATACAGCCGGACAGATGATCCGTGGGACAGGCGCTCTCATGCTGGCGGAACAGCGCCGCCATCTCCTGATAGGTGATCTTTTCCGTGGTGATTACCTCCATTTTCCCTCAAAAAGCTCCTCGCAGGCGCCGTCCCGCCAGTAGACGTTCCGGCGAATCCAGCCGTTGTCCTGGTAGGTCACGACATCGATCCGGTCCTTGGCGATAGAGATGGAAATATGCTCCACCTGCTCGTTCGTGCCGGTGAAAGGGAATTTGCTGTCCCCGTGCTCGTCCATGAGCTTCCTCATCCCGTCCAGGTCGGAGGAATCAAACTCGATGGCGCTCTCCGCTTTCTGGGTATTGATTTTCATTTGCATACAACTCCTATTATTGATATATACAGAGGGCGGTCAAAACCTGACCGCCCCCATAATCGTTACGCTGCCGCCGTATCCTCTCCGCCCCTGCGGTCGATGTTGAGCTGGGCGTCCAACGCCACCAGCCGGGCGGACTTGCGCCGGAACTCCTCCTCGCGGGGGAAGGGCTTGCCGATCTCAGCCCTGGTGGCCTCCATCTGCTGGCGCAGGTTGGTGAGCCTGGCCTGCTCGCGCTCCAGCCGCTCCGGGAGCTCCGCGAGGGCGTTGTCGATGCGGGTGACGTTGCCGCGGGGGTCCGGGCCGACCTCGACGCGGTAGCCCCCGGCGCTTTTCAGCGTCAGTATATGTCCGATGCCGTTGAAGGCAGCGAAAATGACGAAGCCCCGGTAGCTGCCGATCTCAGTGTAGATGTTCTCCGTGATGTCCGCGCAGGCGTCCAGCAGGGCGGTCCCTGCCTTGGTCCTGGACGTATACGCCGTACCGTTGACCGTCATGCCTGCGAATCCCTCCGCCGGGAGGGGATGCCCGGCCAGGGTCTCCATATCCGCCTGCATGGCGGCGATGGCTTTCTCGGCGTCGGCGATCTGCTTGGGGAAGTGCTTCAGCAGGTTGTCCTCCATGCGGAACTGCTGGTTCTGGTGGTCCGCCCGCATGATCTTGAGCCGGGCGACCTCCGTGTCCAGCTCCATGCGCTCCTTGATGCGGGGATCGCCGGCGCACAGGGCCTTGATCTCGGCGTAGGACAGCGCCTGCTCGTCCACATCGTCGCAGGAGCGCACCGGGGATTTGCTGGTCATGATCTGGGATATGAATTTCTGCTTGTTTTCCAAAGTTTGCCAGAGGTAGGCGTCGAAGGTAGATTCAGTCACGTAACGGTAGATATACACTTTTTCGTTCTGATTACCGCGGCGACAAATTCTGCCGGCCCTCTGGATCAGGTCGCGGGGCCTCCAGGGAGCATCCAGGTCATGGAGGGCAATGAGCCGGTCCTGGATATTGGTCCCGGCTCCCATCTTCTGAGTGCTGCCCAGGAGGACGCGGACCTGGCCGCTGCGGACCTTGGCGAAGAGGACCTTCTTCTGCTCGTCGCTGTTGGCGTCGTGGATGAACGCGACCTGCTCCGGGGCCATGCCTCCGGCGATGAGCTTCTGCCGGATGTCCCCGTAGATGGTGAAGCCTCCCTTGGCCGACGTGGGTGTGGAAATGTCGCAGAAGATCAGCTGGGTCAGCTTGTCCGCCTCGCCGTCCCGCCAGTGCCGCAGGACGTTGGCGACGCATTTGTTGACCTTGGTGCCGGGCTCGTCGGGCAGGGCCGGGTTGACGACGCGCTGGTCAAGGCCAAGCTTTCTCCCATCGCTGGTGACTGCGAGCATATTGTCGATATGTGCGTCCACGCTGCCGGAATGGATTTTCGCGGCGCGCTTGGACAGCTCCTTGACCATGGCCTGCTGGTGCGCGGTGGGCTGGGACACGACGGTATCCACAGGGGAAACGAGGGCGTCCGCCAATGGGGATCGAGAAAATGCTGCGGATGTACCTGCTGCAGATCTGGTTCC
>JAAVHY010000022.1 GCA_014799485.1 Clostridiales bacterium | reverse complement strand
TTTGGAAGCTCCGGGAGGCGAACTGGGCCATGGGCGTCCTGACCGTGTGTTCCCTCGCCATACTGCGGGCGTGCCGGATCATATAGCTGATCTCACTGCACACCAGGCCGATCTCGCACATGAAGCTCTCGTACCCGCTCTTGCCCAAGTCAGCGGCCAGGGCCTTGGCGATCTCACTCTCATAGCGGTCCACCGCGTCCCGCAGGCGCTTGAGCATCTCCACCCGGAAGCGCACCAGCAGCGTTGCGCCGGTCTGGAAAAACCTGCGCTGCTGTAAACAACAAAGAACCTTCTGCCGCCCATTGCCTCGACAAGTCAGCTTCTCTAAAAATACACATTTGTCATAAAACCGCAAAGACAAGGCCCTCCAGTTTTGGAGGGCCTTGCTCTTATGATGCTGTGTCTGCAATATTCTTTTCGCTTGGCATGATCCCAAACTTCATAGCCGGGTAACTTAGCGCCACCTGAACCAAAATATTGAGGAGATTGGCCAGAGTAGGCGCAAGGCTATGGGGTATACCCCAGCTCACAAACAACGCCTGACTATAGGCGGGCAGAGCAGCGGAGACGATTACCAGTACCACTGCCAGCAAAATATACTTGGGCACAGCCCTGGAAAATTGAGCGTTGGACTTGAACACCAGATTTTTCTGTACGAAGAAATTCACGGTCTGGGCTATGGCCGTAGCCGCCAAAAAGCTGAGAAACCCACACAGCCCCAGGTCGCTTTCCACATTGGTATAGTTGAAAATAGCGAAGTGGAAGGGCCGATTGCTGAAGGACGTAAAAACAAAACCGGTACACAGCCACATGACCACAAAATTGGCGATAGTGGCGCAGTTGGAGAGGATGTTGAACAGAATGAACTCCCACAGACCAGGGTGCGCCCGACTCCAGCGTTTGACGGTGTTCATGGGCGCTCCTCCTCTCGCGTTCTATCTCGTCCTGCCTTGGAAAGCGCGGCAGCGGCAGTCTTTTCCGCTTTGTTTTTGCGAAAAAAGGCAGCGGTCAAATGGCCCAAACCCCGGAAAAAGCGGCCGTTGAGTACCTCCAGCAGGGCCTCCGCCATAGCCATATCCACCCTGCCGCCCATCATTTTAGCCACCCCGCGAAAGGGCATGTTATAGCGAAACAGGGCGTCCAGATCTGGCTTTCCGCTGGTCATAGAGCGGTCTACCTGTCCCTTCATCATTCGGTGGACCAGCCGTCCCACCCAGCCTCTGGCGTATTGGAGCTGGGCAAAGGTGTCATTCAGCCCCAGCGGGGCAGAGCGATCCCATTCCTTGGCGGGGATGGGCCGGCCCAGCAAAGTCTCAAATTCACTGTCCGGCACATTTGTCACTCTGCCGCTGGTATAGCTGGGCAGAACAGTGCAGAAATCTGGGGCTTCGGTACCGACCACGTCTACCTGGGTGGCCAGCCGGATGTCCCGGCAGGAAGCTCCTACAAAAATCTGATAGCTTCCACCTTCAATTTCCCAATGATGGGTCTTTACATCGAAATACCGAAACGCCTTGTCATCCAGGGGAATGGTTACCCGCCGGCTCTCTCCCGGCTCCAGGTACACCTTGGCAAAACCCTTCAGCTCCCGGACGGGCCGGAATACCGCACCATCCTCCCGCCCCATGTAGAGCTGCGCCACCTCCGCCCCCGCTACGGGGCCGGTGTTGGACAACGTGAAGCTCACTGACCGATCCGTGGCCGTAATGTCTGAATAGGAGAAACTGGTATAGCTCAGCCCAAAGCCAAAGGGGAAGCGGACGGGAACCTGGGCGGTCTCATAATAGCGGTAGCCTACGAAAAGGCCTTCCCGGTACTCCGCCGTGCGCTCCTTTCCCGGAAAATACCGGGCACAAGGCGCGTCTCCGCCCACCAGCGGCCAACTCTGGGCCAATTTCCCGGATGGGGTGATTTTGCCCGTCAGGGCATCGACCATCGCCCCAGCCCCGGCCTGTCCCCCCAGGGAGCCGTAGAGCAGACCCTTGCAATGGCTGATCCATGGAGTCTCCATGGGCGCGCCCCCGGCCAGCACCACCACCACGTTGGGGTTGACCGCCGCCACCGCTTCAAGCAGCGCTGCCTGACAGGGACGCATGGTCATATCCATACGGTCCAGGCCCTCGGTCTCCGCCAGCTCGTCCAAGCCCAGATACACCAACACCACATCGGCCCGATCTGCCAACTCCGCCGCCTGCTGCCGCAGGGCAGCATCCTCTCCGCCGTGGCGACGGAAGCCGGGGGCGTACCCCACCACATCCAACCCGCTCTCCCGCAGGCAGTCCAGCGGCATATCCACCCAAGTGGGGTTCACGCTGCTGGAGCCGCCGCCCTGAAAGCGAGGCGTCTGGGCAAAGTCCCCGATGACCGCCACCCGCGTACCGGGGGCAAGAGGCAGGATTCGGTCCTCGTTTTTCAGCAGCACGATAGATTCTCCCGCTGCCCGCCGGGCAAAGGCGTGATGGGCCTCCCGGTCAAATCCAGCGGAGACACCTTTGGACGGAGAAAGCTCCATTAAAACGGACAAAAGCTCACCTATCCGCCGGTCCACCAGCTCCTCTGAGATACGTCCGGCCCGGACAGCGGCGGCCACCTCCCGGTCGCTGGCCCCGCCTGTAGCGGGCATTTCCAGATGGTTCCCAGCGGCAAGCCCTGCCGCCCGGTCGCTGCTCCCGCCCCAGTCGGTGACTACAAAGCCGTCAAAGCCCCATTCGTCCCGCAGGATGTCCTGAAGGAGCGCCCCGTTTTCACTGGCATAGACGCCGTTCACCCGGTTATAGGAGGACATAAGACATTTCGGCTTTCCTTCTTTGACGGCGATCTCAAACCCGGTGAGGTAAATCTCCCGCAAAGTCCGCCCGTCCACCACACTGTCCGAGTGCATCCGCAGGGTCTCCTGGCTGTTGACGGCAAAGTGCTTGGGACAGGCGGCGACGCCTTGGGACTGGATGCCCCGTATGTACGCCGCCGCCAGCTTGCCGGACAAATAGGGATCTTCGGAAAAGTATTCAAAATTCCGTCCGCACAGGGGGGAGCGCTGGATGTTCAGCCCTGGGGCCAGCAGCACATCCACGCCAAGGGCGGCGGCCTCCACCCCCAGGTGCGTCCCCACCTCCTCCGCCAGCGCCGGATCCCAGGCGTTGGCAATGGC
The DNA here is from genome assembly GCA_014799485.1 of Clostridiales bacterium. The sequence goes on along the minus strand of JAAVHY010000022.1, from coordinate 15,993 downwards.
GGAGGGGGCGGGGTAGCAGGTGGCGGGAACGCTGGGGTTTAGTCCCAGGTGGTCTGCCGCTCCCTCCTGCCGGCGGACCCCAAGGGGTCCGTCGGAGAAGAAGCGGGCGGGGATGCCCAGCCGGGGGACGGCTTTGCTGGTGAACTGGGTGCCGCCGCTGAGGAGGGAACACTTTTCTTCCAGGGTCATTTGGGAGATAAGCGTTTTGCAGCCCACGTCAAAGCCTCCTTTCTGAACCCGAGCCAGATTACAGCATCAGGCCACAACAACGGTGGCCGGATCATAGGACAGAGCAGCAGTACCATCGCCGTTATCCACCCAGATGCCGGAAATGTTGGCAGAGGGAACCGGGCCCCATCCATTCTCACGCAAGGTCAGGGTGCCGTCGTCATGGAGCTCTAAGGTCCCCGGGATGCTCCAAATGGTGTCGGCGTTGAACATACGCATATCAATGAGGATGTCATAGGTGTTGGGGCCGGTTGGAGTTGCGGTATGGGAGTACTGGCCATACCGGGCGGATACCTCCCCTGCGGACCCGCCGTTGGCCAAATCAAAGCGTTCGCACACCCTTGGGAACAGCAGGGCCTTCTCGCCGTCAATGTTGTCGGCATAAACGTAGCCCAAAACCATAGCGTTTACCTCTCCGCAGGTCACAGCTTCGGCGACTGTTATGTCCTGGGTAACAGGATTGGTCACATAGGGACTCTCGCTGGTAGATACGGCAGTAATCCGATAAGTCTCTCCACGGGTAATGCCGCTGGTGGATGCAGCGCAGTTATCGGGTGAAAGGCCTTCCAAGGTAACGGTGACCACATCGCTGCTGTTGTTCACATTGGTAAAGGTCACGTCCACCTGGTCGGGGTAGGCCTCATAGGTATAGTCGCCGATGTTGAGCAGCTGGACGCCCATGGTATTGTCAAAGGTATTCCAGAAATACGCCACCTCCGGGTCATGCTGGGTCCCGGAAAAGGTGTATGCCGCAGTGGCGGCGGAAGACATGGCATGGTCACTGTCTCCCAAGGCAGGGAACGCAAAGACTTTTGCCAGGTAGTCGCCATAAGCATAATCTACAATGTCCCCCAAAGCGCCAGTATAGGAGGCGTTGCTCTCTGTAGCGGCAATCATCTCACTGGAATAGAGGTAGCTATCCCCATCCTCGGTAGCCTGGGTGTCGCAAAGGTAGATGAGGTAGTAGTCCGCATTCTCCACTCCCTCAAAGGAGAAATTACCCTGGGCATCCAGCGTAAACTGCTGGGGCGCCGCCAGCGCAGCGGCAGAATCCGCCTGCGTTGGGGCAGAGTCCTGCTTTTTGAAAAGATCGCCCATAATGGAACTCACATTGGAGAAATAGCTTGAGGCATTGGATGCCGCCGAGGAGCCGCAGCCTGTACAGAGCAGCCCCAGGGCCAGTGTCAGTATAGCCAACTTGACCGTGTGCTTCTTCATTTGTTCACGTCCTCTCTTTTTATGGTGAAGCAGGAGATCATGCCGCAAAGAATGGCCAGAACAGTCAGAAGGATCAGCAGGATCACCGGAGCCACTCCGCCCCGGGACCCGTACATGGTAAAATTCCCGTACCAGTCAGCCCAGACAGGGTAGCTGTTGAGGAACAGCAGCCCCAGGCCAAAAGAATGGCTGACCACTGAAAGCAGGTTTAGATACTGGCTCTTTTTCACCAGCACATATGTCTGAGCGCAAACCGTGCCCAGCAGCAAAGCCAGAAATACAACAAAGTCAAAATAGTCGAACACCATACCATAGATGCCGTAGGCTATGAAAGCGGCCAGCCCCAGCAAGGCACCAAGCTGGCTGGATTTGACGCTGAAGGATGCTGTTTTCAACTGTTGCAAATTCATGCTCACGCCTCCTTTTCCTCTTTCCCTCTGCCGGTCAGCGCAGCGGCTGCCGTAAAGCCCACAAGGCCCACGGCAAAAACGCCGGCGGCTGCCACCAGGGCGATCTCCCACGAGGGAACGATTGTGATAACAACAGAGTCGGCACTCAAGCCATTCTGGACCATTGTGCGGCTGATGGCGTACAGGTTGCACTTGGCGGACTGGCGCATATAGGCCAGAATGGTCTTGTCGCCGGAATCCACCAGGGCCTTGATGCCGGCACCGTATGCGCCACCGTCTACGCAGCAGTAATTTACCCCTGCCACAATTTCTTCCTCAAAATGGTTCGCATAGAGCGAGGTAGCTGTATAACCGTCGGTCGTCACATGGCCTTTGTAGCCCCATTCCCCTCTCAGCACCCGGCTCAGCATATCCCGGTTCGTGGCATTGTAGCGGCAGCCAATGCGGTTGAAGCCGGTCATGACCCCAAGGGCTCCGCCCTTACCGAGAGCGCCCTCAAAGGCACGCAGGTAGATTTCCCGGACGGACTGCTCCGTCGCAAAAGTAGACACACCGCTGCGGAGCGTCTCCTGATCGTTAAGGGCAAAGTGCTTCACGGCATAGTTAACTCCCATGTCCTGCATCGCTTGAGCCACATAGGTCCCCACAATATAGCTGTAGTTTCCGTCCTCGGAGTAATATTCCCGAATACGTCCACCCACGGGAGTCCGGTGGGTATTGCCGCCGCCGTACCAAATCTCATTCACGTTGCAGAAAGTAGCCTCCAAGGCCAGCAGCTCACCCTTGGCGGTAAAGCGCTCCGCATTCCAAGTCCGGGCCACCATCACCTCGGAGCACCAGTTGGTCGGCTTCGTGCCGGTGGACACCAGGGCGGCATTGATGCCTGCGCCGTCATCATTGCGGCCAAAAGCGGGCAAATTCACGCTCTCTACCGCTTCTCCCCCGCGGGTATCAGACATGAGGCTGGCCATTTCTTCCACTGTCAACTGGTCCAGGAAGCGGTTCCAGGTTTCCTCATCCTCCCACTCCACCAGGCGCATATCGGAAATGGTCAAGCCATTGTTGGCGCCTAAGGTCACATCCAGATTCTCCGGGGCATCCGCCTCCGGGTCATACCAATTGGAGCTCAGCTCCTGAAGCATAGCCTCGTTGGCACTTACGGCAACCTGGGCGGCGGGATAGGTGCCCTCCCAATCGGACCGGGACAGGTAGGTGAAGTCTACCCCGTAGTAACCAAGGCTGGCGTAATCAAACGCGTTGGTGACCTCCGCACCGGTATAAGGGGAGAGGCGGAAGCTCTGGGTGTCCAGTTCTGCCTGGTTCCAGGTGTAGGTCTTGCCGGCGCTGCCGTCGTAATCCATCCCGTTGCCTGTGGTGAATCCCTTGGCGGCCAGGATGTTGTTCAACGCATCATGGGCATTGTCCCCCACGGACAGGTAGTAATCCCCGGCAGATAGGATATAGCCCTTGGCGGCGTTGGCGTCATAGCTGGCCAAGAAATAACGCGGCACCTCCACGGTGACAGTCTCGCTGGCGCCGGGGGCCAGTTCACTGGTCTTGGCAAAGCCTACCAAATTGACCGCAGCCTTCTCTACCAAATTCTGCTTTTCGTAGTCCCCGTAAGGGGTTTGGGCATAGACCTCCACCACGCTCTTTCCTGCCACACTGCCGGTGTTGGTGGCCTTTACCTTCACCAGATAGCTGTCGTTAGAGCCGTCAAAGGCAACATCCAGAAGCTCCTGGTCAAAGGTGGTATAAGAGAGGCCGTAGCCAAAAGGATAGACTACCTCATCGGTATAGCTCCAGCCGCCGCTGGAGGAGCCTGCGGCACTTGCGGCGTTGCCCACACCCATGACTACATCCTCATAGCGGGTTTCATAATATTTGTAGCCTACATAGATGCCTTCAGCGTACACCAGGTAATTGATGATGTTGATCCCGTTGTTGTTGTTATCCGCACTGTTGGCGATGACCCAATCGGCGTTGGCAAACTGAGGGGTATTGTCAGCCGCGTAGGTCATAGAGGGTGCACTCAAGGAGTTTGCGGCATAGGTATCCACTAGATGACCGGAGGGGCTGACCTTGCCCACCAGAAGGTTTGCAGTTCCTGTGAAGCCCACAGGGCCGGGGCTGCCTACTAACAGGCAGGCATCCACACTGTACTGCTCCAGCCAGTCCAATTCCATAAGCTGGTCGGTGTTGATCAGGGCAATGATCTTGCCCAATATCCCAGCCGCCTTCTGATCCCGGAGATAGGCCATCAGCGCCTCCTCATTCTGGGACAGCTCCAAATAATGCCGGCCTTCAGCGGTCATAATTGCGCTGTCATTACCCTCGGAGCCGGTGCGGGAGAACATGACCAAGGCCGCATCATTGTAGTCTCCCTGCCAGGAGCTTTCATGTGCCTTCACATCTTCAACCGGGGCTTCGACAATTTCCACATTGGAGGTTGATCCAAGGTTGGCGTAAACCTCCCGGGGCAGTACCAAGTTCACATTATCCTCCCCCAGCGCATCCTGAAGGGCGCCGCAAAAGGTAACGGGAGGAATGGCTTCAAAAGAGGTATTGCCGCTGTTGCCCAAAGCATTGCCCGTCCCCAGGGAATTATAGATTCCATTGCCGAAAACCGTGACCCGGCTGCCCTGAGCCAGAGGAAGGGCAGCATTCTCATTCCTTAGAAGAACTGTGCCTTCCTCCACCTGGCTGATATTTTCCCGTGCAGCGTCCATTTCTAAGCGGAGCGCCGCCTGCTTGTTGGTAATATCGGTACCATAACGCGTATCATAGTAAAACAGGTCGCTGGCATTGCCGCTGGTAATGACCTGACTTGTAGAGACATTCAGCATACTGTTGATTACGCCCGCGTACGTGAACATCAGGTTGGAGCCTGAGACTGTGATGAACAGCAAAAAGGCCATCACCGCCGCCAGCCCACGAAAAATCGCTGTTTTTCTTTTCATAGTAGCCTCCCAATTCGTATATTTTTCTGCTTTTCACTGCGTACCTTCTCAGTTTTCCCCCTTTCCGCACCGATTTCTACAATATGACTTTAGCAGAAAAAACGCGTCTGGGAGCGTCTTTGCACAAACTGCTATTTTTTTGCTTAAACTGCACCTTGAGCTGGACATACTGCACAAAAAAGGCCTGCGGCTTTTGACGGGGCTCACAAAAGTCGCAGGCCTGGTTCATTGCTCGTCCGGCCGGGGGAGCAGGAGCTTGACCTCAAACCAATTCTTTTCCATCCGCACAGTGAGGGTTCCGCCGTACTTCAGGGCCACGTGGCGCACACTCTTCAGTCCATAGCCGTGGTATCCAGCATCTCCCTTGGTAGTAACGGGCAGACCGCCGTCAAAATTTGGAACTGCCTCGCAGTAGTTTTCAAAGCTCAGCAGAACGAAGCCCTTCTGAGCCGACACCGTCACATGAATCAGCCGCTTCTCTGTCTCCACCAAAGTCTCCACGTACTCGATGGCGTTGTCCAGAGCATTTCCGAAAATAGTACAAATATCCATCACATCCACAAAGTCCAGCAGGGCCCCGTCCACCACGCAGGTGAGGGTGATGTCATGACTGGCGCAGTAAAGCCCTTTGCTGGTCAGCATGGTGTCCACCACTGGATTGCCTGTTTTGTTCTGCGCCTCGTAGTTTCGGATCTCACTTTCCATCGCGTCCAGGAAGGCGGATCGCTTTTCCGGGTCGTTTTCTTCCCGGAGCCAGGCGATCTGGTGCTTCAAATCATGGTATTTCCTGTTTACGAGGTCAATGCTTTCCTTGGACTGCTGGTACTGAAGGTACTGGTTTTGAAGCACGTTCTGTACCGATTCCAACTCCCGGCGCAGCCGCAGCTCGCTGCGCTGGATATGGTATGCGAACAGGATCGCCGTGCCGCCCAGGTCTACCAGCGTACGGATATTGAGAATCTCTCCGCTGTACTGGCCAGTGAAGGGTGTGCGGATGGACAGAAAGCTCAGGTTGCTGATGGTAAACACCGCCACACCGATGACGGCGGAGGAGCCAAATTCCCGCAGGGTTACCGCTGCCCCCTGTCCAGCGGCGCAGTACCGCCGCTCCAGGGCATACATGGCGGCAAATACTGCCCCATACACTGCCGACAAAAGCAGAAGCCCCCTCCAGCTCCGCTCATCCGGCCCCAGAAAAAAGCAGTGGATCTGCCACTCCAGGGAGGCGGCCAGTTCCGCCAGCACAAAGGCCCGGACACAGCAATAGCCCGCCCCGGCGGGGCTGCCGCCTCCGAACAGGAGCAGGAACAGAAACATGAAGCCCACAGCCAGCGCCATGCATGGGATCCAGAATCCGATGGGAAGGCCTCCGGTCAGCTCCAGGAACGCGGCCTGGACCACCAGGGCCACAGTGCAGGCAGCCCAAAGCCGCGGGCCGCGGAACCGGGTCCCCATGGTTCTCAAATACAGTACACAGGCACACCACTCAGCCAACGCGGTATACAGGCGGGGTATATCTGTCATCACCGCGTCACCTCGCCCACATAGTTAGCCAGCGCTTCCAGAAACGCGTTCTTCCTGGCCCGGCTCAGGGGGAGCAGCTCTCCCTGAACCACAGCGCAGCCGTCCCGGATCCCATCCACATGGGCCAGGTTGATCAAATAGCCCTTGTTCCCCCGGCAGAAATGGTACTGCTCCATCCGCTCCTCCACCTCTCCGATGGCCCCGGCGGAGACGAATACACCGCCTGCCGTATGGTAAAGGAGCTTGTGGCCCTGGCTCTCAATGTAATGGATGTGGGATACGTCCAGCTTCTGTGCACCACCAGAAATCGGGATGGTGATATACCGTACCGCCCGCTTTTCCATCCGGGCAATCGCCCGTTCCAGCCGCTGGGAGAAGGCAAAGTAGCTCACCGGCTTGAGCACATAGTCCAGCGCGTCCACGGCGTAGCCCCGGATGGCATACTGGGCCATGTTGGTGATGAAGATAATGACCACCTCGGGGTCCTGCTTCCGGATTTCCTCGGCAGCGGTCATGCCGTCCATAAAGGGCATCTCCACATCCATGAGAATCAGGTCGAACCCAGCCTTATAGCCGATAGCGATCTCGTCTCCATCGCTGAAGGACGTGATCTCCAGCTTGTGACCGCTTTCCTCCTCATAGCGTCTGAGGTACCCGGCAAGCAGCTGCGCGGTGGCAAGATCGTCCTCCACAATGGCAATTCTGAGCATGACGAAATCCCCTCCTCTCCACAACGATGTTCGCCGCAGACTACGCAGAACCTGCGGTATATTGTGAATTCAGCATACCAGATGGATGGATAAAAATCAATTCTGCCTGACCAAATTATTATTTGTGGTTATCCCTTTGACTCAGCCAAAAAAGTAGCGGATAAAGGGACATAAAACGTGATACGCTGGAGCCATGATATCAGGAAGCGAGGAAACGGGTCATGGCAAAAGAAAAAGGTATGCCGCTGGGAGAATTTTTGAAGCGCTTCTCCACTGAGGAGCAGTGCCGGGAATATCTGGCATCTATGCGATGGCAGACAGGGCTCCTATGCCCCAAGTGCGGTGGCCGGCACAGCTATCGCCTGCCCAATGGGCTGTACCAGTGTACCCAGTGTCGCCGACAGATCTCGGTCACTGCAGGGACAGTGCTCCACCGGAGTCATGTGCGGCTGACCATATGGTTTCTGTCATTCTACCTGGTGTGCTATAACAAGCGGGGTATTTCTGCTGTAAAATTGTCGCACCAGGTTGGAGTTACCTATAAGACCGCATGGTATATGCTCAAGAGAATCCGTACAGCCATGGGACAGCGGGACGCAACGCACAAGATGGAAGGTATCATTGAGTTTGACGACGCATACTTTGGCGGCCTAACCACAGGGAAAAAAGCGGGGCCGGGGCACAGAAAAGGCAAAGGTTTTCGTGGCACTGTCTCTGGATATCCAGGGCAATCCCCGCTATCTGAAAATGCGGGTAACATCCAATATCAAGCAGGCATCCGTGAAGAAGTTTGCCTACGCTGTCTTTACCGATGGTAGCATAATCCGCAGCGATGGCTACCGCAGTTATATACCGGCGTTGGAAGGCTATACCCATGAGCATAGTCCTTATGATCCCAATTCTGGCCTTCTCCATTGGCTGCACATCATCATCGGTAATGCCAAGGCATTCATCCTCGGCACTTATCACGGTCTGCCCAAAGCCAATCTCCAGTCCTATCTGGACGAGTTCTGTTTTCGTTTTTCCCATCATTCCTTCGGCGGGGCACTGTTGGAGTGTTTGGCGTTCGCCATCATGTTTTCAAATTCAGCTTACTCAAAGGGATAATCACATTGTGGAATATAAAAATGAAAAGTCGTACCATGCGGTGGTCGTAATGAGAAAGACAGTCGAATATATCGTGGTCACCGAAAGCAGTAACAACAACAAGGCCTGCTGGGGCGGACAGTACCCCCGCTGGTGGCTGGAGCAGCAGCCTGGGTATTGCCTGAACACGCGGTATCCAGAATAGACATCCTTACCACAAGCGGGCGGCGCTCCGCGTCTGCGGAGCGCCGTCACCATTTGATATCAATTGGCTTTGCCGGAAGCCATACAACGCTCAGAAATTCTGCTCATAGATTGCCGAGGCGAGCCGGGCATTGCCAAAGTCGACGACCGTCCACCCCAGAAATACATCCTGACCCTCGCAAAGCGCAAGCAAGCGTGGGTTGAGTTCTTTGGCATACCGATACGGATGCCCGAACGTCATATGTCCCTTGGTGCTGAGGAACCGCAGCACCACCGCGTCGGGATTGTCTGCCTCGGCGCAGAAAGCGGTCCACTTTTCCTCCTCGTCATACTCATAGCGGTCCTGCACGGCGAGGGTCAGGCTGCCCACAAAGCAATTTTCGGAGGAAAACGCCCTTACGGGGTCATCATAGCCGTTCTGATTTGGCCAGATGAGCGCGATACCGGCACTCATGCCAAGCTCCGCCTCGTCATCATACCGGCGCAAAAGAACAAGCCTGCCGCGGGCCTCGCCCAAGGAGGGCAGCTCACTGTCAAGATACCAGCGCTCTATGTCCGCCTGGATATAGCGGTCAAGGACGCGCTGAAACTCTGCCACGCTCTCGTCTCCGTATTCCTGCTTGACCGCAAAGATCGCGGTCTCGGTGGGATGGGCGGAGAGAAAGGCATAGCAATCCTCCAGCACATCCTCCAGCATGAGCCGGCCGGCCCCAGGCGCGGCGCCGGTCCTGCACTCGCAGAAGCCGTGGTTCAGACCGAGCCCGTCCCCGCTGACCGCAAGGCGGATGTCAAGATAGCGGAAGCCGTCCTCAAGCTGCTGGCCAACGCTCCGGGCTTGGCACTTTGAGAAAAAGCCAAGCTGCACATACTGCGTCCCCGCATCGTGGGCACCGGGGATGGACAGTTCGCCCAGGGGCACATCATCCGGCAGCCTTGCCATCCAGTCGGCGGAGCCGGCCACAGGGGCGGCATCTACCCGCTCGGTCAACGGGATCGTAACCAGGACGGCCACCGCAAGGAGCAGCACCGCGAGGATGCCGCCAAATACCATCAGCAGGAACCGTATCCCCTTCTTTGGGGCTTTTTCGGTGTTCCGCATCGTCTCCCCCTCCTATACAGCAGGCGTTAACTCAATTGTACCGCTAAGCGAGGGAGTAATCAAGGGGCAGCTGCGGGAATCAGTGCGGAAAAAAGCAGCACCGCTGTGGCAGGGTGCGGATTGCACCACTGTTTACAAAGATGAAACGCGAAAAAATATGTGGCTGTTCTGATAACTCGCTCTGGATTCGGTAGCTATTCCCGCCAGCTTGTGGTATGGTACGTTGCTGAAAAGGAGGCGAGGAAAATGCGTAAGACCCTGGAAGATCTCTACTTCGGCAACATCACACCCAGCGAAGGGGATGTTGTCACCAACTCAAATTTGCGAAAAGCAATGGTCAATGCTACCCGGTGTGAAAGCCAGCTCACGGAGCAGCTCGGCGAAACCGAGCAAACGATTCTCACAAAACTCATCAGGTCACAACACGAAATCGACAGCATCACGGCACGGGAAAATTTCATCCTGGGCTTCCGGCTGGGCGTCAGGATCATGGCCGAATGCATGGATGACAATGACGGTGACATTCGAAATGGAGGTGATTGACCATGGCAAAGCGCAGGCCATCCGGGGACGGCATGGTACGCAAACGGGACGATGGCCGCTGGGAAGGCCGCATTGTGGTGGGCCATAAAGAAAGCGGTGAACCTATCTTCCAATACGTTCTCGCTCCTACACAAAAGGAACTGTTGGCTAAGCTTCACCAGAATATCGAGATATTCCGAGATGTAGAACTGTGTGAAGGCAGCCGCATGACCCTGGCCCAGTGGCTGGATCGCTGGCTGGACGAGTACGTCGCTCCGCGCCTGCGGGAGAGCACGATGGATGGCTATCGGATGTATGCCGAGCAGTACATCAAGCCCCGTTTGGGTGGTAAGAAGATGACTTCCATCACCACGGCGGACATCCAGCGACTGTACACGAAGCTGAGAAAAGAGGGCCGGGTGCATGAGCACCCAGAGCATGGTCATCAGCTCTCCGCCAATACCGTCCGCCGCATCCACACCATGCTCCATCGGGCCCTGGCGGACGCAGTTTGTGCCCATGTCATTCCCCGAAATCCAGCTGATGGGGTAACCCTGCCGAAAGCGGATACTACGTCCAAGCGTGTCCTCACAGATAAAGAACTGGATGATTTTATGGAGACCATCAAAGCAGATCCGCTCTGGTACGACTTCTTCTACACTGAGCTTACTACCGGTCTGCGCCGGGGTGAGATTTGTGGCCTCATGTGGTCTGATTTTGATGAACGCAGCGGCGCCCTCAATGTCAGCCGCACCCTTCACAAAGAAAAAGGCGGCAGACTGGTGGCTGGCGACACCAAGACCTATGCTGGAACGCGAAAAATTGTCCTGCCGCCCAGTACAGCAGAATTGTTGAGGGCCAGAAAGAAAAAATCCTTCTCCCCCTGGATTTTCCACAATCCACTTCGCCCGGAGGCTCCAATTAATCCTGACAGTGCCTACAGGCAGTTAAAGAAGCTTCTGGCCGATGCGGGCTTACCCAATATCCCGTTCCACAACCTCAGACATACATTTGCGACACGTGCGCTGGCATCTGGGGTGGATGCCAAGACCCTCTCAGGCATCCTGGGTCACACTGATGCTTCGTTCACGCTGAACACCTACACCCATGTCACCACGGATATGCAAAGGCAAGCCTCCGCCATTGTTGGGAATTTTATGGAGGATATCTTCGGAAAGGATCTGAAGCCATGGCAAAGCGGAGAAAACGAGGTGAAGGAAGCGTCCACCTGAGAAAGGATGGGCGTTGGGAGGGGCGTTGCGTTATCGGGTACGATGACAAGGGCCTTCCCATCACAAAAAATGTGCTGGCGAAAACCAAGGCGGAGTGCGTGGCAAAACTGAAAAAGCTGCAGGAAACCTGTACCGAAAAGCCAAATGAAAAGCTGCATTCAGATATGACCTTCGGTCAATGGATGGATTTCTGGCACCAGAACTACTCAAAGCCCAAATTGCGTCCTACCACCCAGACGGGATATGAAAATGCTATTTACAAGCATATCATTCCTGCGTTGGGGAAGATTCCGTTGTCTGAATTGAATACAAATGAAATCCAACAGTTTTATGCCAAGTTGAAAAAGGAGGGCAGATTGATCCGCACGGAACTCTATGGAGAGGGCGTTTCGGATCGTACCGTATGGTCATGTCACACTCGAATCAGGACGGCCCTGGATCGTGCAGTGCAGGATGGGCTAATCCGTACCAACCCTGCCGCGGACTGTAAGCTTCCGCCTCAGAACACCAAGGAGATGAAGGTGCTGTCGCGGGAGGAGATGCAGAGATTCCTTATACAGGCCAAGGAGGAAGGGTATTTCGAACTGTTCTTGCTGGAACTGGCCACCGGGCTGCGTCGGGGTGAGGTGCTGGCCCTCCAGTGGGACGATTTGGACTTCGCCACTGGGGAGCTTCGCATCCAGCGCCAGGTCTATCGGGCCAATGGTGAGTTGGTGGTATCCGCGCCCAAGACGAAAGCGGCCCTCCGCACCATCGTACTGCCGCCCTCGCTGGTGGAGGTGCTGAAAGAGTATCGACAGGGAGTGGCCTCCCGATGGATGTTTCCCTCCCCGGTGAAGGAGGACTCTCCACTTGACCCCGCCACCTGCCGAAAACGGCTTCAGACTATCTTAGATCACGCGGGTTGCAAACGGGTGCGATTCCATGATCTGCGCCATGTTTTTGTGACGACAGCTCTGGAGAGCGGAATGGATGTGAAAACCCTGTCCACAATTATCGGCCACGTCTCCGCAAAGACCACGCTGAACATCTACACCCATGTTACCGATGCCATGTGGCAGACCGCGGCGGCGAAGATTGACCAGGGTATTGGCAAGTGTAAGCCGCAGGGTGGGCTCAGTTCAGACGATGTAGGGGGTTTATCCACTCAAACGCCTGCAACGCGCCCAGGGGCCGTTTTTGAGCCCTACAAGGGCAAAATTCGCAAGCCGGGGACGGGTTGCGTGTCGCAGATCAACGATCATCTCTGGGAGGGGAGATATTCCCCAAAGTGGCCCGACGGCAAAAAGCACCCCCGTAACATCTACGCCCACACCAAGGGTGAATGTGAAGAAAAGCTGGCCGAGCTGATCCGGCAGACGAAAGCAGAAATTGCTGAGGCAAAGCGGCTGGCCGCCGCAGGGAACTGGGAAGCGGCCATGGCGCTGGCTGGGCAGAAGAAAGCGCGAGGAGTAAGAAAAACTGAAATCCGGGCATAAATGCGGCCACGATTTCTCAATGCCCTCACCCTGCCCCCAACCGGGGGCAGATTTTTTCTGTCTGTGGTCAAAACTGTGGTCAAGGAAATTTGGCGAAAAGCGAATCGCACCAAAAAATCCTAAAAATAAGAAAATCCACTTGAAATCTTGCGATTTCAAGCGGATTTTTGGTGGACGATACAGGACTTGAACCTGTGACCTCCCGCACGTCAACGCCGGGAGAAAACTTTTCCGTGTTATTTATGGTGCTTTTTAATTGTTTCTGTTCGGTTTTAGTTGCTTTATGGTGCTGTTTAACAGCATGGTTTCCACGTATTCCATGCGTGTCTGTGGTCAGTTATGTGGTCAAAGCCACAGACAGAGTTTCTTACGCAGAAAACTCTGCCACAATTTTCACCGATGGATTGCACCAGTGTCTACAAAGAAGAACTCTCCTCAGAGGGGGTAATCCCTGCGTGGGCCGGGTTCGCCGGGTTCTATGCGTTCGCCTGCTGGAGGTAAAACTCGCTCTCCTCTACCCGAAGCACAAAATCGTACTCCAGCCGAGCAGCTTTGGAAGGAACGATGTTATACCGTTTAAGAACCTGTATTCACAGCTGAGAATGCCGGATGGGCGAGGGTTTTTTACGCCAAGTGAGGCCAATTTTCGCGGGTATACTTGTGTGTATGGCAAGAAAATTTAACGAAATTTGGCGGGAAAAGACCCGCCCACACGGCGTATTGAGGTTGTGAATACAGGTTCTTATTCACTGCCTGGTTTCAACAAGTTCCGCATTTTTCAGCACAATCCCATACAGGCCGCTGGCAACAAGGTAGTTTCCCCGGCACACAACATGGTCACCGACAGATACCTTTTCATAGAAATCGTCCGAGTTGAACACACAGAGGACATAGCATTTCCCGCTCTCTGCATCGGACAGCTCAATGGACGGCTTGCTGTGTACGTCCGGCCCTACCTTTGTTGCGATACCGGATACTTCAAAGCGGTGTCCGGAATATGTGCTCTCAGAGGCCTCAAGATTGCTGTCAAAGGCCTCGTACAATTCTTTTGCGTCCACGGGAGCGGTTTGCGGAAGCACCGGCAAATAGTCAAATTCGATCGTCCGCATATCCCCGCCTGTGGGCTGCTTGGGGTAATCCTGCAGCTGGTGCTCCATGATGGGTTCCTCCTCATTTTGAATTTGTGTATGATCGTCAATGTTGATTAAAATGTAGTCCTTGCTGCCCAACCCGATCTCCTGGCCATAGTCCAGGGTGTGCTGCCCGTTCAGCGATTCGATGCGCTGGATCAGCGCCTGCCCGTCCGGTGCGGCGTAGACCAGATCCACACACGCCTGATCCAGCGCCACCGGGTCCAGAGAGGCCAGAATGCCGATGTCCGCCATCTCCGGCTCCCTCGGATTCGCCATGCAGTCGCAGTCTACGGACAGACGGTTCATGACGTTGATGTAGAGGATATTATCCCCGCAGTAATCCGCCACTGCCTTGGCCGCTTCCGCCATGGATTCCAAAAAATCGTCTTGGGCGGCTCCGCCGAAGGAAAGCCACGCTGTATCCGCCGCGCCCGCTGTGTGGATACGGTTTTTTCCAGCCGAGGAGGCATAGCCGATGGACATATTTTTGATGGCCCCGCCGAAGCCGCCGTTCAGGTGCCCTTTGAAGTGGGACAGCACCACCTGGAAGTCAAAGTCCGCGAAGTGCGCGCCCACGCGGTCTGATTGGAGATGCCTTCCGCCTGTGACCGGGAGCTCCATGTCGTCATATTCGTCCATGATGACCACCGGCGCGATCGCCGTGAAGCCGTGATCCTCCGCAATCTGATAGTGCATGGCGGTGCTGGACCTGCGGCCGCCCACCGCCGTGTTGCACTCCACGATGGTGCCGTTGATGCTCTGCACAAAATCCCCGATAAGCTCTGGGCGCAGATAGTTGTTTTGGGCATCTCCTTCGCCGGTGGAGATCTTGACAGCCACGTTTTCCCCAACGGCGGGCCGTCCGAGGGCCTCGTAGACCGCGATCAATCCCTCCGGGCTGATTTCGGAGGTGAAATAGACCACCGGCCGGCCATCGTTTTCGTCGGGTGGCGCTTCAGTATCCGCAGCCCCTGGCGGCGTTTCCACCGCGGCTGTCGGATTATTGGCAGGTACTGCGCTTTCAGAGCTATTCCCAGACACGGGATTCCCGCCCGGTCCACAGGCGGCAAGCAGCATGATGAGCGCCAAAAGAATCGAAATGAAGTTTTTTATATCGGACACCCCCTATATCAGCAAATTGGTAACCATTCCAGTGAGGAATGCGAACAGGACCGTAAACAGGAGATAGGCGGCAAACCGTTTGACGCCCAGTACGATTTTCAGCGCCCCCAGATTTGTGATTTTCGTGGCCGGGCCAGTGATCATGAACGCTGCCGCGCTGCCCAGGCTCATCCCCTGTACCATCCACTGCCGCAGAAGGGGGATCGTGCCCCCTCCGCAGGCGTAGAGCGGCACGCCCACGGTCGCCGCCATCAGCACGCCCCACGCCCGATTTCCGCCGAAGGCCGCAGTGACGGCATCCTGGGGAACATAGCGCTGGAACAGGGCGGAGAGCAGCACCCCGAAAAGGAAATACAGCCCCGTCGCCTTCACGTTGCGCCCGAAGCTTTTCAAATAGCGCATCAGCAGGTTCGGATCCGTGTCGTGGCTTTCCCGCTCCGTAAAGCCGATGAAGTTGAAGAACGGCCTGTCCCGGTAAAGGAAATGAACCGCCAGTCCCGCCGCGCAGCCGCACAGAAAGCAGGACACGATACGTACTGCCAGTGCCGTGGCACCCAGCGCGGCGCTGTAGACGATGAGCTGCGGATTGAGTAAAATGGAGGCCATCATGAACGCCGCCAGCCAGTCATCCCGCATCCCCTGCCGGGAGAAGGACGCGGCAATGGGGATCGTTCCGTACATACACAGCGGGCTTGCGATGCCCAGAACGCAGGCGGGGATGATGCCGAACACGCCCCATCGCCTGCTGTTGATTTTCCCGAAGGCGGCGTGAATTTGGTCTTTCGCGAACACGGAGATCAGGGAGCCGATGGCCATTCCGATGATCCAGTACCAGAAGATCTGCGACAGCTGGACCTCAAAATAATACCAGAGATAGATCAGCTCCCGTTTTAGGATATTCCAGATCATGGCCATTCCATTATTTCACGAGCCGTCCATCAGGTCAAGTGGAAGATCCGCTCCACATTGCCGTGGGCGATCTTCTCTTTGAGCTCCGCATCGATCGGGTACTGCTCCAGGAACGAACCGGCGTTCTCCGTATTGGGCACGAAGGGGTAATCCTGCCC
>JAAVHY010000021.1 GCA_014799485.1 Clostridiales bacterium | reverse complement strand
CTGCTGCCGGGGCTGCTGGCGGGGCGGTGGAAGCGGATCCTGTTCTGCCCCACCGGGGCGCTCCACTCCCCCACCGCCACCATGCAGGGGGAGTCCATCCCCGGCATCTGCCACGCCATTGCCCTGGAAGGAGGGACGGTTTGATGGATTATCTGAAAGCGTTCGTGGTGGGCGGGCTGTTCTGCGTCATCGGCCAGCTGCTCATCGACAAGACCAAGCTCACCCCCGCCCGCATCCTGGTGGCCTACGTGGTGTCCGGGGTGATTTTGGGGGCGGTTGGGGTGTACAAGCCCCTGGCCGAGTGGGCCGGGGCGGGGGCCACGGTGCCCCTCACCGGCTTTGGCTACAGCCTGGCGAAAGGCGTGAAGGAGGCGGTGGCCGAAAAGGGCCTGCTGGGGGCGGTCACCGGCGGCGTCACCAGCACCGCCGGGGGCATTGCCGCCGCCATCTTCCTGGGCGTTGTGGTGGCCTTCATTTTCAAGCCGAAACCGAAAAGCTGAAAAAGCGTCCCCGGCGGCTGCCGCCGGGGACGCTTTTTTCGGGAAGGGCTTCCATTTTTGCCCCGGATGTACTATAATGTCGGCGAATGCCCCGTGGAACGCGGCGGCGGACATAAGGAGGCTGTCATGGCAATCGAACGAGTGAGAGAATACTTTGAGCAGTACGGCATGGCCGAACGCATACAGGAATTCGACGTGTCCAGCGCCACGGTGGAGCTGGCGGCCCAGGCGCTGGACTGCGAGCCCTGCCGGATCGCGAAGACGCTGTCCTTCCTGGTGGACGGCCGGGCCATCCTGATCGTCGCGGCGGGGGACGCCAAGGTGGACAACCCCAAGTATAGGGCCCAATTCGGGACGAAGGCGAAAATGCTGGCCCCCGGCGAGGTGGAGACGCTGGTGGGCCACGGGGTGGGCGGCGTGTGCCCCTTTGGGGTCAACGAGGGCGTGACGGTATACCTGGACGAGTCGCTGAAACGGTTCGAGACGGTCTTCCCCGCCTGCGGCAGCGGCAACAGCGCCATCGAGCTGACCATCCCGGAGCTGGAGCGGTATTCCGGCTATACGGCGTGGCTGGACGTATGCAAGGGATGGGGCGGGTGACGCCGCCTCCCGCGCCTGTTGTGATGATAAGAACGGGCCCCCGGCTTTGCCGGGGGCCCGCGTTTATCTGCTTACAGATTCTCTTTGAAGAACTGCTCCATGGCGGCGGCGTTGGCGTCCTCGCTGCCGCCCTCGATGGTGACGGTGACGGTGTCGCCCTGCTTGATGCCCAGGCCCATGAGGGCCATGAGCTTGATGGCCACGGCGGACTTGCCGTCAGCCTTGGCGATGGTGACGGTGCTGTCCAGGGCCTTGGCGGCTTTGACCAGCAGGCCGGCGGGGCGGGCGTGGATGCCCACGGGGTCGGTGATGGTGTAGGTGAACTGTTTCATAATGGATCGTCCTTTCCTATAATTGAGATTACCCAATGAATGAGCGAAATGGGCGCTGGATTCTGTGACATATCATAACATCTCCGGGTGGGGATATGCAAGCCCCCAAAGGGATTTTTTTCCGTTGGACACAGGAATATTCAGCGGAACGCTATTTCCTGCCCGACAGGGCGAAGCCCAGCACCGTGCCGCAAAGCCCGCCGATGATGTGGGTGAGCTGGGAGATGTTGTCCCGGACGAAGATGGCGTCCCACAGCTCGCCGCCCAGGTAGAAGATGGCCACCAGGATCAGCGTGGTTGGGATGGTGCCGTTGCGCACCCCGCCGAAGGAGGACAGCAGGATCATCATGAACACGATGCCCGACGCGCCCAGCAGGGCGGTGCCCGGGAAGAAGAGGAACTGCACCAGCCCGGACACCAGGGCGGTGAACAGGATGGCCCACAGCACGTTCCAGCTGCCGAAGCGGTCCTCCAGGTTGGGGCCCAGCACCAGGATCAGCACCATGTTGCCGATGTAGTGGGCATAGCCGCTGTGGCCCAGCACGTGGCCGAAAAAGCGGAACCAGGCCAGGGGATCGGCCAGGGAGCACCGGTAGATGGAGAAAAGGGCGTGGTTTGCCCAGCCGTTGGTGAAGTGGTTGACCACCAGCGCCAGCAGGGACAGCAGGGCGAAGGTGAGGGCCACGGGGGCGTTGTAGGAGATCTTCAAAGTGGGGCGGTTCATATCGTTGCGGGCCATATGGGTCACCTCGGGTAAAAGAATTGCCAGCCGGGGCGGCTTGCGCGTCCGGCTGGCAAGTATTATAACCGATTTGATTGGAAAATGGAAGGAAAATTTACTCTCCTTCAATGATGTCGTATTTCGCCTGGGGCAGATCCTCAATTTCGCCGGGTTCATCGGCGGGCATTGTCCATTCGCTGTCCTCCGCCGGGGCGGGGGTGGGCTCAGCCCCGATGGAGGGCTCCGCCCGCGCGCCGCCGGGGACGGACTCCACGGCGGGCGCGTCAGGGGCGGGATCTTTTGCCGCCCCGTCGGTGGGGACGATCCTGACGTCAGTGAACACCTGGATATAGATCGCGTCCCCCTCCGGGTCAAGCTCGGCCAGGGCGGCCAGCAGCTCGTCGCCGGGCACCGCGAAGATGTCCAGCTCAACGCGGTTGGTCATCTCATTGGCGTCGATCACGCTGGAAAGCCGGCCGTACTGGTCAAGCAGGGCGCCGACCTCGTCCTTCAGGCCCTCCAGATAGGCGAGGGAGTACTTCACGCCGGGAAGCAGTATTTCCGCTGTGCCGCCGCACCACTCCCTGATCTGCGCCTCCAGCCCCGGTGTGCGGAAGCCGTCCACGACGGCCACCGTCAGGTGCTCCCCGTCCAGCCAGCTACCGCCAAACCAGTCAGGGTAGACGGGCTCGCTCTGTCCGTACACACCCATGCCTCGAAGCAGTTGCTCATACTGAGCGAAAGCCTCCTCCTGGACGGAGGCGTCTGAGTTTGCCGAGTCGATATTTCCGGCGTCCCCGCCGCCGTCATAGGCCCCGCCGGGGAGGTTGGCCTCCGGCATGAGGGCCGGCGGCGCGGCTCCTCCCGCCGCGACCTCCGCGTCCCCCTGGGTGGTCTTGATGGTCACCCCGCCCTCTACCAGGGTGTATTCATGCAGGCCGGGACGCTGGACCAGTGCCCCGGCGGGATCCCGGGACGCTTCGGGAGCATCCTCCAAGCCGGCGACGGAGTCGGGGGCGGACTTTCGGGACAGTACCTGCCAGGCTGGATAGGCCGCAACGATCAGCGCCGCGCAGGCGGCGCAGGCCGCCAGGGTCTGCCAGCGGAAGCGGGGCCGCGCTATGTCGCCGCCCGCCTCCAGCACGTAGTCCTCGCTGGCCTCGCCAATCATATCCAAAAGCTCATGGTTTTTCATAGTTCGAATCCCTCCTGTTGAAGATGGACGCGCAGCCTCTGCCTCAGCCGGTGGAGCGTGGTGGTCACGTGGGTGCGGCTCATGCGGAAGCGCTTTGCCAGCTGTTCCACGCTGTCCAAGTACCAGTACCGCCGCAGGAACAGGTTCCGGTCCCGCGCGGGCAGCCCCGCCAGGAAGCCGTCCAGCGCGGCCCGGAACGCCTGCCGGTCCAGCGCGCCCTCCGGGGTCTCGCCGCCCGACACCACCTCGCTCAGCTCGTCCAGGGCGAGGGCCACCTGCCCGCCGCCCCGCTTCTGGGCGTTTTCCGAGCGCAGGGTACTGAGGGCCAGGTTGCGCGCGATGCGCCCCGCGTAGCCCTTCAGCGACTTTGGCCGCTGGGGCGGGATGGTCTGCCAGCACTTCAGCCAGGTGTCGTTGACGCACTCCTCCGCCGCCCCCCGGTCGCCCAGGATGCCCCGGGCAATGGAGGCGCAGTACGCCCCGTATTCCCGGCCGGCGGCCTCGATGGCGGCCTCGTCCCGGGCAAAGAACAGCTCGATGATGCGGTTGTCGTCCATGGTCATCACTCCTTGAAAGGGCCCTTTCACTTATCAAGACGCGGTTTGGAGCGGGGCGTCACAGGAGGGAACGAAAAAAGCCCGGGATGGGTATCCCGAACTTTTCCCGCGTCTTGTTGTACTACACGTTCCAGGTGAGGGGCCCGCCCTCCTTGTCCACCAGGGGGCACAGCCCGCCCCCGTTGCCGGACTGGACAAACAGGTACTGCACGCCGGTGGCGGTGTCCATCAGCACTATGGTCTGGGGCTTGGTGAGGCCGTTGCCCTCCGTGAGAACTACTTGAAAACGGTCGTTCTTAGCCATGGTCAATTCTCCTTTTTGCATTCGTATGTGAGGCGCACACTGGCAAACACCAACAACGCCATCGCGATCATCATGATAACACCGTTCAGCCGCACTGTCCAGTCCGGCAGGGGGAGAAATATCCTGCCTGCCGCCCACAGGATCACCGAGAGGTCCAGCACAATGAAGCTGGCACGCCGCAATACTTTCATGAATGTTCCTCCTTCTCGATCAGTGCCCGCATATCGGCGGGCAGGGGGGCATCAAAAGCCAGCCGCTCCCCGGTAATGGGGTGGGTCAGCTCCAGATGGGCGGAGTGGAGGGCGGGGCGGGCGATCAGCGCCCGGTTTTCCATCCCGTACAGGAAGTCCCCGGTGAGGGGACAGCCGATGTGGGCCATGTGTACCCGGATCTGATGGGTGCGGCCCGTCTCCAGCTCCAGCTCCACCAGGGAGCGGGGCCCGTGGGCCCGCACCACCCGGTAGTGTGTGCGGGCGGGCTTGCCGTCGGCTCGCACCTCCCGGGCGGTCAGCGAGCCCTCCGCCTGTCCGATGGGGGCGTCCACCGTGCCGGAGGGTTCGGGGGGCGCGCCGTCGCACACCGCCAGGTACACCCGGCGGAATTGGCTGGTGTGGAGCTGGTTTTTCAGCCTCTCCTGGCCGTGGGCGTGCTTGGCGATGACCACCAGCCCCGAGGTGCCCTTATCCAGCCGGTGGACGGGGTGGAAGTCGGATTCGTCCCCGGTCTGGGCGTAGTGCCACATTAAATAGTTGCCCAGGGTGTCGTCAAAGTGGCCGTGGCCGGGGTGGACCAGCACCCCGGGGGCTTTGTTGACCACGATGAGGTCGGCGTCCTCGTACACGATGTCCAGCGGCCCCTCCGCCGGAACTACGCCAGAGGCAGGGGACGGGTCTGTCAGCCGGACGGACAGCGTCTGCCCCTCGCTCACCCGGACGCGGACGTTGACCCGCACCCCGTCCAGGGTGATGCCGTCCTCCAGCCACTTGACCCGCCGCAGCACTGTGCCGGACAGGCCCAGGGCGCGGCGCAGGAGGGTGTTGACTTCCAGCCCCGCAAGCTCCGGGGTGATATTTAACGTGAGATACCGGGCGCTCACAGCTTTTTGGACAGGTAGATGTTGGACAGCAGCCAGGTGATGGAGTATACCGCCACCACGCCCAGCACCGCCCTGGCCGCGGCCATGCTCACCGCCACCAGCACGAACATGGAAGCGGCGGAGGCAAAGAAGGTAAACATCCCGGCGAACTGGAATGCCTGATTCATGATAGCTTTTTCCCGCTCGTCCTGCTCCTGGATTTTGGCCTTTTTCCGGGCCTCCGGGTGGGTGAGCAGGTACTGCATCCGTACCAGGAGGAACACCGACCCGATGCAGATACCGCTGGCCCCGCCCAGGTAGAAGCCCCGGGCGAAGTCGGGCAGCGCGTCGCTGCCGTCGATGAGCAGGAAATAGCAGACGATGCCGGTGAGCCCCACCGCCAGCAGGCCGAAGCTCAGCAGACGGCGGCGGCGCAGGGAGCGCTCGTAATCCGAGGTGTCAAACATACGCATCAGCATAGTGTCAAGACCTCCTTATTAAGTGCTCTCGCGGCCTAGCAGCCGCAGCTTGAAGGCGTGGAAGCGGTCGAACAGGGGCCGGGTCTTGGGGGAACCGTACAGCATACCGATGAGTACCAGGGCGCAGGCCGCGCCGGACAGGAAATGGGCCGCAGTGGCCACAGGGCCCTGGAGTTCCAGTACGTGGCGGATGAAAATGCCAATCCACAGCAGGGTGATGCCGATGACAAAGGCGGGGTTCTTTTCAAAATTGCAGCTGCGCTTCATGATTGTTCCTCCTCGAATAAGAAAATGTCCTCAATGGTGGTCTCAAAGTATTTCGCGATCTTGTGGGCCAGCAGGAGGGAGGCGTTGTACCGCCCGCTCTCCAGCGAGATGATGGTCTGCCGGGTGACGGCCACCGCCTCCGCCAGCTCCGCCTGGGAAATGCGCCGCTCCTTCCGCAGGGCGGCGATACGGTTTTCCATGTCATCCCTCCTTATGGCGCAAATGCATTGCTCCATTATGTGTTCCTCCTCATTGGAAGTGATGTAAAGTTCGCTTTACAAGTTGGAGTATAGCACGCTTTACATTTCATGTCAAGCATGTTTTACATTTTCCCCAAAGAAAATTTTGGGATGAAAAAAGCGCCCGGGATTTACCCGGGCGCTCGAGGAATTCGATTCGCTTATTCCGCAGAGATCATATAGTAGTAGACGGGCTGGCCGCCGGACAGCAGGGTGATCTCGGCGTTGGGGCACAGCCGCTGGAAGATGGCCAGGGTCTCGGTGGCCTGCTCCGCCGTCACGTCCTCGCCGTAGAAGATGCTGATGAACTCGGCCTGCTGCTGGCTGTCCGCCAGGGCCAGCCGCTCCAGCAGGGTGCCGATGTCACGGTCGGTGCCGAAGAGCTGTCCTTCGGCCAGGGCCATGTAGTCCCCCTCGTGGATCTCAAAGCCGTCGAAGTCGGAGTCCCGGGCGGCGTAAGTGACCTCGGAGGTGCGCACGTTTTTCCGGGCCTCCTCCATGGCGGCGGCGTTGGTTTCGGTGTCCGCCTCGGGGTCCAGCACCAGCAGGACGGAGATGCCCTGGGGCACGGTGCGGGTGGGGACCACCACGATCTCCTTGCCTTCGATGAGGCCCACGCACTGCTGGGCGGCCATGATGATGTTTTTGTTGTTGGGCAGGACGAACACCACCTCGGCGGGGGTGCGGGCGATCTCCCGCAAAATGTCCTCGGTGGAGGGGTTCATGGTCTGGCCGCCGGAGATGACGCCGTCCACCCCCAGGTCCTTGAACACGGAGGCCATGCCGTCCCCCGCGCACACCGCCACCACGCCGAACTTTTTCTCCGGCGCGGCGATGCCGCCCTCGTCCTTCTCCTCCTGGGCCTCCAGCTCCGCCTCGATCTGCTCCAGGTCGTCGGTGCTCTGGGGTTTCTTGCCCGCCGCCATGTCCTCATACTGGGTGCGCATATTTTCGATCTTGGCCAGCTCCAGGGTGCCGTACTTCTGGGCCTCGGACAGCGCCGCGCCGGGGGTGTCGGTGTGGACGTGGACCTTGAACGCCTCGTCGTCCTCGCCGATGACCAGGCTGTCGCCGATGCTGTTGAGGTAGCTGCGGAAGGGCTCGATGGACTTATCCGCCGTCTTGCGCACGATGAACACCGTGTCAAAGGTGAAGGTGATCTCCTCGTCGGTGAGGGCGGCGAAGTCGGCGGACTCCTTCACGGGCAGGGAGTCATCCTCCTCCTCGGGGGCGGGGAGGCCCCGCAGCTCGTCCAGCATCCCCTGGAGTATGGCCAGGAAGCCTTTGCCGCCGGCGTCCACCACCCCGGCCTTTTTCAGCACCGGGTTTTGGTTGACGGTGTCGGCCAGGGCGATCTGGCCCTCGGCGATGGCGGCCTCCAGCACGGCCTCCACGCTGTTGTGCTCCTGGGCGGCCTGCGCGCCCCGGGCGGCGGCCAGCCGGGACACGGTGAGGATGGTGCCCTCGGCGGGCTTCATCACCGCCTTATAGGCGGCGGACACGCCTTCGTTCAGGGCGGCGGCAAAGACGACGCCGTCCGCCTCGTCCTTTTCCTTCAGCCCCTTGGACACGCCCCGGAACAGCAGGGACAGGATGACGCCGGAGTTGCCCCGGGCGCCCCGCAGCAGGGCGGAGGCGTTGATGGACGCGGCCTTGCCGATGCTGTCGGCGGGCTTCTTCTTCGCCTCGGCGGCGGCGGTGCCGATGGTGAGGGACATATTGGTGCCGGTGTCCCCATCGGGGACGGGGAACACGTTCAGGTCGTTGATGGCCTGCTTCTGGGCGTTGATGGAGGCGGAGGCGTGGATCACCATGCGCTGGAACAGCGCGCCGTCAATGATATCTACCATATTCGGATAATCCTTTCTGTCTGGTCTGGACGGCATCAGCCGATCACCATGGAGTCGACGCAGACGTTGACGCTGCGCACCTCCACCCCGGTGAGGCGGTGGACGTTGTACTTCACTTCGCTCTGGATGGAGTTGCCCACGGCCACCAGGTTCACCCCGTTGTCCACGATGATGTGCAGATCGATGGAGATGGACTGGTCGTCGTTGTACACGATCTTCACGCCCTTGGACATGGACTCCCGGCGGAGAAGATGCACCAGGCCGTCGGTCTTGGAGCGGAACGCCATGCCCTTCACGCCGTAGCAGCTGGTGGCCACCGCGCCGGTGAGGTTGGAGTACACGTCGCTGGTGAGGCGGACGAGACCCTTTTCAGTTTGTATTTTCATGGGAACCTTCCTTTCTTCACACGCAAGAGGGTTGCCTTTCCAAATTCATTCACGCTATATTGTATTCTATTTTGTGAGAAAATACAAGCCCGTTTTGCCGCCAAAAAATTCGGGGGGGAACGGGGGCTTTTGGGCTTTCTGAACAGGTTTTTGGGCAAAAAACCGCCCCGGACGTGTGTCCGGGGCGGCTGGGTGGATATGGGGATGTCAGGGGAAGAGGTCCAGTGTGTCATAGAGTTGGGTCAGCGGCTCCTCTTTGAGCCGGCCGCCGTTCTGAACCCGATACTGGATGCCGTCCTGCACAAAAGTGGCGATGCAGTCGACACTGCCCTCTGTATCCGGGTTCTCCGGGTCTGTTGGAAAGGTAAACAGCGCGATCTCAGCCTGGCAGCCGTTGGCCATGGGATAGGGTTCGAGCAGCTCCACTTGGGCGCTATCCCCAGACTCAGATTCGATGACCATGCCCCACCCGGTTGTCCCGGTGGAATCGCCGGAAAAATATTCCGTCGTAATGGTCACCCAGAACCAGGGGGAGGTCCAGGACTTGGACACATCCACCATAATCAGTCGGCCCTTCTGGTCATAGTCCAGCCACACTGTGAACAGCCCGCTCCGATTTTCTCCGGTTTCCGGGAGGAAACAGGGGATATCCTCGCCGATGAAAGCGCGGACCTCCGCCCAGGTGTCAAAAGACAGCTCGACGTGGCGATCATCCCCCCGGTTCCCGCCGGCGGCGAGAAGGGCGGGGCTGAAGCTGTCGATGGGGTAGCCGGTGGGCTTGTAGCTGACGTGGTATCTGTTTACGCCGTCCTCCGTGGTGTGGGACTCCGCCTGGACGGGGGTGAAGCGGCTGAGGAAGTCCGTCACCGCCTCCGGGTTGGCGGCGAAAGCGGTGCCCACGAACGCCAGGCACAGGCAGGCGGCGATAAGGCCGGCGCGGACGGCTTTCGGGAGGCGGCGCCTGGCGGGGGCCTGGATGTCGGCCTCTTCGATGAGGTCGGCAGGGACAGTGTTCATCAACTCTAAGACCTGCTCTTTTTTCACAGGAAACCCTCCTTTTGCAGATGGTCGCGCAGCTTGTTCCGGGTGCGGAACAGCACGCTTTTGGTTTTGCTCACGCTCCAGCCCAGGCGGCGGGCGGCGTCCTCCACCGTGTCCGCGTACCAGTAGCGGCGGACAAAGACGATGCGGATATCCCGGGGCTGGGCGCGGAGGAAGCGGCCGATGGCGTCGGCCAGGGCGTGGTGTTCCGCCTCGCCCATGGGGTCGCCCCCCGGGGGCAGGCAGGAGGCCAGCTCCAGGGCGGCTTCGCCCACGGTGGGCGGGCGGCGGCTGTTCTCCCGGCCCATGGCCAGGGCCCGGTTGCGGACGATGGCGGCCAGCCAGCCTTTGAAACGCTCCGGCCGCGCCGGGGGGATGGCCCGCCACACCGCCAGCCAGCAGTCGTTCAAACACTCGTCCACGTCCCGGGGGTCGGCCAGGAGCTGGGCGGCGACGGTGCGGCAGTAGGGTCCGTATTGGGCGGCCAGCGCGGGGACGGCCTCCTCCGAGCGGGCGAGGAACAGTTCGATCAGCTCCTGGTCAGTCATGGCGTTCACTTCCTTTTGGGGCGGGGCTGAAAACCGGTTTCTGCCTATATAGAGTATCCTTTTTAGCGATTGGTTGCAAATTTTCTGCAAAAAATTCCCCCGCCGGATGGGCGGGGGAATGGGGAATCCTTAGTTCATGAGGGAGCACACCAGCTCCGTGTAGGCGACGGGGTCGTCGATGGGCAGGCCCGCGATGAGCAGGGCCTGGTGGTACAGCACCTCCACGTACTTGGCGGCGCGGTCCTTGTCGTCATTGTCCAGGGCGGACTTGAGGGCGGCGAAGGGGGCGGAGGACGGGTTCAGCTCCAGCACCCGCTGGGCCTTCATGGCGCCCATGGGGGAGGCGCCCTCCATCTTGGCGAAGTACTTTTCCATCTCCAGGGACATGGGGCCGTCGGCGGTCATGCAGACCGGGGCGGTTTTGAGGATCTTGGAGACGCGGGCCTCGTGGATGCGCTCGCCCAGGGTCTCTTTGACGAAGTCCAGGACGGGCTTGCTCTCCTCCGCCTGCTTCTCCTGCTCCGCCTTTTCCTCGTCGGTCTCGGGCAGGGCGTCCGGGTCGGAGACGGATTTCAGCTTCTTGCCGGACACTTCGGCCAGGGCGTTCATGACGAACTCGTCCACCTCTTCCGTCAGGTAGAGGATCTCCCAGCCCTTGTCCGCGACCCGCTCCACCTGGGGCAGACGGGCGGCCTGCTCGGTGGTGTCGGCGCAGACGTAGTAGATGAACTCCTGGCCCTCGGCCATGCGCTCCACGTACTCGGCCAGGGAGGACAGCTTGCTCTCCTTGGAGGTGGTGAACAGCAGCAGGTCCTGGAGCAGCTCCTTCTTCGCGCCGTAGCCCTCCACCACGCTGTACTTCAGCTGGCGGCCGAAGGCGGCCCAGAACTTCTCGTACTTCTCCCGGTCGTCCTTCATCAGCTTGACCAGCTCGTTCTTGATCTTCTTTTCCAGGGCGGTGGCGATGATCTTCAGCTGGCGGTCATGCTGGAGCATCTCGCGGGAGATGTTCAGCGAGAAGTCGGGGGAGTCCACCACGCCCTTGACGAAGCGGAAGCAGTCGGGGAGCAGGTCGGCGCACTTGTCCATGATGAGCACGCCGGAGGAGTAGAGCTGAAGGCCCTTTTCGTACTCCCGGGTGTAGAAGTCATAGGGGGTGGCGGAGGGGACGAACAGCAGGGCCTTGAAGGTCACCGTGCCCTCGGAGGAGGTGGTGACGGTGGCCAGGGGGGCCTGCCAGTCGCCGAACTTTTCCTGGTAGAAGCGGTCGTATTCCTCCTGCTTGACCTTGGAGCGGGGGCGCTGCCACAGGGGCACCATGGAGTTGATGGTCTTCTCCTCGATGACCGTCTCCCACTCGGGCTTGTAGTCGTCCCCGGCATCGGCGGGCTTCTCCTTCTGGCGGTAGTCCTCCACCTCCATGCGGATGGGGTGGCGGATATAGTCGGAGTACTTCTTGATGAGGGACTGGAGGCGGGAGGTCTCCAGGTATTCGCTGTAGTTTTCGTCCTCGGTGTCCGGCTTGAGGTGCATGATCACGTCGGTGCCGGGGGCATCCTTTTCACATTCGCTGATGGTGTAACCGTCCGCCCCGGAGGATTTCCAGCAGTGGGCCCCGTCCTCGCCGTGGCGGCGGGTGATGACGGTGACCTCGTCGGCCACCATGAAGGCGGAGTAGAAGCCCACGCCGAACTGGCCGATGATATCGGCGGCGCTCTTCTCGTCCTGGCCCATGTCCGCCTTGAACTGGAGGGAGCCGCTGCGGGCGATGGTGCCCAGGTTCTTTTCCAGCTCGTCCTCGCTCATGCCCACGCCGTTGTCGGACACGGTGAGGGTGCGGGCGGCCTTGTCCGGGGTGACGGTGATGCGCATATCGCCCCGCTTGGTCTTCACCGTGTCGTCGGTGAGGGAGAGGTAGGCCAGCTTGTCGATGGCGTCGCTGGCGTTGGAGATGATCTCCCGGAGGAAGATCTCCTTGTGGGTGTAGATGGAGTTGATCATCAGGTCCATCAACCGCTTGGATTCCGCTTTGAACTGCTTCTTTGCCATGTT